>CAZVCT010000086.1:0-8408 GCA_964625655.1 uncultured bacterium
TCATGAAGGACGGCTACATCCAGCAGGTCGACAGCCCCATCAACCTGTACGACCGGCCCGTCAACAAGTTCGTAGCCGGCTTCATCGGCTCGCCCGCCATGAACTTCATGGTCGGCACCGTCCAGGACGGCCGCCTGCGCAGCCCGCAGTTCGACCTGCTGCCCAGCGACGAGCTGGCCTCCAAGCTGACGGCGCACAACGGCAAGAAGGTCTACGTCGGCATCCGCCCCGAAGACCTCGACCTGCGGGGCTACACCGACATCCCCGAAGGCGACAACGTCATCAAGGCCACCGTCGAAGTGGTGGAACCGCTGGGCGCCGAGACGCACGTCATCGCCACCGTCGGCGGCGACCAGAGCATCGTGGCGCGCGTGGACGCGCACGCGGATGTGAAGGCCGGCGATGAGGTCGAGTTCCTTACGCGGCTCGACAAGCTGCATGCGTTCGACATGGAGTCGGAGGACAACCTGCGCTTCGCTTAGAGCTTCACGCCCCGGGCCCGGGTGGTTCGGTGTGGTACGTGGTCGGGCATAGTTTTCATCGAGCTCAAGCCGTGGGCAAGGCTCGATGAAAACTATGCCCGACCACTTCCGCTTCGGGGTGGTTCGGTGAGGGTGGGGTCGTGCCAGAGCTTGGATCCGGGCGCAGGTTGCCTTAGGAGGCTCGGGGTGGAGGGTGCTCGGGCCCCAGTCAGTTCGGAGAGTATGCAGGCTTCAGTCTGCCAGGGTCCGTCCCGTGGCCTCCAAGGCATCTCGCAGGATCTCGAGTGCTCGTGGCCCCATGCCATGCAGGGCGAGGAGTTCCGCCTCCTTGTGCGAAGCCACCTGTTCGAGGGTGGTGATGCCAGCGAGTAGCAACGCTCTGGTGGCTGGTCGGCCGATGGCGCTTGGCAGTCCGTCGGGGGCGGTCGGTGCTTCGCCTTTGATGGCGGCTCGGGCGATGGTCGCAAGGTCGGTCGGCGCCTGGGTGAGCCAGGACTCGAAGACGAGCCGGTTCAACTCCATGCCGTTCACGTCCCCAAGGGGAACGGACACGCCGAGCGGTGCGCCGTTCGGGCCGTGCGCCTGCGTGACCGTTCTAAGGCCGAACGATGCGCGAAGCGTTGCTTCATCCAGCGGAAGAACGACCTGATTCTTCTCCGCCAAGGCAGCGAACACCCGTCCATGCACGGTGTAGGCCGGAAGGCCATCTCGAAGTACCTCTTCGGTCTCCGGAAGCCCGAGCGCCGACTTGCGTAGTTGTGCCTTCGTAGTCATCCGAGCCTGATACCACCTTGTCGCCAACGAAAAACTCGAGTGTAATCTGACAGCTCATAGTTTACGACGCAAGCGCTGGCACGCCCCCAGCCTCGCAAAGCCAAAGGCGAGCGAGGTGGGTGGGGCGGGCGTTCGCAGAGCCTGTGCTGCTAGCGCAGCTAGCAGCTTGAGCTCTTCGAACGCCCGCCCCACCCACCGCCACACCGAGCGACCAGAGCGCGGGGCTCCATGCACCAGAGGTACACTAACGACCATGCTACTGGCCGCACTACACGCCGTAGAGAAGGTCTACGGCGAGCAGGTAGTCCTCTCCGACGCCACCCTGGAGCTACGCGACAACGAGCGCGTGGCCCTGATCGGTCGCAACGGCTCGGGGAAGTCGACCGTGCTGAAGCTGCTGGTGGGACTCGAGGAGCCGGACGGCGGCCGCGCGTTCGTCGCCGACGAGGTGACGCTGGCGCACCTCGAGCAGGACCCGCGTTTCGAGGAGAGCGAGACGGTGGTGGAGGTCGCGGCGAAGGCCTTCGCGGAGCTGGACGCGTTGGAGGAGCGGCTGAAGGAGCTGGAGGCAGCGGGGCTCGACGACCCGGCCGTCTACCAGCGCTGGGAGCAGCTGCACGCCACCTTCGAGCGGCGTGGCGGCTACGCGCGGCGCGCCCGGCGCGATGCGGTTCTCAGCGCTCTGGGTTTCGCCCAGCGGCACCACCAGCCGGTGCGGCAACTGTCGGGCGGCGAGCGCACGCGCCTCGGGCTCGCGCAGCTGCTGATGGCGCAGCCCGACGTTCTTCTGCTGGACGAGCCGACCAACCACCTGGACATCGAGATGCGCCAGTGGCTGGAAGGGCACCTGTCGCGCTACCCGGGCGCGGCGCTGATCGTGTCGCACGACCGGGCCTTCCTGGACGGCGCCTGCAGCCGCACGGCCGAGGTGGGGCGCGGGAAGCTGCGCACCGGGCCCGGCAACCCGACCGCCTACCGCGCGGCGCGCGAGGAGTCGGAACGCCTGCAGGCGATGCAGCGCGCCGATCAGGAGAAGGAGCGCGAGCGGCTGCAGTCGGCCACCGACCAGATGAAGAAGTGGGCGGGGCAGAACGCCAAGCTACATAGGCGCGCGAAGGCGATGCAGAAGCGCGTCGACCGCTTCGAAGGAGAGATGATCGACGAGGTGGAGCGCGGCGAACGCAGCGTCCGCTTCTCGTTCGATGCCGACGAGAGCGGCTCGATCGTAATGACCGCCGACCACCTCACGAAGCGCGTGCAGGGGCGAACGCTCTTCGAGGACGTGTCGTTCGAGCTCCGCCAGGGCGACCGGGTGGCGCTGGTGGGCCCGAACGGGGCGGGGAAGAGCACGCTTCTGAAGATGATCGTGGGCGAGCTGGCGTCCGACGACCCGCGGGGGCACGTCCGCACCGGGGCGCGGGTGCGCCTGGGCTACTACGACCAGGAGCTGCGCGGCATGGACGGGCAGAACACGCTCTTCGAGGAGCTGCTGCAGCGCATGGGCGACGTCGAGGCGCACAACGCCCTGGGCCGGTTCATGTTCCCCTACGACGCCCAGTTCAAGCGCATCGACGACCTGTCGGGCGGCGAGCGCGCCCGCCTGTCGCTTCTCAACCTGACCCTGGGCCGCTACAACTTCCTCGTACTGGACGAACCGACGAACCACCTGGACGTCGAGATGATCGCGGCGCTCGAGGCCGCGCTGCAGGCGTACGAGGGCACCCTCCTGTTCGTCTCGCACGACCGGCGCTTCCTGCAGGCGCTGGCCGAGAAGGTCTGGGAGGTGCGCGACGGGCGTTTCACGGAGTTCGACGGCGATTGGGAGTACTACCAGCGCCGTGCCGCTTCGCGCAGCGCGGCGGCTCGCGAGGAGCGGGTGGCGGCTGGCAAGGCAAGAGCGGCTGCTGGGCAAGGGGTCGGTACAACCGGTGTGAACGCAGGAGTCGGCAAGGCGCGCCCGGGTGAGGCGAACGCCGACTCCGACGGCAACTTTCCCTCCAGGCAGAACGGTCGGTACACCTCGACTCGGAGTGCCGCGGACCGCGGCCCCAGCCGGTGGCAGATGGAGCGGCGTCTGGAGGCCCTCGAAGCGGAGATCGACGAGGCCGAAGAGCGGCTGGCCGAACTGACGCGCGCCCTGGCGGCGCCCGATGCCGTCGACGCGGCGTTCCTAAAGACGGTGGGTTCAGGTGGCGACGGCGGACCGAGCGGTCTGGCTTCCGCCGGCCCGCCTCCTACACAAGCCGAGGTCCTCGCGCAGCTCGGCTCCAGGCATGCAACGCTGGAGGCGGAACTGCTGGAACTGATGGAAGAGTGGCACGACATCACCGAGCGGCTGAGCGCGGCCTGAAGGCGCCGGCCGGGAACGGCGGGCCGCGCGTCCGCGAACGTTGGAGGGAAGCATGCAGAGGGTCCGCTACCGGAGTTTCGATGGGGTGCACTGGGGAGAGCTCGAGGGCGGCATGGTCCACCAGCTGACGGGCATGCTGGGCCGCCACGGTGGGCACAGCGTGCCGCTGTCCGACGTCACCCTGCTGCCGCCCTGCGACCCATCGGTGATCGTCTGCGTGGGTCGCAACTACGCCGAGCACATCCGCGAGATGGGCAACGACCGCGCCGGCCTGCCCCAGGAGCCGGGCCTCTTCCTGAAGGGCCTGAACACCCTCACCGGCGCCGGTGACGACGTGCCGTACCCCTCCTGGACCGACGACCTGCAGTACGAAGGCGAGCTGGCGGTCGTGATCGCGCACCGCATGCGCGACGTCGAGCCCGACGACGCCCTCGACCACGTCCTGGGCTACACGTGCGCCCTGGACGTCACCGCGCGCGACAAGCAGCGCTCCGACCTGCAGTGGGTGCGCGGCAAGTCGGCCGACGGCTTCTGCCCGGTCGGGCCGTGGCTCGAGACCGACCTCGACCCCTCCGACCTGCGCCTGCAGACGCTCGTGAACGGCCAGGTGAAGCAGGACGGCCGCACGTCGGACATGATCTTCCCGGTGCCGCTGATCCTCTCGTACATCAGCCGCTTCATGACGCTCGAACCCGGCGACGTCGTGTTGACGGGCACCCCCGAAGGCGTCGGGCCCCTCAGCCCCGGCGACCTGGTCGAGGTGACGGTGGAGGGCATCGGCACCCTCACCAACCAGGTGGCCGAGAAGGCGACGGCCGGCGGGTTCGCGCAGCGGCCCGCGTGACCGGCGGCGCCGGCGGCGTCGTGCCGCCCGACTACCCCCGCGTCCGTGACCTGGGTGGCGGCGTCATCCAGATCGACACCGGCCACCTCGGGAACCCGGGCACCATCGCCGTCTTCGCCCTGAAGCTGCCCCAGGGCGGCTTCGCGCTCGTCGAGAGCGGGCCCGGCTCCACGCAAGCGGCCGTCGAGGCCGGCCTGCGCGAGGCGGGACTCGACCCCGCCGACCTGCGCTACCTGCTGCTGACGCACATCCACCTCGACCACGCCGCTGCGTCTGGCGCGCTGCTGCGCGGCGCGGATGGCGGACGGCTGGTGGTCCACGAGGTCGGCGCGCGGCACATGGTCGACCCCAGCCGCCTGATGGCCAGCGCCGAGCGCGTCTACGGCGACGATCTCGAGCTGCTGTGGGGCCGCATGGTGGCCGTCGAGCAGGAGCGGGTGATGGCGGTGGCGGGCGAAGAGACGCTGAACCTCGGCGGCCTGCAGGTAAGCGTCATCGCCACGCCCGGCCACGCCTCGCACCACGTCTCCTACCAGCTGGACAACGGCACGTTGTTCACCGGCGATAGCGCCGGCGTTCGGCTTTCCGGTTCCGACCTGGTGCGCCCGGCCCTGCCGCCTCCAGACCTCGACCTCGAAGCGTGGCAGGAGAGCATCGGGCGCATGCGGGAAGCACGCCCGGAACGACTCATCCTCACGCACTTCGGGCCCGTGGAGGGCCCGGGCGCGGCCGACGAGCACCTGGCGTCGGTGGTCGAGCGCAACAGGACGTGGACCGACGAGGTGCTGACGGGCATGCGAGCGGGGGAGGACGACGCCCAGCTAACGCAGCGCATGCAGCGCCTCGAGGACGCCGAGCTGGAGGCGGCCGGCGTGCTGCCCGGCATCCGAGGTCGGTACAAGATCACCTCCGACGCTGCCATGACCGTGACGGGCGCGAAGCGCTACCACACGAAGCGCGGCGCAGCCTGACCGGGTCGTAGCACGGGCGCAGGCCGACCAGGTCGGAACCCAGGCGCTGGCAGTGCGTTGTCGGCACCGGAAGGCCGGCGGCCGTGCCCCCGCGGTAGAGTGGGCGCCATGCGCCGAAACGCCCTGGCCGTCACGTCCTGCACCCTCCTGCTGCTGATCCTCGCCGCCTGCGCCCCCGCCGCCGGCGAGCCGCCGCGTGTCGAGGTCGAGCAGCTCACCGAGCCCATCAGCTTCTACCCGTTCCAGGCCGGAGCGCGCTGGGAGTACCTCCCCGACCGCGCGCGCCTCAACGACCCGACGACGGTCGTGCAGGTCGAAGGACCCACGGTCGTCGGCACCGACGTCTGGGTGGCCTGGCGCGCCCGCGGGCGCGGCCTCGACCAGGTGAGCTTCCGTCAGGCGCGCCCAGACGGCATCTACCTGCTGCGCGAGGAGCGCCTCGGCACGACGTTCACCTTCGACCCGCCGCTGCAGGAGTACCCCGCCCCGGCGCTGCTGCGCGTGGGCGCCACCTGGTCCGGCGAGAGCGCCGTGCACCTGAGCGCCGACGGCGGCAAGCAGCAGCGCACGCTGCCCTTCGACTACGTCTACACGGTCGTCGACCGGCGCACGGTAACGCTTCCGGGTGGCGAGTTCGACGTGTTCGTCATCGACTTCACGTCCAGAACGTACGACGATGATGGCAACGTGACCGAAGAGCTGACTCAGCAGACCTGGTTCGCCCCGTACGTCGGTGAGGTTCGCACCCGCACCGGCCAGGTTCTGGTGGATAGCAACGTCATCGGGGCGCCTGCTACGGAAGACAGATGAACGAGAACCCTCACGGCCTCCTGGCAGGCATAAACCAACCCGAAGACCTGAAGCGACTGCCCAAGGAGCAGCTGCCGGCGCTGGCCGAGGAGTTGCGCAGCGAGATCGTGCGCGTCTGCTCGGTGGCGGGCGGCCACCTGGCCTCGAGCCTAGGCGCCGTCGAGCTGACGGTGGCGCTTCACTACCTGATGGACACCCGCCAGGACCGCATCGTGTGGGACGTGGGCCACCAGACCTACGGCCACAAGATCCTGACGGGACGCAAGGACCGCATCGACACCATCCGGCGCCCCGGCGGGCTGGCGGGCTTCACCGCCACCAGCGAGTCGGAGCACGACGCGCTGACCGTAGGTCATGCCTCCACCAGCCTCGCGGCGGCGCTCGGCATGGCGCTTGCGCGCGACGCGCGCGGAGCCGACGACGAGGTGGCCGCCGTCATCGGCGACGGCGCCCTGACGGGCGGCATGGCGCTGGCGGCGCTGAACCAGATCGGGCACATCAAGCCCCGTATGACGATCATCCTGAACGACAACGAGATGTCGATCAGCGAGAACGTGGGCGCCATAAACCACTACATGCGCACGCTGCAGGTGCAGCCCTGGTTCCAGAAGGCCGAAGACCGCGGCAAGGCAGCCCTCACCAGCGTCTGGCGCCCCCTGGCCGACGTCAGCAGCCGCGCCATGAAGGCCACGCGCCGCTTCTTCGACCCCGCCAGCGCCAACCCGTTCCACGCCATGGGCGTGCGCTACGTGGGGCCCATCGACGGGCACGACATCGAGCAGCTGCTCTACTACCTCGACAAGATCCGCCACCTGGACGGCCCAACCATGCTGCACGTCGTGACGCGCAAGGGCAAGGGCTACAAGGTGGCCGAGAGCGACCCCATCACCTGGCACGGCGCCTCCTCCTTCGACCCCGCCAAGCCAGTGGCGCCCGGCAAGAGCCACAGCTGGGCGAACGCCTTCGGCGACGCCGCGATAGCGCTCGCCGAGGACGACGACCGCGTCTGGGTGATAACCCCCGCCATGCGCGAGGGCAGCGGCCTCGTCGAGTACAGCAAGCGTCACCCGCGCCGCTACGTCGACGTCGGCATCGCCGAGGACGTGGCTGTCACGGTAGGCGCCGGCCTGGCGCTGCGCGGCGAGAAGCCCATCGTGGCCATCTACTCCACCTTCCTGCAGCGCGGCTTCGACCAGGTGATCCACGACGTGGCCCTGGAAGACCTCGACGTGGTGTTCGCCGTCGACCGCGCCGGGCTCGTGGGCGGCGACGGAGCCACCCACCAGGGCGTCTACGACATCGCCTACCTGCGCTCGATCCCGAACGTAAGCGTCGGGATGCCCAAGGACGCCGTCGAGATGCGCGCCATGCTGAAAGAGGCGCTGCGCCTGGGCGGCCCGAAGGCCTTGCGCTGGCCCCGCGGCGGGGTGGAGGCGGCCCCGGAGCAGCCCGTCGGCGAGTGGCCGGCCATCGAGTGGGGCAGCTGGGAGGTCCTCAAGGAGGGCACCGACGTCTGGCTGCTCGGCATGGGGCCAACCCTGGGCTACGCCCTCGAGGCCGCCGGCGCCGACCCACGCATCGGCGTAATCAACGCCCGCTTCGTGAAGCCGCTCGACACCGAGATGCTGATCGAGAAGGCCAGAACCGCCAAGGCGCTGGTGACGATCGAAGACCACACGGTCGTGGGCGGCCTGGGCAGCGCGGTGCTCGAGGCGCTCGCGGAGGCAGGCGTGCAGGTGCCGGTGAAGCGCCTGGGGATCCCGTCCGACGTCACGGTGCCTCACGGCGACCCGAAGGCGCAGCACGAGGAGCTGGGGTACGGCCCCAAGGCCATCGCGCGTGCGCTCGCCGAGCTGGGAGTCGGGGCCCAAGCTGGGCTCCTGACTCGTTGACACCACCTCGGCCGGCCGGGTATCCTACGCTTCGCTCCGGAGCCGGGAACACCGACTGGAACGGCAAGGGGCGCAGCGCGGAGCCGTAGTGTAGCGGTTAGCATATCTGCCTGTCACGCAGAAGGTCGCGGGTTCAAATCCCGTCGGCTCCGCCAGAAACCGAAGGCCGACAGGGGTCGGCGGCCCGCAAGGGCGTCGACCCCGACCTTCGGAACGCGGTCTTGAAGGCCCGGCCAGGTAGCTCAGTCGGTAGAGCATGCGACTGAAAATCGCAGTGTCGGCGGT
>CAZVCT010000087.1:0-8387 GCA_964625655.1 uncultured bacterium
GCGACGATCAGGAAGTAGTCGGGGAAGCCCATGGCGATGATGACGCCCAGCTCGTACTCGACGCGCTCCAGCACCTCGCGCGCGCGCTCGTCCTCGAGCGTGGGGGCGAACTCGTCGAGGTGCGGGTAGAGGTAGCGGCCGTAGGTCTCGCCGTCCCCCTTCTCCTGCTTGCCCCGCTCGGCCAGGCGCGCCAGCTCGAGCAGGACGGCCTCCAGGTCGGGCTCGGCGGCCTTGGCGGGCGCGCCGTAGGCCTCGCGCGCCGCGCCCAAGTAGGCGCGCATCAGGGTCTCGTCCAGCTCGGGGTAGCGCTGCATGACGCCGCGGTAGCCGTCCACGCGCAGCTGCTCGGCCAGGGTCACGCCGGGCGGCAGCGCCAGCTCGGGCATCTGGTAGACACGCCTGGAGCCGATGGGCAGGTCGACGTTGCAGATGTCGGCGATATGGTTCGTGTTGTCGAAGGCGCCGGGGAACTCGGACTCGGGCAGCACCTTCAGCATCTCGTCGGGGGTCTTGACGTAGAACTCGTCGCAGGGGAAACGCATGCGCTTCTCGTCGCTGACGAGCGCCTTGGTGCCTATGGCCAGGAGGACGTCGTGGGCGTGGGCGTCCTCCTTCCGGACGTAGTGGCCGTCGTTGGTGGCCACCATGCCGATGCCGTAGCGCTGCGCGAACTCCTTGAGCACGCGGTTCAGGCGGCGCTGCTCCTCGATGCCGTGGTCCTGCAGCTCGATGAAGAAGTCGTCGCCGAAGATCTTCAGGTAGCGGTTCAGGACGCGCTCGCCATCCTCCTCGCCCAGGTCGAGGATGGTGCGCGGGATCTGCGCGCCCAGGCAGCCGGACAGTGCGATCACGCCTTGCGAGTGCTCTTCCAGCAGCTCGAGGTCGACGCGCGGCTTCATGTAGAAGCCTTCGAGGTAGGCGCGGCTCGAGAGCTTGCAGAGGTTGCGGTAGCCCTCCATGTCCTTGGCGAGCAGCGTCAGGTGGAAGTAGCCGCCGTCGATCTTGGAGGAGCCGCGGCGCTTCTCGAAGCGCGAGCCGGGAGCCACGTACGCTTCGAAGCCGATGATCGGCTTCACCCCTTCGGCCGTGGCGGTCCGGTAGAACTCGACGGCGCCGTGCATGTTGCCGTGGTCCGTCATGGCCACCGCGGGCCGGTCGGGGGAGACCTCCTTCACCCAGGAGACGAGGTCCTTGATGCGCGCAGCGCCGTCCAGCAGGGAGTAGGCGGTGTGTTGATGTAGGTGTGCGAAGCGAGCCGGCGCCTTCTCTTGCATGGGGCCAGCTTACCGCCTGCGCGCGCCGGCCCGTGCCTCCGGCGCGGCCCGCCCGGTAGGGCTCGCGTTGACCGAGAGCCCGTTCTCATGGTAAATTCCCAAGGCTTGGCGCCGTAGCCAAGGGGTAAGGCAGAGGTCTGCAAAACCTCGATTCACCGGTTCGAATCCGGTCGGCGCCTCCAACTTCCGTTCGCCCGCGACTTGACATGGGGCGCTTCCGGTGGGTCTAATACCGTTCTGGGACCCGCCGCCCACGCCTCCTCAGGCGCCCCCCGCAGGGCGTTCCGAGAGCACGGGAAACGAACACGGGCAGCGAACGGAATCGGGTCCAGCAAGACCCACGCAGGCGCGTAGCTCAGCGGGAGAGCACTACACTGACACTGTAGGGGTCGCCAGTTCAATCCTGGCCGCGCCTACCAACCAGAAAGGCCCCTCCTTCGACGGAGGGGCCTTCTCTTGATGTCTTATCGGGCATCCGGTACGAGCGTCGACGTGCGGTTCCCGAAGCGACCGGTGAGCTTCGCTCGGTATGGACCGACCGGTCTATCAGTGCGCAGCCTTCAGCCGAGCCGTCAGTCGGCGGTGACTTCCGTGATGTAGGCAGGCAGTTCGACCTGCTCAAGGCGCAGCGCCTCGAAGAGGCCGGCGGGAAGGCTGAGGTCGCCGACGAAGAGCCGGCCGACGTTGCCGCCGGGCTTCACGCCCACCTTGGGGAGGCCGATGCTCATGGTCATGTCGGCGCGCACCACGTCGCCGGGCGTCTCGCCGGTATCGGCCATCATGCCGGTGGGGGTGTCGAGCGAGATGACGAGGCTGTCGATCGCCTGGTTCAGCACGGTGATCACGTCGAGCGTCCGGCCGCGGGGCGGCCCCTCGAGGTTGGTGCCGATGGCGGCGTCGATCACGCAGCCGAACTTCATCTTCGGCAGGCTGGTGCGCACCCGCACCTTGTCGAAGTGCTTGAGGTGCTCCAGCTGCTCCTTGGGGGTACCCGAGTAGTTCTCCGCCTCGTGGGTCGGTACGACCCACACGCGGCGCCCTCGTGCCGCCAGCAGGCGCGCCGCGGCCAGGCCGCCGCTGCCGTTGTTGCCGCGGCCGGCGACGACGAGCACGGGTCCGCTCTCGCAGTACTCCTCGACCATCCTGACGAGGTTACGGGCGGTGTGCTCGACCAGCACGCGGTTGTCGAGACCGAACTTGCCGGTCGCGAGCATGATCATCTGCTGCATCTGGTGGGCGTTTATCGCGGGAACGTCGTCCCAACGGAGGAGCGGGAAGCTCATTCTCTACCTCTCTGCGGCTCAGCCGACGCTTTCAGGGGCGTTCTCCAGGTCGGCGGTGGTGTAGACGTTCTGCACGTCGTCGAGGTCCTCGAGGCTCTCGAGGAAGCCGACGACCTTCTCGGCCTCGGAGCCGGACAGCTGCGTCAGGGTCTGGGGAACCTTCGTCAGCTGGGCCACGGCCGCCTCGAAGCCGCGCTCCTGCATCCCCTCGACCACCCGGTAGAGTTCGGTCGGTTCCGTGTAGACGAGCGTGGAGCCGTCCTCGACCTCGATGTCGGCCACGTCCAGTTCGATCGCCGCTTCTTCCAGCTTCTCGTCTGCCTGGTCGATGACGATCATCCCCTTAGAGTCGAACTGCCATGCCGTCGAGCCCGACAGGTTGCCGCCGTGCTTGCTGAAGACGTGCCTTACCTCGCCGGCCGTGCGGTTCTTGTTGTCGGTCAGGGCCTCGACCAGCACCGCCACGCCCGAGGGGCCGTACCCTTCGTAGAACGCCGGTTCGAAGTTGCCCCCTTCACCGCCGCCGAGCGCGCGCTCCACGGCGCGGTCGATGTTGTCGATGGGCACGTTGTCGCTCTTCGCCGCGGAAAGGGCGTTCTTCAGAGCGAGGTTGGTGGACGGGTCACCGCCGCCACCGGAGCGCACCGCGGCCTGGATGGCGCGGATGTGCTTGCTGATCATCTTGCCGCGCTTCTGATCGAGCGCGCCCTTCTTGCGTTTGATCTGTGACCACTTGCTATGGCCTGCCAAGACTCGGTTCCTCCAGGATGGCGTCGGCGCCGCCGCGTGGGCGGCGTGCTTCGGTGCCGTCCATTGTACTCCACAGGGGCGTCGCCACGACCCGGGGGCCGTGGCGACGCTGCTTCCTGCGTTCTTGGCTGCCGCGCTAGCGGATGTAGAGCGTGGTCTCTGCGACGTCCCGGACGGGGAAGCCCCGGATCTCGAGGTTGATGGCGCTGTTCCACTCGGAGCCGCCGCTGCGACCCCGGTAGGTGACGCTGGCGTCGGTGCGCCCGGAGGTGAAGGACGCGCGGACGTAGTGCAGGCCGCGCGGGGCGCCGGCCGTGTAGACGACGCGGTCGGCGGCGCGGGGCAGGTAGTTGACGCCGCTCTCCACCCGGAGGTTGCGGGCGAAGACGTAGACGCTGCCGTCCGGATCGATGGCGGACAGCGTCACGTAGCCCGGTTGGCTGACGACGATCATGAAGTCGATGTTCTCGCCGACGCCGTAGGAGGCGCCGCTGCCGCGGGTGGGCCGGAACTCTTCGATCACGTAGCTGAGGGGGTAGTCGGACGTGCCGACGCCGCTGGGGCGCACGGTGATGGTGCAGGCCGAGAGGAGCGCTGCCAGTATCAGGGCGCCGATCGCCGTTCGGAAGCCAATGCGGGTCATGGGTAGTGCCTCCTTGTTGCGGGGAGTGTAGCAGGGCGCCACGTGAATGGCGTGGGCGACGGCCTTAACCGTCCCTTATGGGTCGTCGTGCGGCTACGGGCTGCTGCTGGCCGGTGGCAGCTGTCCGCGCTCGTAGGTGCTGACGAGGTACGGCAGGTCGGTCTGGTGGTACCGGCCGCGCTCGTCGTACCAGAAGACGTAATCGCCCAGCGCCGCGCTGCCCTGGCCACCCTCGGAAGCGTTGCCGGAGCGCGTGACCTTGCCGTCGACGATCCCTTCGAAGATCGGGTTGCCGTCGTACGAGTAGACGGTTATGTACATCCGTTGGGCGGTGTACTCCTGGATGCTGCGCCTGATGCGGTTCTGCGTCTCGTTGCGACACGCAGAGAGCACGACGGCCATGAGCAGGATCAGCCCCAGCGTGATGAAGCGCTTGGTGCCTCTGGACACGGTAAACCTCCGGAAGCCGGCGGTGAGTCACGGCCGACTCGACGCTTCGAGGATAGCACCGCCCGCCGCAACGTCCTGGGCTTAAGTCGTGTCCTGCTGCGTAAAGTATCCTCTTGGCGGTGGCTACGACCATGCGTGATCCCTACGAGGTGCTGGAAGTCTCCCGCGACGCGACCGCCGATGAGCTGAAGTCGGCCTACCGTCGCAAGGCGATGCAGTACCATCCCGACCGGAACCCCGGCGATGCCGAGGCCGAGGAGCGCTTCAAGGAGGTATCGGAGGCGTACGCCGTGCTCCGCGACCCCGAGACGCGCGCCCGCTTCGATCGCTACGGCGCGAACGACCCCGGCGGCTTCAGGCCCGACACGAGCAGCGTGAACTGGCACGACGTGTTCCGCGAGGCCGACATCAACATCGACTGGGACGCGCGCGGCGGCATGCCCAGCAGCGGCAACGCCATCTTCGACGCGCTCTTCGGGATCATGACGGGGATGCTGCGCGGCGCCGGGCTCTTCCCGGGCCAGAGCTACCAGGTTCCCCTGAACGTGACGCTCGGCGAGCTGCGGGCCGGCGCGGTGAAGCGGGTGCAGGTGCCCGGTCAGAGCGTCTGCCCGACGTGCAAGGGCAGCGGCCGCGTGACGGGCACCCAGAGCGCCGGCGCCCCGGGCCCGTTCGAGGTGAGCGCGCCCGGCTCGGGCACCACTGTCTCCACCTGCCCCGAGTGCGGCGGCCGCGGCGTGCGCAGGGGCGGCGCTCGCCTGGACGTGCGTGTGCCTGCGGGCGCCGGCCCAGGCACGAAGTTGCGCCTGAAAGGCGCCGGTGGCCCCGGCAACCCACCCGGAGACGTCTTCGCCGAGCTAACGCTGCAGCTGCCCCAGAGCGCCCGCGCGGTTGGCCACGACGTGCACGACACCCTGACGCTGACGCCGCTGGAGGCGCGCCGCGGCACCACGGCCGACTACCAGGGCGTGGACGTGGTGGTGCCCGCAGGCAGCCAGGACGGCACCACGTTTCGGGTGCGCGGCGCCGGTCTGGGCAAGGGCGGCACCGGCGACCTGGTGCTGAAGCTGGAGCTCGACTGGCTCGGCGGCGCGACACGTTACGTGGGCGACGCGTTGCGTAAGCTGGTAAGAGGAGGCGAAACGAGTTGAAGCAGGGCGAGAAGCCGTTCGAAGATGGCCGGCCGGAGGACGCCCGCGACGAAGCGCGGGACGGGCGCGGCGCGGCCAGCGGCGAGATCGACCTCGACAAGCCGCTCTACGTCATCAGCGTGGCCGCCGAGCTGGTCGACATGCACCCGCAGACCCTCCGGCTGTACGAGCGGAAGGGCCTCATCGAGCCGAGCCGCAGCGCCGGCAAGACCCGGCTCTACTCGCAGCGCAACATAGAGCAGCTGCGCGAGATCCGGCGCCTGACGCAGGAGCTGGGCGTGAACCTGGCCGGCGTGGAAGAGATCATCCGCTTGCGCCAGCGCCTGGACCAACTGCAGAACAGCATGGAAGGGCGCATCACGGTGCTGCAGTCGGAACTGAAGGGCCACCTGGATTCGTTGCGGGGGCGCCAGCTGCCGGCCCCGGAGGCGGAAGGCGAAGACGGGTCGGAGAGCTGAATGCGTCTCTCCTCCCTGACGTTGCAGGGCTTCAAGAGCTTCGGTAACCGCACCACCATAGAGTTGGCGACGGGCGTTACCGCCATCATCGGCCCCAACGGCTCGGGCAAGTCGAACGTCATCGACGCGCTGCGCTGGACCACCGGCGGCGGCCGCGCCAGCGAGTTCCGCGCCGCCGACAAGACCGACCTGATCTTCCACGGCGCCGCCGGCAAGCGCAGCGTGGGCCTGGCCGAGGTCGAGGTGGAGCTGACCGGCGACGAGGGCAGCGTGAAGCTCTACCGCAGCCTCGACCGCGAGGGGAACACGCGCCTGCGGCTGAACGGGCGGGCGGCCAGGTTCCTCGACGTGGAAGAGGCCCTGGCGGGCAGCGGCCTGGGCCGCTCGGCCCTGGCGATCATCGGCCAGGGCGAGGTGAGCCAGGTGCTGATGGCCGACCCCGCCAAGCTGCTCGAGTACGTGGCGGAGGCCGCCGGCGTGGCGCGCCTGTCGGGCAGGAGAGAGCAGACCCAGGCACGCCTCGAGGCGGCGCTCGGCCACCTCGACCGGCTGCGCGACGTGCTGCTCGAGCTGGAAGCCCGCTGCCGCGCGCTCGAGGACGAGGCGGCCGGCGCCCGCAGGCACGCCGAACTGAGCACCGAGGCCTTGCGCCTGCGCTTCACGGCAGCGGTCGCGCGCCAGAGGGCGCTGGTCGCCGACATCAAGGGCCTGAGCGATCGACGCGGCCTGCTGGAGGCCGACCTGCTGGAGGGGCGCGAGCGCCTCACCCACCTGCGCGAGCAGGGGCAGGCGGCCAACGTCGAACGCGACGCCGCCGAGGAGCGCTTCCGCGCCGCAGCAGCCGAGCTCGAGTTCCGCCGCGGCAACCTGCGCCTGGCCGCCGAGCGCCTCGAGCGGGTGCGCGAGCGGGCCGAGGCGCACGCGGCGCGCGTGACGGCGCTGGAGGAAGAGGCACGGCGCCTGGAGGAACTGGAGCCACCCACCGAACCCGACGCCGACCCGGTCCTAACGCAGGAAGCGGCAGAAGCCGCCGTCGAGAGCGCCGCCGTCGCCCGCGCGGCCCTCGCCGCGGCTGCCGCCGAGGAGAGCGCGGCTCGCGCGGCCGCCGACCAGGCACGTGCCGCCCTCGCCGAGGCCGAGCGCGCCGCCGCCGGAGTCGAGTCGCAGCGGGCCGCGCTGGAAGCCCAGGCCGAGCGCGTCGCCGAGCAGCTGGCCGCGCTCCGCGCCGAAGACGGCCTGGCCGACGACGAGGCCTTGGCGGCGCGCGCGGAAGCGGCGGACGGCGAGCTGAGCGCGGCGACGATCGCGCTGGACGAGGCACGCGGTCGCCTGCAGCAGCTGCACGAGCAGCAGGCCATGACCCGGGCCGAGGCGGTTGCCCGGCGCCGCGCGGCGGAGCGGCTCCGCGCCGCGCTGGAGGCGCGCCGCGGCTACGCCCAGGGGCCACGCAACGCCCTGGCGTCCGGGATCGAAGGCGTCATCGGCTCGGTCGCCGACCTCGTGCGGGTGCCCGAGCGGTTCCAGGGAGCCATCTCCGGCGCCCTCGGCCGCAGGAGCGAGTACGTGGTCGTCGACCGCGCCGAGACGGCGCAGCGCGTGCTGGCTCACGTGCGCCGCGCCGGCGGCTTCGTGACGGTGCTGCCGCTGGACCTGCTGCGCGTGCAGGCGGGGCGGGGCCTCGGGCCGCTGGCGAACCAGTCCGGCGTCGTCGCGGCAGCCACCGACGTCATCGAGCACGACCCGCGCTACACCGCCCTGTTCGAGCAGCTGCTGGGCGGCACGGCCGTCGTCGAGGACATGCAGGCCGCCACCGCGCTCGCCCGCCGCTTCGACAGCCGGCCGCGGATGGTGACCCTCGAAGGCGACACCCTGGAGGCGACGGGCGCCATGAGCGGCGGCCAGCGCTCGCAGCACGCCAGCGTGCTGGGCGCGGCCGCGGAACTGGAAGAGGCCGAGGTGGCCGCTGACGAGGCCGACGCGGCAGCCCGCCGTGCCGACGAAGCGTTCGCGGCCCAGCAGGCTGAAGTGCGGGCTCAGCTCGCGCGCCTCAGCGAACTGGAGTCAGCGCGCACCGAAGCGTCGCGCCAGCTCGCCCAGGCGCGCGAGCGCCGCGCCGGGCACACACGGCTGGTAGCGGACCTGGAGGCGCGCAAGGAGCAGCTGGAGCGCGACCGGCACGAGCTCGACCTGCTGGACGCCCCGGACGCCGCACGCCTGGCAGAGCTGACCGACGCGGCGGAGACGAGCACCGCAGCCCTGACGGCGGCCACCCAACGCCTGGACGCCGCACGCGCCGCCGAGAGCGACGCACGGTTGGCGGCCGCGGACGCCCAGCAGGCCCACGCGCTGGCCACCGAGCGGTGGCGCACCTTCGAAGA
>CAZVCT010000088.1:0-8306 GCA_964625655.1 uncultured bacterium
ATCGTAGCGGATTACGCTGGTCGTTCACAGTGATATGGCCCGGGCGCTCAGCGCGCAGCTGGCGCTGCAGGGAGTTTCGCGCGGTGGACGGGGTACGCGGGTTGTTGATCGCTTCGCGCAGCGCTGACTGACGACGGATCGGGGCCGCGTCCTGCTCATTGCGCAGGATCGCTTCGAGGTCGCGGCGGATGAACGCACGGTCGCGGCGGCCGTCACGGCCGGCGAAGTGTTGGGCGATCTCAGCTGAACGGGCGGCGCCAAGACCAGCGAGCTCACGGCGTAAGGAGGGGCGGCCCCGTAGGGCTCGGCGCAGGTCATCGGCCACGGCGGCGCTCCTTCTCTCGGCGAGCTTTGATGATACGCGCTCGCTCGGCCTGCCTCCGCGCGGCGATCTCGGCTTCGGCGCGGATCAGGGCGTCGGACGGGCGGCGGGGGCGGGTCTTAATTGACATCTAGCTCGCCCGTAAAACTGTAGCTCAGACCGGAGCTGGAGCTGTCGCCGATGCTCGCGCTGACGTTGGCGGCCGAGGTGTAGCCGGCGGCCATCTGGGCCAGCGTGGTCGTCGCGGTCTCCTGCGCTCGGAGCATCAGGCTCTCGGCCGACATCGCTGCCTGCAGGCTGATCTCGCCGTTCTTCATCAACATGTTGGCTGCCGCCTCGTAGCGGGCCATGCGTGCGTTGGCTGCCGCCATGTACAGCGAATAGCGACTGCGCTCGACCTCGGACTTGGCGCCGATCTCGCTGGCCAGCGCCGCGTACTTATCGCGCAGCGCGCTGACCCGGCCCGCCTCGCCTTGGATGAACGTTCCGATACGTTCGGTGTTGGTGCTGAACACGTCGCGGGTCAGCTCGGCGCGTTTGAAGTGCGTGTCTTGGACCGCGATCAGCGAGGCCAGCGAGTCTCGGCGGGCCTGAACATTCGAAGCGAAGATCGTCGCGCGGGTACGATAACGGTCGGCTTCGGTAGCCAGCGCCTGCATCTGCGTGCCATACGCACGTACATCGGCTTCATAACCATCAATCAGCGTCTTGTTGGCTTCCAGCTGGGAACGGTAGAGGTTGACCTTCGTGTCGAGCGTTTCGTACAGCGCGCGCACGCCTTCGACCTTGGCGCGGTAGATGTCGGCGTTGGCCTGCAGGGCGCCTACGCGCTGCGCGAAAATGCGCACGTCCAGCTCGTTGAGCTCGCCGATCATCTGCTTGGCGCGCAGCTCCTCGCTGTAGAGCGCGAGCTTGGCCTGCGCGGCTTGGAACTTCTGGTTGAACACCTGCGCGTCGATCGCGTACATCGACGCCTCGGCCTGATAGCGCGATAGCAGCGCGGCGAACACCTGCAGCTGCAGGTCCAGCTTCATGCGCAGCGACTGCAGCCGGCGGTCCTCAGCCGAGTTGAACATCTGGGCCCACAGGCTCTCGGCCGCCATTGCGGTGGAGAGCGCCTCGCGCAACATGTCGAGGCGGGCGCGGTGGTGCTCGATGAACTGCTCGCGGTTGGCAGCGCTGATGGCGTCGTGCGCAGCGCGTCGTGCGCGGGTCTCGGCGGCGTGGAGCTGGCCGGGCGGGCGCACGTAGCCGCGGGCGGCCCACTCGTCGCGGGCCTGCTCAACCAGCCGGTCGCCCTGCTCGACCTCGCGCTCGCGCATGCGCTCGAACAGGGCGTTCTCCACGGCCGGCGGCAGCCCGGTCTGGCCGTCGAAGATTTCCAGCACCTTCTGGCGGACTTCGTCGAGCAGTACCGGGCTGTACTCTTCCGGCGTGAACTGGAAGTCGTCGGGGTCTGGCGGGGTCGCGTCGAACGTCGGGCGCTCGCCCTCAAACACGATCTCGTCGATGTCGATGTTCGGCGGCGGGGGCAGATCGATCGGACGCAGCGTGGGGAACGGGATGTCCGCTGTGAAGTCCTGATACTCGGGGACCGAAACGCTCGTCTCGATGTCGGGCAGCGGGACGTCGGGCAGCGAGGGCCGCGCCGGCGCGGTGGGCGTGAGGGGCTCGCCCATGTCGGGCGGCGGGGCCGGGGCTTCGCCCAGAGCGCCAAGCTCGGGGATGTTGAACTCGGGCAGCTGTCCGCGCAGGTACTGCAGCAGCTCCGGGTTGAAACGGAAGTCCTCGTCGCCCGCAGCAAGGCTCAAACCGGACAACCAATCGGTGTTGGGGTCGAAGTCGGGCAGGTCGCCGAGCTGGCGCAGGAGCGCGTCGATCTCGTCGTCGGAGTAGTACGTGCGTGGATCGAGGTCGACGTTCTCCAGCGAGAAGCCGAACAGCGCGTTGACACCGCCGCGGGCGAGCGCGTCGAGCTTGTCGGCCTTGTCGTTGAGCCGGCTGATCTGCTCCACCACCACCGGGCTGGCGGGGGTGATGTAGTGGCCGGGAGGGAGCATGGACATCGGAGCGGCCTCTTATTCGCCGGGGACAGTATAGCCAGTGAACGAACCGAACAGCAGGATGAAATCGGAGGTCGCGTATTCCACGCCAGCCGAGTTCCACGCCCCGCCCCAGAGGAACTCAAAGTTGAACTGCGCCGGGGTCTTGCCGTTCAGAGCAGGCATGTCGTCGGGCGGGGCGTAGATTCGATCTAGTGGGGCGCTCGCCCCTTCTTCGAACGGCGGCGCGGCCGCGATGAAAGCAAGCTCCCCTTCGTTGAGCACCCGGACGGCGCTGGGCCAAAACATATTGGGGGCCGGGGAACCGTCCCAATCGTACGGCTCATCTAGCACGTTGTAGGTGTCTGCGACGAAATCAGCGTCGAGAATAGCGAAAGGCCAGTGCTGTACGTAGTTGATCGCCGTGTTGGCCCCCAGCCTCAGCCAGTCGTCGGCGATGTCCACGATCGAGGGGGGGAAAATGCCAGAGCCGGTGTTAGAGATCACCGGGGGGGAGAAAGAAGGATCGGGCACGCCCGCGAGCGAGAATCGCTGCGCGACGAGTGTCTTGGCAGAGGCATTCCTAGTATGAAACACGAACACGTACCCAGCGAACAGGCGGGCATAGTAGCGAGTCAACCCGCCGCCCGAGGAAACATACGGCGTGCTGGCAGCCGTGAAGGAACCGTCTAGGGTACCGTCGGGCAGGTAGCGTTCTACGTGCCACTGCACAGGTCGCGACGTGCCTGCGGCGGAGGTCGCGCTACGAACGCCGATATAGAACCTACCAGTGTCGTCGATGTACTCGATCGACTTGTACACCGTGCCGCCCGAGCTCAACGTGATCTCCATAGGGATGGGCGGGAACGCGGTGAACCCCGACTGCGGCGAGAACAGCGTGTGGATGTACGTCTGCAGGCCGCTGTCATACCGTCGCAGGGCCACGCGGAGATCGGGCTCGTCGCGATATTGCGTGTTTGAGTAGTGCATTACAGTCCCGGCTGGGAACGGCCACGAGGCCACCTCGGCGCCCGAGGCGTCGAGCTCGTATACCGTGTTGTTGGCGTACGAGTGCATATAAAAGCCGCCGCCGGGGGCGCGCTTCATAACAGTTAAATCAGAAACGCCGAAGTTGACTACGAAGTCGCGGTCGACCTCGCCGTTCATAAAGACCTTGATCACATCCGTGAGCACTTCCACAGGCGGCGCCGGCGCCGGTGTACAGTGTTGCTGTACATTGACGAGGTCGGTCCAGAAGCATGCCGGCATAGCAGGTGGGGCTGGGTTAGGCAGTTCGTAGTCGACCTCTACCCCATCCTCGATCTCTACCGAGACCACCAAACCAGAATCGGCGAGCGGCACAAAGTCTTGCGCCCCCGGTGTCTGCTCGATCCCGATAACGATGTCGAAGTTCCCATAGCCCGACGATGCGACGCCGACGGTAAGGCCGCCGTCGGCGCCGACCCCCCATGGGTTGAGTGTGACCGGGCCGTTCTGCATCCAAACCGACCCGAGGCCGTCGCTGCGTCGGAGCGCGAGGTTGTCGTAATGAGCGCTCGTGGAAACCTCGCCGGAGAGCACAGTCGCGGCGAGACCGTCCGCGCCTTCGATTTCGATCGTGACTTGGCCGAAGAAGGGGATTGCGACGTTATCGCCTGTAGTGTAAATGCGCACGCTTACCTCCCCGACTTCCGGCGCTGGACGATGAACGGCCAGCTCTTGATGGTCTCGAACTCGAAGTCCGCGCCGTCCATGTTAACCAGCTCGTAGCCCCAGTACACGCCGACGAGCCCCTTCGCGATGTCGAAGCGGCCTTCGACCGGCTCGGCGGCGTTGCGACGGTCGAGCTTGTACCAATTCTCCTTCTTGTACCCCTTGTCGGTGGTGATGACCTTGAGCACCAGCTCGCCGTCCGAGCGCAGCGTCAGGTACATGTTGGGATTACGCTTGATGACCTCCGAGCCGAAGTCGATCAGCCCAGTGCGGATGCGCGCGGCGATCGGGTCGCCGTCGTCGCTGTCGCCTTCGAGGCGGTAGAGTCCGTCCTCGGAGATCGCCATCGGGATTCCGCCGACAGTGGCGAAATCGACGAACGGAAAATTGTCGTACTGGGTCATGCCGGCGGTGCGCAGGTTCATCGCATAGCCCACGAACAGCCCGTTGTCGAAGCCCGGCAGACGCAGGGTGACGACGAAGCTCGCGTCATCTTCCAGCGCCAGCAGCGCGTCGACGAGGGTCTCCGCTTCGACTTCGAAGGCGGCCTCGCTGGACAGTAGCGCGGAGATGGCGAGCGTGGAGCTGAGCTCATCCGCGGCTTCGAGCTCGGACACCATGTCGAGCACGGCGCGCACGCCCTCGTCGACTTCGTCGAGCAGCTCGACCAACGACTCGACCGCGACGTCTTGACCAAAGCCGGCCGTGTCGCGTAGGACGAACGCGCTCGCGAAGAGCACCAGCGCATCGACATACTCGACCGTCTCGTCGGTCGCGCTGAGCTGGCTGGCCAGCGCGATGATCATGCGCAGAGCGGCCTCGGACTCGTCTTCGAACGTCGCGGCAGAATCGATGTCGGCCTCGACGATGACGGCCCACGCGGCGTGCGCGGTCATCGAGGATTCGAGAGTGATCGACAGGCGCTGCAACCACCCGACCGTGTCGGCGAGGCGGGCGACAGAGCTGATCAACGCGCTCCACTCAGCTTCGGCGTCGTCGACCAGCAGCGCACTGTCCTCATACTGCTCGTACAAATACCCGCCGTAGCCGAAGACTACGGGCGGCTCGAAGGTGACGAAACCATAGGACGTCGTGTCGGGCAGCTCGTACGCTGTCAGATCGGCGAAGACCTTTACGCCACCGAGGCTGGTGGTCTCCCCAGCGGGGGTATCAAAGCCCTCACTTACGAAAACGGCGTTGAGGGTTCCTTCGTCGAAGCTGGCCGCCGTGCCAAAGCCGGATACGGCGGCAAAGAGCGCGCCGCTGCCGGTGTCGGGCACGATAAGTGCCGCTTCCCCTCCACCGTCGGATGCGCCTGCGAAGGCGAAGACGGCTTGGAGTGTGCCTGTGTCGAAGCTCATGTCGAAAGCTTCGCCCGGGCTCAAGCCGGAGAGCGAGGCGCGCAGCGCGACGTGCCCGGTGTCGAGTGCATGGTTGGCGGTGAATGGCTCGAAGGTGATCATGGCGCCATTATCTGATGATAGTAAAGCGCTCCGTCGGCGGCTTCTAGAAGCAAAATGTTAATAGTAGAGTTGTCCACCGGAGGATATAGATACTCGTCTGCCCCGCTCGCGTCGGGGAACGTGTGCATCCCCGGGTCTAATACCCCGCCCGGTACAGACGCCCAAGGGGGCGGAGGCAGAGGGGCGCCCTCGTCGCCGATCGAACCTTCGCCCTCGTCCAGATTCATGTAATGCGTGATTTCGAAAGCTTCGTCCGCGAGCGCCAGCCACTCTTGCTCGGTATACGGAGGGCTGATAGGGGTGTTGGGGTCGTAGATAACCAGCACCCGCAAGCTATTCAAAGAAAACGGCGAAGCACTCACTACATAGCCGCCGCCCATCGGGGTGTCCGCACCCCACCCCCAGCGCACGTCCCCATCAAAGGGGAGAGGCGTTGCGGGCGGCTGCTCTACTTCCACAAATGGCGGGGCGACGTCCCCCGTCGCGTAGAGCACGGAGCCGACGGAGACTTGCCCCGCCGAGGGAACGCGGCTGGCGTAGGCCAGCACTCCGTCGACCCAGTATGTCACTTGCCCTTCGACGCGGCGCACTTCAAACAGCGTCTCTTCGTTGTAAGTGCGGGTCGAAGTGCGTGTGCGCGCGGACTCGATGACCTGTGCCTGCATCCCGCCGTTGGCCGTGCTGGTGAAGAAGAACCCGTGCGTGATCCGCGCGCGGTCGGTGACGTTCTCGCGGTCGTTCGTCAGGCCGAGGACGACGCCCGTCGCGCGGCGCATGTTGAAGCGCAGCGAAACATCGCCTTCGAGCTCGATCTCACTGTTGGCGCCGGCGTCCCACGCTGCCTGTGGGACCTGCTCGACGCGCGACGGGATGTAGGGCTGGCCGGGGTCTGCGGGGATGGTGTAGCAGTCGCCCTCGGGCTGGGGCTGGCCGGGTGGGGCCGCCACCATGATCTGGTGGGTGTAGTTGCTCAGCGGCGGGTCGTACCAGTTCGCCCACTCATTCGCCGTGCCACGAATGACGATTTGGACATACGTGTTCGAGGCGTACTCGCCGCGAAGTTCGAAGTGGGCCTCGCCGTTATCGTCGGTATTGAAGAACGCGTCGCGCCCCCACGTACCGTTAATCGTGCGGTGCGATACCTGCCCGAAACCGCCGATGCCCAGCGGCAGGCCGACGACCGGGTCGCCGGACGGGTACCTGATGCGGATGCGCCCTTTGACGACGCCGCCAACAGGGACCGACGAGGGGATGTCCACCGTGACCTTGGGCAGCCCGTCGACCAGCACGCGGATCGACGCTGCGCTGATCCCCCAGCGCGGCGGGTCGCCGGGGCCAGTCTGGGTATAAGCAGCGAACGGGACTTCGGATTGCCCGCCCGGCCAGAACGCGTTGGTCTGGTCTACGTCGCCCAGCCGAGGGTCGTCGAAAAAGCCGCCGATCGGTAGCGAGGTGTCGGGGAAGGAGACGCTTTGTTTTAGGTCCGCCCCAATCCAGCCGTACTCAGGATTGGGGTGGCGTTGCATCTTCCACTCCAGCTTCGGTGGGACCCTGCGCTGGGGGTTGTTGGGGTCGGGGACCCCCACGTTCCCGCCGAAGAGCTGCATCACCAGCGGGTACCTGCCGGGATTTTCCGGGTCCGAGCCGCGCGTTTCCGTCCCCGAGCGGACGGTAACAGACGCCTCGAACGCGCGCACGATCTTGCCGCGCAGCAGCTTCATCTGCGCCGGGTTCCCGATCTTGACGTAGTACGGGTCCTCGTACGACAGCGGCGGCGCCGCCTGCCATTGAAGCCCCGCCAGCGGCTGACCCGGCACGCGGCGGTGCAAGAAGAAACGCGGGGGTTCGATCGGGGTATGCGGGTCAGTCGCTCGCGGATAAAGCTCGATCCACTCGGCCATCAGTACGGCCTCCAGACGCGCCGGCAAGTCTGCCCGCCGCTGATATAGATCGGCTTGGGGAACGGGCCGGGGTTGCCGGGCGAGGCCGGGCCGTTGTCCCATCCGATCAGCACCGTCACCGTCGTGCATTCAGTCACCCACCGCCCCGGGCGGTTGGGTGGCGGCTCGGGCGGCGCCGGCGGGCACACCTCGCGCGCTGCGCGAGGGGCAATGTACGGCTGCCCAAAGTGAAGCACTGTCGCGGGCGGCTTGGTGAGCATTACATCGTGCTCAGGGTGACGGTGAACAGCGCTAGGCCGCGGGTGTTTGTCCCGTTTGCGGTCAGGGTGGTGCCGTCAGTCAGCTTGATGTCGGCTGAGCTGGACGGGCCGCCGATCGTGCCCTGCAGCCGCGGGGTGTCGGCAGCGGTGGTGCCGTCATCCCCGCTCGGGCAGAAACGAAAAAACGTCGGGGTCAGTGTCGTTTCGCCGTCTTCGGCCCCCATGAACTCGACCAGCCCAGACCACTCCTCGGAGTCGTTCTTGGGCAGCGCGTTCCCGACGGGCGCGTCGAACGTGAGCCCCGACATCTCGACCAGCTGAGTGTGGTCGTTGACCGTGTCGAGAGCGGCGCCGGCGTCGGCGGGGACCGGACCAGCGAAGTAATACACCGCGCCGCCGTCGAGCGCGGCCTTCACGCCGGCGAGGGCGGCTTCGTACAGATCAGGGGTAAACTTCATCTCAGGTGCCTCCGGGCAGCGGTGGTACGGCAATCCAGAAGTTCTGGATCAGGATGGCGGTTTCAGGGGTGATCGCGGTAGTGGCGAGCCAGAGCTCGGCGCCTTCGCCGCCTACGGGGGAGATCGCGCCGTCAAGGCGGACGGCGT
>CAZVCT010000089.1:0-8281 GCA_964625655.1 uncultured bacterium
CGCCCGGCGCGAGCAGCTCGGGCTCGAGCGCCGGCACGCCGACGATAATCGCGGTGATCTCGCTGACGTTGCCCGAACCGTCGGTGGCTGTCACTCGCGCCTGCTGTCGACCGGCCACGACGGGCAGGTCGAAGGTGACGTCCTGCGCCACCTCCTCTACGGTGGTGCCGGCGTACTCGAGCACGTAGGTGACGGGTTCGTCGGCGCTGACGAAGAGCTGCAGGGGCGCGCCGACGGGCAGGCGTTCCGGCGCCTCGGCGAAGAGCTGCGGCGGCACGGTGTCGCGCAGGGCGGCGGCAGCGAGCAGGCCGACGAGCGCGAAGCTGGCGAGCGCGAGCAGGATGGCGAGGAGACGGCGCACCGTTGCCTAGCCCTTCTGGCTGGTGACGAACGGCAGGTTGCGCAGCCGGTGGTCGACGTCCAGGCCGTACCCGTATACGAAGGCGTCTTCTATGGTGAAGCCGACGTAATCGATCGGCACGTCGACCAGGCGCCTGGACGGCTTCGAGAGCAGCGTCGCCACCTTCACCGAGGCGGGCTTGCGGCCGTGCATGTAGTTCATCAGGTACTGCATCGTCAGGCCGGTGTCGATGATGTCCTCGACGATGACGACGTGGCGGTCCTTGAGGCTCTGCTCGAGGTCCTTGACGAGGCGCACCTCGCCGCTCGACTCGGTGCGCGAGCCGTAGCTGGAGACGGAGAGGAAGTCGACCGTCAGCGGCAGGTCGATGGCGCGCACGAGGTCGGCCATGAAGACGAAGGCTCCGTTGAGCACGCAGACGAGGTGCAGGTCGCCGTCCGGGTGATCTGCCGCGATCTGGGCACCTAGTTCGGCTACGCGGCGCCGGATAGCTTCGGCGTCGATCTGTACCGCGCCGTCGCCGGTGCGGAAGACGTTCGTTTCAGACATCTGGACTGCCCTTCGAGACCGACGGCGGCCGCCTGGGCGCGCCGGCCGCGGCGGGGCCGCGCGCCTTGGCGGCGCGGGTCAGCTCGGATTATAGCCGAGGCGCGACAGCTCCTTCGCACTCAGCTCGCGGAACGCGCCCACGGCCAGGTCGCCCAGCTTCAGGTCGCCGACGCGGATGCGCACGAGGCGCTCCACGGTGCGGTCGACCGCCTTGAACAGCCGCCTCACCTCGCGCTTGCGCCCCTCGGCCAGCACCACCACGGCGCCGCCCGGCGCGGGGCGGGCGCTGAGCACGCGAGCCGGGCCGTCGTCCAGCTCGACGCCGTCCAGCAGCCGCTTCAGCGCGCCGCCGTCCACGCGCCCTTCCTTGCACCAGACGCGGTACTCCTTCTCCAGGGCGTAGCGCGGGTGGGTGAGGCGCAGCGTCAGGTCGCCGTCGGTGGTCAGCAGCAGCAGGCCCTCGGAGTCGCGGTCGAGGCGCCCCACGGGGTGGAGGCCCGGCGTGGGCGGCACCAGGTCGAGGACGGTGTGCCGCCCCTTCTCGTCGCTGGCGGTTGTCACGTACCCGGCCGGCTTGTGCAGCAGGTAGGTGACGCTCTCGGTGCTCAGGTTCAGCTGCTTGCCGTCGACGCGCACGTCGTCGTCGGGACCCGCGCGCTGACCCAGTTCGGCGGTGCGGCCGTTCACCGTGACGCGCCTGGCCTTGATCAGCTCCTCCGCCTTGCGGCGGCTGGCCACGCCGGCGCGCGACAGGATGCGCTGCAGGCGTTCGCCCTCGGGCTGGCCGGCCTCGCTGGACGCCGGCCGCTCGGCTGCGGGCCGCGCCGTCCGCCCCGCGCCCGTACCCCTCGCGCCGCGCCCGGCGCCCGGACCCTTCGAACGGCCTCCGGCGCCCGGTTTCTTCGGCCCGCGCCCGGAGCTCGGGCCCCTCGCGCCGCCGCCGGAACCTGGGCCCTTCGCGCCGCTGCCGGAACCTGGGCCCTTCGCGCCGCTGCCCGAACCCGGGCCCTTCGCTCTCTGCCCGTTGCCCGAGGGTTTGCCGGGTCGCCCGCCTGGGGGCCTTTCGCGCTTGTCGGGCTTGCGTCCGTCGCCGTTGCTCATATCCGGACATGATAGGCGGTTACCGGAGTTTCCGTACGTGAGGCGAAGACGTTCGGGCGGAGCGAACGGGAACCGCGCCGTTGCCGTAACGGACGAGGGCCTCGGAACCGACGTCAGGGGCTGGATGGTAGCGTCTTGGGATGAACCACCCAATCCATGAGAAGTACGCGGCCCTGCTGGTGGGCTACTGCACCGAGGTGCGTCCGGGCGAGCAGGTGATGCTCGACGTCTCCGCCGGCGCGGCGCAGATGGCGCGCCCGCTGGTGCGCGCCGTGCTGCAGGCGGGCGGCGAGCCGCACCTGCGGCTGGGCTACCCCGAGATGACGCGCGACGTGCTCGAACTCGCGTCCGAGGGCCTGCTCGCCAGCGAGCCCACCGTGCAGCTGGAGGAGATGCAGCGCATGGACGCCTACATCCGCGTGGGCGCGCCCGACAACTCGTACGCGCTGCAGGGCGTCGACCGCGGCCGGCTGGCGGCCCTCACCCGCCGCCTGCAGGACGTGACCCGCACGCGGCTGGCCAAGCGCTGGGTGGGCACGCTCTTCCCCACCGCCGCGGCGGCGCAGGAAGCGGGCATGAGCACCGACGACTACGCCAGCTTCGTCTACGGCGCCATGTTCCTCTTCGACGAAGACCCAGCCGCCCGCTGGCGCGAGCTGGGCGCCAGGCAGCAGCGCTGGGCCGACCGCCTGGAGCGCGCCGAGACGGTGCGCATCGAGGGCCCCGGCACCGACCTTACGCTGAGCGTGGCGGGCCGCAAGTGGATGAACTCGGACGGCAAGCGCAACATGCCCTCGGGCGAGGTCTTCACGGGCCCGCTCGAGCAGAGCGCGAACGGCACCATCACGTTCGACATCCCCTCCAGCGTCGACGGCACGATCGTCGAGGGCGTGACGCTGCGCTTCGAGGACGGACGCGTGGTGGACGCCAGAGCGAGGCGCGGGCAGGACGTCCTGCTGGCGAAGCTCGACACCGACCCGGGCGCCCGCTTCCTGGGCGAGCTCGGCATCGGCACGAACCCGCACATCGACCGGCCGACCCTCAAGACGCTCTTCGACGAGAAGATCATGGGCACCGTGCACCTGGCGCTGGGCCGCTCCTACCCCGAGACGGGCGGCGTGAACGAGAGCGCCATCCACTGGGACCTGATCTGCGACCTGCGCAGCGAGGGCCGCGTGACGCTGGACGGCGAGACGTTCCTCGAGGGCGGCCGGCTGCTGGGCTGACCGCTCAGCGGGCCGTCCAGCCCAGGTCTATGCTCTGCACGCTGCCGGTGATGGCCCAGGCGTCCTCGGAGGCTAGGAAGGCGACGAGGTGCGCCACGTCGCTGGGCTCCAGCATCCGCTTGATGGCCAGCCCCGCCAGGAACACCTCCTGCTCGACCTGCGCCTCGGAGATGCCCCGCGTGCGCGCCTGATCGGCCATCTGCTTCTCCACCAAGGGCGTGCGCACGTATGCCGGCGCCACGACGTTGCACGTGATGCCGTGCTCTCCCCCCTCGAGCGCCGTCACGCGCGCCAGACCCACGACGCCGTGCTTGGCGCTGACGTACGCCGCCTTGAAGGGGCTGGCCGTGAGGCTGTGGGCGCTGCCCACGTGCACGATGCGGCCGCTGCCCGAGCGCTTCAGTGCGTCCCAGGCGTGCTTCGTGAGGAGGAACGGGGCCGTCAGCATCAGCCTGATCAGCAGGTCCCAGCGCTCCTCGGGGAACTCGGCTATCGGGTCGATGTGCTGCACGCCCGCGTTGCAGACGAGCACGTCGAGAGCCCCGAAGCGCTCTAGCGTCCCGTCCACGGCCGCGCGGCAGCCGTCCGGCGTCGCCAGGTCGGCGTGCACGAAGTGGGCGCCCAGGTCGGCGGCGCGCTCGGCGCCCCGCTCGGCGTCGACGTCGACCAGCGCCACCCGCATGCCGTCGGCTTCGAGACGCGCGGCGCACGCCAGGCCGATCCCGCTGGCGGCGCCCGTCACCAGCGCCACCCTTCCCTGCTCTGTTCCGGTTCCCATGTAGCCTCAGGATAAGCGGCTACGGCCCCCGGACGGGCCACAGGTTCTGAACGCTTACAACCACTTGCGCCGTCCCCGAGTTCTGGGTAGACTTCCTCGCTGGACGTTCGCCGGTGACCGCGGCGCTAGTCGCGCCGAAGTGGCGGAATCGGTAGACGCGCACGATTCAGGGTCGTGTGTCCGCAAGGACATGTGGGTTCAAGTCCCACCTTCGGCACCAGACGTACCAGACGGCGCCACATTCGAAGAGCCCCGCGGATCCCGCGGGGCTCTCGCCGTTGAGTGGCCTTGGAGGCGCCTCTACTGCTCGGCGCCCTCCAGCTCTTCCAGCGCCCCCAGGCGCCTGAGAACCTCGACGACCTCGCTGAGCAGCGCCAGCCGGTTGCGGCGCAGCGCGGGATCTTCGGCCATCACCAGCACGCCGTCCAGGAAGGCGTCGAGCGGGGCCTTGAGGCTGACCACCTCGGTGCTGGCGTCGCCAACGCCTTCGAGGCCTTCGGGCAGCGGTTCGCGCGGGTCCCAGACCGGCAGCTGCTCCTCGGCGGCGGCCAGCAGGCGCTGCACGCCGGCGCGGGCGCGCGGCAGCGCGTCGTAGAGCGGCTGTTCGGGCGGCTCGCGGAAGAGCGCCGGGCTCACCTCTTCGGGCTGCTCGGCCTTGGCCGCCAGGTTGGCGGCGCGCTTGTACAGCGCCATCAGGTCGGCGAAGTCGTCGCGCTCGGCCAGCGACCTCAGCAGCTGCACGCGGCGCGCGGCGCCGATCACGCTGCGCGAGCCGCGGATCGCGGCGCGCACCACGGGAACCGACGCCTGCTCCTGCAGCAGCGACGCCACCCGGTCCCACACGAACTCCAGCACCTCGCGCTGGACCTCTCCGTCCACCAGCACGCCGCTGTCGCCGTACGCGGCCGCGGCCGCCTCCACCATGGTTCTCAGGGGAAGCTTCCAGCCGCGCGACGCCACCACGCGCGCCACCGCCACGCCGTCGCGCCGCAGGCCGAACGGGTCGGCCGAGCCGGTCGGGCGCTTGCCCAGCGAGAAGAAGCCGACCAGCTTGTCGATCCTGTCGGCCACCGCCAGCACCGCGCCGGCGGCCGTGGCGGGCACCCCGTCGTCGTGCCACCGGGGGCTGACCCCGCCCAGCAGCGCATCGGCCACCTCTTCGGGCTGCCCCTCGGCCAGGGCGTAGGCGCGGGCCATGACCCCTTCCAGCTCGGGGAACTCGTACACCATCTCGGTCGCCAGGTCGGCGCGGAAGACGGGCAGCGCCCGCTCGACTGTCGCCCGGGTGCCCTCGTCCATCCCCAGCGCGTCCAGCAGCAGACCGGCGGTGACGCCCACGCGCTCCGTCTTGTCGGCCATCGAGCCGAGCTCCTTCTGGAAGGCGATGCCCGAGAGCCCCCACGCGTGCTGCGAGAGGCTCTTGCGGCGGTCGGAGCGCCAGAAGAAGCGGGCGTCGTACAGGCGGCCCGACAGCACCTTCTCGTACCCGTCCCGCACGACCGCCTCGTCGTCGACGCGGTTGTTAGACACCCCCACGAAGCGCGCCGCCAGCTGGCCCGACGCGTTGCGGGTCGGGAAGAAGCGCTGGTGGCTGATCATCACGGTCGCCAGCACCTCTTCGGGCAGCTCGAGGTAGGAGTCGTCGAACGCGCCGAGGATGGGGAACGGCCACTCGACCAAGTCGGTGACCTCGTCGAGCAGGGCCTCGTCGCGGTACGGCTTCAGGCCGGCTGCCGAAGCGACGTCGGTCAGCCCCGCCTCGGTGCGGGCGCGCCGCTCGTCCCGGTCGGCCAGCACCCACGCCTCCTCGAGGACCGCCTCGTACCGCTCCGGCCGGCCTACCTCTACGGCGCCCGGCGCCAGGAAGCGGTGGCCGCGCGTGACGTTGCCCGAGCGCACCCCGGCGACCTCCATGTCCAGAGGCGTTCCGCCCAACAGCGCGAGCAGCCATGCGATGGGCCGCAGGAACGGCGTCTCCTGCTCGCCCCAGCGCATCTTGCGGGGGGCCGGCAGGTCCTTCACGAGCTGTTCCAGAAGCGCAGGCAGGATCTCGGACGCTGCGGCGCCGCCGCGGCTGACGCGCGCGTACAGGTAGCTGCCCTTGTCGGTGTCGCGCCGCTCGAGCGTCGCCACGTCGACGCCGTTCTTCTCGGCGAACGCCAGCGCAGCGCGCGTGGGCGAGCCGTCGTCGGCGAAGGCCACGGCGGCGGGCGGGCCGCGCAGCTCCTCCTCGCGCACCGCGCTAACGTCGGGAACGCCGCGCACGAGCGCCGCCAGGCGCCGCGGGGTGCCGTAGACCGTAACGTCGCCCGCCGCGAGGTCGGCGGCGGCCAGCCGCTCGGCCAGCATCTGCCCCAGCGCCTGGCTGCCCTCCGCCACGTACCAGCTGGGCAGCTCCTCGGTGCCGATCTCGAACAGCAGGTCGGCCATCTCAGCCCTCCCCGTTCGCGCGGGCCGGCCTGGGCTCGCCGCGGCTCTCGAGGTAGGCGCGGGCGCTGGCCTCGGAAAGCCGGCGGACGCGCTGCACGTACCCCTGGCGCTCGGTGTGCGACAGCACCCCGCGTGCGTCCAGCAGGTTGAAGGCGTGCGAGCACTTGAGGACGAACTCGTAGCCTGGGTAGACGAGCCCCTGCTGCAGCAGGCGGTTCGCCTCCACCTCGAAGGCGTCGAAGAGGGTGCGCTGCAGGTCGGGGTCGGACTGTTCGAAGTTGTAGCGCGAGTGCTGCACCTCGAAGTCGCGCCGCATGTCGCCGATAGTGACCCCCGGCGCGTACTCGACGTCGAAGGCGTGCTCCGCTCGCTGCAGGTACATGGCCAGGCGCTCCATGCCGTAGGTCAGCTCCACCGAGACGGGGCGGCAGTCTAGCCCGCCCACCTGCTGGAAGTAGGTGAACTGGGTGATCTCCATCCCGTCCATCCACACCTCCCAGCCCAGGCCCCAGGCGCCGAGGGTGGGCGACTCCCAGTTGTCCTCCACGAAGCGGATGTCGTGCGCCATCGGGTCTATGCCCAGGGCGTAGAGGGAGTCGAGGTAGAGCTGCTGCACGTCGTCGGGCGACGGCTTGAGCACGACCTGGTACTGGTAGAAGTACTGGAACCGGTAGGGGTTGTCGCCGTAGCGGCCGTCAGCGGGGCGGCGGCTGGGCGCGAGGCCGGCCACGCGCCACGGCTCGGGCCCGAGCGCCCTCAGGAACGTCGTCGGGTAGAAGGTGCCGGCTCCGACCTCGCTGTCGGCGGGCGGCGCGATGACGCAGCCGTGGCCCGCCCAGTAGCGGTCGAGACGGAAGAGGAGGTCTTGGAACAGCATGCCTCTCCTAAAGCGGTCCTCGGAGTACTCGGCCTTCGGCCAAGGTCGTACGAGCGGAGCGAGTGAGAACCGCGACGTCACGGGAACAGCCTACGGCTCCGAGACTCGCATCAGCGGGACGGGGCGGTTCCGTGCTGGACGCGCTCGGGGGATGTCGGCGTGGGCTCCGGGCGGCCTCCTATGGCCATTGCCTGAAGGGAAGCGTAACGAAACACCAACGAGGTCTCACGCCAGGCGGGTACTATAGCACCATGGCTCAGCGGCTCAGACCGCTTTCCGATCTTATCCACGCACCCTTCTTTGGGCCCTTTGCGGCTGGGAGGACGCCTTGAACAGGTACGACGACAGAGCTCGCCTGGTCTTCCACTTCGCTCGCGAAGAGGGGAGCAAGTTCGGCCACGCCATGATCGGCCCCGAACATCTCCTGCTAGGCCTGATGCGAGAGAGCGGCACGGCCAGCAAGGTGTTGATCGAGTTCGGCGCCTCGCTCGAGATGTTCCGCCGGCAGGTGGAAGAGATGGTCGGGCGCGGCGACGGACTGCCGCGCAACGAAGCAGCGGCCATCACGCCGCGCGCCCGCCGCGTCATGGAACTGGCCGGCTCCGAGGCCCGCAGCCTCGGCTCCAACGTGATCGCCACCGAGCACATCCTGCTCGGCATCATCCGCGAAGGCGACGGCGTCGCCTACCGCATCCTGCAGAACCTCACCCGCGACGTGGACGCCGTGCGCTGGCGCATCCTCGCCGCGGCCGACCCGAAGAACCAGGCCGAGAGCGTCAACACGCCCTTCCTGGACGAGTACGCCCGCGACCTCACGAGCGAGGCGCAGGAGGGCAAGCTCGATCCGGTGATAGGCCGCACCGAAGAGATCCGCCGCGTCATCCAGATCCTCTCGCGCCGCACGAAGAACAACCCCGTGCTCATCGGCGAGCCGGGCGTCGGCAAGACGGCCATCGTCG
>CAZVCT010000090.1:0-8251 GCA_964625655.1 uncultured bacterium
GAGCATGTGGTTTAATTCGAAGCAACGCGAAGAACCTTACCAGGCCTTGACATCCCGAGAACCCCCCGGAAATGGGGGGGTGCCCCTTGTGGGAGCTCGGTGACAGGTGCTGCATGGCTGTCGTCAGCTCGTGTCGTGAGATGTTCGGTTAAGTCCGGCAACGAGCGCAACCCTCGCCATTAGTTGCTAGCAATTCGGTTGAGCACTCTAGTGGGACTGCCTATGAAAGTAGGAGGAAGGCGGGGATGACGTCTAGTCAGCATGGTCCTTACGGCCTGGGCGACACACGTGCTACAATGGCCGGTACAGCGCGCTGCCACCTTGCGAAAGGGAGCTAATCGCGAAAGCCGGTCCCAGTTCGGATTGCAGTCTGCAACTCGACTGCATGAAGTTGGAATCGCTAGTAATCGCGGATCAGCCATGCCGCGGTGAATACGTTCCCGGGTCTTGTACACACCGCCCGTCAAACCATGGGAGTGGGTTGCACCCGAAGACGCGTAGTTCCGTCAATGGGACGTGCGTTTAAGGTGTGGCTCATGACTGGGGTTAAGTCGTAACAAGGTAACTGTACCGGAAGGTGCGGTTGGATCACCTCCTTTCTAAGGAGTTCAGCTGGTCGCCTTAGGGCGATCGGCCAGGCGAGTAACTGCAACCAGGTTTAGAGGTCCTATGCGGACGTCCTTCGGGACGTCCGCTTTTTTTGTGCCTCGAACAGGGCGTCGAGCCCGTCGCCGGCGCGTTCCCGGGTGTCTGCTCCCTTCTTCGCCCGAAGCGAGGGAACGCGGCTCTCCGGTCGTTCACGGTTGGTTAACGCGCCCGCTCCACCTGAGGCGAAACTTACATTCCTTCTGCTAGACTGCTTGTCGATGCCGACGCCGACCAGCACGTAGCGAGAACGCGTGCCGGTGCTCCGCCCGGAGGGTTCCCTCCAGGTGCGCACCGTCGCAGATTCCCTGCGGAGCTCGTCAGCGGGTGGCTCACAGTCTCGAAGGAGGAATAGATGAAGAGGATTTTGGTTCTGTTGGCCTCGGCCGTTCTGCTACTTGGCAGCGCGTCCGCCCAGCGCCTGGTCGTAGGTCAGGGTTCCGACGCGGTAAGCCTGAGCCCGCACGCCGTCAACGATCAGCCGTCCGCCCGCGTCATGCGCCAGATCTACGACACGCTCGTCGTCCAGACCGAAGATCTGGAACTGGTGCCCGGCCTGGCCGAAAGCTGGGAACAGGTCGACGAGAACACCTGGCTGTTCCACATCCGCGAGGGCGTCACCTTCCACGACGGCTCGCCTCTCACCGCCTCTGACGTGGCGTGGACGCTCGACCGCCTGCGCAACCCCGAGACCGGCGCTCCGGCCGCGTTCCTCGTCGGCTTCATCGACACCATCGAAGCCGTCGACGAGCAGACCGTCCAGCTGACCACCGCCACCCCCTTCGCGCCGCTGCTGGCCCACCTGTCGCACACCGCCACGTCGATCCTCAGCGAGGACGCCGTGACGGCCGCGGGTGAAGACTACGGCACCACCGTCGTCATCGGCACCGGTCCGTTCAAGTTCGTGCAGTGGGACACCGCTTCCCAGATCGTCCTCGAGCGCAACGACGACTGGTGGGGTGGCGAAGTCCTGCCCGCAGAACTCGTGTTCCGCCCCATCGTCGAAGGCACCGTGCGCGCCATCGAGCTCGAGGCCGGCGGCATCGACATCGCCTACTCCCTCGAGCCGCGCGACTACCTGCGCCTCCAGGACACCCCGCGCGTCGTAGTCGACGAGATCGAGACCCTCTCGACCGCCTACATCGGCTTCAACGCTCAGAAGGAGCCGTTCGACGACGTCCGCGTCCGCCAGGCGATCAACTACGCCCTGGACGTGCAGGCGATCATCGACGCCATCTACGAAGGCCTCGGCATCCCCGCCAACGGCCCGATCTCGCCCCAGGTCTTCGGCGCCAACACCGAGCTCGAAGGCTACGAGTACGACCCGGAGCGTGCCCGTGAGCTCCTCGCCGAAGCCGGCTACGAGGGCGGCTTCAGCACCTCCATCTGGACCAACGACAACCCGCTCCGCATCCAGATCGCCGAGATCGTCCAGGCCTACCTCCAGGACGTCGGCGTCAACGCCGAGATCCAGGTTCTCGAGTGGGGCGCCTACCTCGACGGCACGGCCGCCGGCAACCACGACATGTTCATCCTCGGTTGGGTGACCGTGACCGCCGACGCCGACTACGGCCTCTACGCCCTCTTCCACAGCAGCCAGTTCGGCAACGCCGGCAACCGCACCTTCTGGTCGAACGAGCGCGTTGACGAGCTGCTCGACCTCGGTCGCAGCGAAGCCGACGCCGACGCCCGCATGGAGTACTACGGCGAAGCTCAGGAGATCATCACCGAGGAAGCTCCCTGGATCTTCCTCAACGTGACCCTCGAGTTCAACGGCTGGCGCGACAACATCTCCGGCTTCGAACCTCACCCCGCAGGCCACCACCGCCTGTACAACGTGAGCAAGAACTGACCTGAGCCAACGGCTCGGAGCGCGCGTGGAGCGAAACGGTTGTCTCGCTCCACGCGCCGTATCGCACGGGCGGTTCCCGAACGAGCAGGAGGGGAGCCGCCCGAGCGCCACCCCATTACAGAGACGATGACCGAGACTATCTGATGTTCAAGTTCATCTTGAGACGACTGCTGCTCATGATCCCGGTGCTCCTCGGGGTATCGGTGATCGTGTTCGGCATCATGTTCCTTACCCCCGGAGACCCAGCCGTCATGATGCTGGGCGAGGCCGCACCCCAGGCCGAGGTCGAGGCCCTGCGCGTGCGCCTCGGGCTCGACCAGCCCGCGCACGTCCAGTACGTACGCTGGCTCGGCCGCATGGTCCAGCTCGATCTGGGCCGCTCTATCCGCTCCTCGCGGCCCGTCACCAACGAGATCGGCCAGCGCCTCATGCCTACCATCGAACTGGCGGTGCTGGCGACGTTGCTGGCCATAGCCATAGGTGTGCCGCTTGGCGTCGTATCGGCCACGCGGCGCGACTCCCTGATCGATCACGCCGCCACCGTGGTGGCCTTCGTAGGCCTGGCCATGCCCGTCTTCTGGCAAGGCCTGATGATGATCATCCTGTTCACGCTGATGTTGGACTGGTTACCTGCCTCGGGCCGCTTCGGCGGCTGGCAGTACTACGTGATGCCGGTAGTCACCCTGGGAACCAGCGCCATCGCTTCCATCACCCGCATGACCCGCAGCCAGATGCTCGAGACGCTGTCGCAGGACTACGTCCGCACCGCGCGCTCCAAGGGCCTCAAACGCCAGAACGTCGTGTACTCGCACGCGCTGCGCAACGCGCTCATCCCGGTCGTCACCGTCATCGGCCTGCAGTTCGGCGGCCTGCTGTCGGGCGCCGTCATCACCGAGACGATCTTCAACTGGCCCGGCGTGGGCAGGCTCGCCGTGGAGGCGATCAACGCCCGCGACATGCCGGTCATCCAGGGGGTCGTGATGGCCTTCGCCGTCATGTACGCGCTGGTGAACCTCATCACCGACGTCTTGTACGCCTACCTGGATCCCCGCCTACGCACGAGGTACAGCTAGATGGCCACCAACGGAGACACCATGACCGCGCCCGACCGGGCGAACCGCAACGCGGGCCGCAGGAGCTGGGCCAAGGCGCTGTTCCGCAACACGCGCATTACCTTCGGTGGCCTGGCCCTGGTGATCATCTTCGCCTCGGCGATCTTCGCCGACTCCCTGTCGCCCTACCCGCCCAACCGGCAGAACCTCCGCGAGCGGCTGCAACCGCCCTCCGCCGAGCACGTTCTCGGCACCGACCACTTCGGGCGTGACGTCGCTTCGCGCATCCTCCACGGCGGGCGCGTCTCGCTGACCATCGGCTTCATCTCCGTCGGCATCGCGCTGGCGATCGGTGGGCTGATGGGCCTGCTCGCCGGCTTCTACGGCGGGCCGCTGGACAGCGTCATCTCGGGCATCGTCGACGTGCTGCTCGCGTTGCCGGCCTTCCTCCTGGCGCTGGCGATCGTGGCGGCGCTTGGGCCCAGCATCGTCAACGTGATGATCGCGGTGGGCATCGCCAACATCCCCGGGTTCGCCCGTATCGTCCGAAGCGCCGTGCTCACCGTGCGCGAGATGGACTACGTCACGGCCGCCGAAGCGGTCGGCTCGCGCGACGCCCGGATCATGGGCCGCCACATCATCCCCAACTCCCTCGGCCCCGTGATCGTTCAGGTCAGCCTGTCGCTGGCCGGGGCCATCCTCGCCGCCGCCGGCCTCTCGTTCCTCGGCATGGGCGCCCAGCCGCCCACCGCCGAGTGGGGCAGCATGCTGAACGCGGCGCGGCCGTACATCCGCGACGCGCAGTGGGCGGTCACCTTCCCGGGCCTCGCCATCGTGATCACGGTGCTGGCCCTCAACCTGGTGGGCGACGGACTGCGCGACCTGCTCGACCCGCGCTCCCAGAAGTAGTCAACGCAACGACCCAGAACCGACTCGGGCGGACGCCATGTGGCTGTCCGCCCGAGTCGTCTCTCGCCGGCTCGACTGGTCCGCGCGAGCGGAGCGAGTAGGAACTGCCAAGCATCCGGAGCGGACGACGGCTCCGATATTCGCCGTTAGTGGCCCAGCAGGACGTTCGCGGCGTCCAGCTTCTCCAGGAACCCCAGGTCTTCGGCGGCGTAGAAGTCGGCGGCGATGTCGGGCGGCAGCGAGCCGCTCAGGTGCAGCATGAACAGGCTGACCTCGCGCGCCTGCGCCGCGGTCAGCTTGCCCGGATCCCACCGCGGCATGGCCGCCTGTACGTAGCCTTCCAGGGCCGCCAGCGTCGGGAACTTCGCCAGGTACGCAGCGTCGGCCAGCACCGTGGGCTCTCCGAGCGAGAAGACGGCCAGGCTGTTCGGCGCCGCGGCCTCGGGCATGATCGGGGGGTTGCGGGGGTTGTGGCAGCGCGTGCAGGTCTGGTGGTCGGCGGGGAACCGCGCCCGCGACTCGTCCAGGCCGGCGCCCGTCGGGCCGTGGCAGGGGGTGCAGTGAAACGCGTAGAGCGCCGCGCCGGGCAACGAGGTGTCGACCCCGGGAAGCACGCGCGTGATGCCTTGGGCGCTGCCCTGCGAGCCCGCCACGACGGCGGCCAGCCATAGGGCGGCGGCAGCCAACAGGACGAGCTGAGCGCGGCGCAGCGTCATGTCAGAAGGCGAGCCGGGCCAGCCCCAGCAGCTTAGGGAGAGGCATGCGCTTGAGCATGGCGAACGGGCTGGGCGTGCGCTGCGCCAGCGCCTCGACCCGGTCGAACATCTCCTCCAGCAGTTCCTGCGGCATGTTGAGGGCCGGCGTCAGGCGCATCGTGCGGTGGGCGTTGTTGCTGTAGCAGCCGTGGACGCCGGCGGCGTGCAGCTCGCGCAGCATCAGCGCGGCCGCCAACGTCTGTACGTCCTCCTCGGGGATGCCGGGGACCTTGAAGCCCACCACCGGCCGCAACGAGATGGCGAACAGCATGCCCGCGCCGCGCACCTCCTCGATAAGGTCGGGGTGGCGGTCGGCCAGCGCCTGCAGGCGCCCGAGGCCGTACCGTCCCGCCTCGCTGGCGCGCTGGTCGAGGCGCCCTTCCACCAGCAGCTCCAGCGACTTCAGGCCCACGGCCATCGCCAGCGTGCCGCCGCCGAAGGTCGACGAGTGGCGCTTGGACGCAAGGCCCGGCAGGAACGCCTGGAAGATGGGCTTGCGGGCGATGGTGGCGCTGAGCGGCACCAGGCCGCCACCCAACGGCTTCGCGAGGGTGACGATGTCGGGCTCCAGGCCGTCGGCGACGCTCGCGAACCAGTGGCCGGTGCGGCCCAGGCCCGTCTGGATCTCGTCGGCGATGACCGTTACGCCATGCTGACGGGCCAGCCTGCCGAGTTCCGCCAGGAACCCCTGCGGCGGGGCCACGACGCCGCCCTCGCCCAGGATGGGCTCCACCACGATGGCGCAGGCCTTCTTGCCCAGCTGGCGCAGGGTGCGCTCGAGCAGGTCGGCGTCGCCGTACGGCAGCGTCACCACGTCGGGCGTCAGCGGCCGGAACGGCCCCTGGTACTCCTCGTTCGGGGTGAGAGCCAGCGCGCCCATGGTCTTGCCGTGGTAGGCGCGCTCGAAGTTCACGAAGGTCGTGGCGTCGGGCCGGTACGAGCGGGCGAGCTTGATGGCCGCCTCGATCGCTTCCGCGCCCGAGTTGCCGAAGAAGACGCGGCTGTCGGAGTGGCTGGGCGCAACGGAGGCCAGTAGCGCCACCAGGTTGGTCTCGAGAGCAGCGCGCCACTCGCTGACCGACTGCTGCGGCAGCCCCAGCTGCCGGTTCGCGTCCAGGAACTCGCGCACGAAGTCGTAGAGCGGCGGGTAAGCCTCCCCGAACGGCGTGGCGGCGTAACCGCCCGCGTGGATCAGGTGGCGGCCATCCGGGTCGTTCAGCTCCCAGGGGCTGCGGACGGTGAACGGCCCCGCGAGGCCCAGCAGGTCGAGCAGCCGCAGCAGGTCGGAGTTGCCGTGCTTGATCTCGAGGGTGAGAGCTTCGAGGGAAGAGGGGGCGTCGAGCAGGGCGCGCGTGCCCAGCGGGAGCGCGAAAGTGGGGGCTTCGATCACTGCAGTGGCCTCGAGATCACGTTGCCGGCGCCGTCCTCGACGACTACCTGGCCGCCCTCGACGTTGTCGACGAGCACGGAGAAGGCGAACTCGGTGCCCGGCGTGAAGGCCAGCGGCACGTCGTTGATCCGGATGCTGGAAAGCCGCATGTTGTCGCGGGCCACGCCCTCGACCAGCACGCGGCCCCCCGCGGCGGCCTCGACGCGCGTGAGCTCTACCGTGGGCGGGGTGGCGTCGAGGGTGAGCACGTAGCGCTCACTGGTCGTGCGGCCCGAGACGTCGGTGACCTCGAGCAGCAGCGTCAGCTCGCCGTCGGTGAGGTTGGGCTTGGTGAAGGCGAACTGCACGAGACCCTTGCCCCGCTCCGAGGCGTAGATCTCGTTCTGCATCAGGTCGGAGCCGTCCACGCGGATCGAGGCGATGCCCGAATCGTCGAGCGCGTAGCCGCTGATCCGGAGGTTGTCGGCGTTACGTGTAGTACCGCTGCGAGGCTCGGTGATGGCGATGACCGGCGCCAGGGAGTCGGAACGCCCGAGGCAGGCGGTCAGAGGCACGAGCAGCAGCGCACCCGCCAGAAGCGACGGCCAACGCCGGGGCCAACGGGAAGCCGGCTGGCCGGTTCGGCCTGCGGACCGCGCCGCTGGGCGTCCGTCCGAACGGTACTTGGGATCCGGTTCTGACACGGCACGATGTTACCACCGCGCCCATCGGGCGCCGGTCAGCGCAACGTCGTGCCGTACCCGTTCAGCGCTTGCTGTCGTCCGTACCGCTCCCGGGCCCGTCGTCGGGGATCCCGTCGGCGCCGGACGTAGGGTCGTCGGTCGGCGGAGCGTCCACCAGCGGGTCGTCGATGACCGGGTCTACGCTGCCGCTCACCGCAGGGTCCGTCAGCGGATCCGGGTCCGACGTGGTGCCCGCCGAACCCTCCACGCTGCCGCTGCGGTAGCTGGAGCCGTCAGGGGCGGCGTCGTCCACGCCGCCGGTGGCGCCGAACGGCGCGGCCTCGCCAGGCGGGGTGGTGCTGCCGGCGATAGGCGCGCTACCCGTGGTCGTGGCTCCGGTGCCAGGCGTGCCAGAGGCGGTGTCGGTGGCGCTGCCCGGCTGCGGCTCGCCCCGCACGCGGCCGACCAGCTTCCCACCCGCATCGACCACCTTGTCGACGAAGCCACCCGCGGTGCTACCGGTAGCGCCGCCAGTGGAGCTTCCGGCGCCCGGAGCCGAGCCCGGGCCGCCGGCCGGAGCCTGCGACGCGCCCCCGTCACGCCCCTGGACGGCCTTGACGAGGAAGTAGACGAGCCCCGCGACGATGGCGATGGGGACGATGAAACGGAGGAGCAGCCACAGCAGGCCCGCCAGCGCCTTGAACAGCGCACCGCCGAGGGACAGTACCCAGCCGAGCACCCAGACGAGCGCGGTGCCGATGAGCAGGGCGACGAGCCCGAATATCACGAGCTCCACGACTTCTTGTAGGGAGCGCTTCATGGCGGCAGTATAGCAAGCGCTTCCCGGCGGTCGGCCGCAGATGGCGCAGGGCACGCTACTTCTCGGGCATGGGTACGTCGGGCTCGCATCTGGACGGCCCCGGCCGGAGCGCGGCGGGCCGAGTAGACTGCCGCATGGCAGCGGAGACGGACAAGGCAGGCGCCGA
>CAZVCT010000091.1:0-8237 GCA_964625655.1 uncultured bacterium
GGCCCCCTCCCCCGCTGGGTGGCTTTGGGCGGCCCACCCCCCGCCCCACCCACCGCCACGTAAGAACCACCCGTGGCCGGGGCCTGAACGCAAAAACTACCGGGCGTAGACCTCCACCCGCTCCATCCGGTCGGGCTCCACCCCCGGGCTACGGCGCCCCGGATCGATCCGCTGCAGCTTGTCGAGCACCTCTTCGCCCTCGACGACGCGGCCGAACACCGAGTGCCGACCGTCGAGCCACGGCGTGTCGACGAACGTGATGAAGAACTGCGAGCCGTTCGTGCCGGGGCCCGCGTTGGCCATGCTCAGGATGCCCTTGCCCTGGTGGCTGAGGGTGGGGTCGAACTCGTCGCCGAACTCGTAGCCGGGGCCGCCCGTGCCGGTGCCGGTGGGATCGCCCGTCTGGGCCATGAAGTCTTCGAGCACGCGGTGGAAGACGATACCGTCGTAGTAGCCGTTGCGGGCGAGGAAGACGAAGTTGTTCACCGTGGTGGGCGCCTTGTCGGCGTGGAGCTCGAGCACCATGCGGCCCTTGTTCGTCTCGATGACGGCGCGGTACTCCTTGCCGTCCTCGAGCACGTCTTCCGGGCGCGAGAACTGGGTGCGCCGCTCTTCCGAGAGGCGCGGGAGCTGTTCGAAGCCTGCTAGTGCGTCCATGTGGTTACCTTCCTGCCTGGATGCCGCGCGCCCGCGGGGTGCGGGCTGGGGCGATCACTTGGGGCGCGTGGCGATGACCACGCTCTCGAGCACGTCGGGGTTCAGGAAGAACCCCAGGGCCGGCTGGTCGCCCAGCTGGCCGGCGACGCCACGGTAACCCGCGACGCTGAACGACTGGCCGGGGCTGGGGCGCGCGCCCAACAGCTCTTCTATGGCCTCGATGACGATGTCGTCGGGCTCAGCCGGCAGCTCCACGCCCTGAGCGGCGAGGTCGGCGACGGTGCCGTCGTAGGTGACCACGGCGCTCGGCTGGCTGGGGTCGATGCGGGTGATCTCGGGCAGGACGTCCATGCCGTCGATTACACGGCCGAAGATCGTGTGGGCGCCCGTCAGCCACGGGGTGGCTTCGAAGGTGATGAAGAACTGCGAGCCGTTCGTGCCGGGGCCCGCGTTGGCCATCGCCAGGAGGCCGGCGCCGTCGAAGGCGAGGTCTGGGTCGATCTCGTCGTCGAACTGGTAGCCGGGGCCGCCCGTGCCGGTGCCGGTGGGGTCGCCGGTCTGGGCCATGAAGCCGTCGATGACGCGGTGGAACGGCACGTCGTCGTAGTAGCGGTTGAGCGCCAGGAAGACGAAGTTGTTGACGGTGGTGGGCGTGCGCTCTTCGAACAGGTCGACGGTGATGTCACCACGGTTCGTGCGGATGACGGCCGCGTAGTCGAGGTTCGGGTCCAGCACCTGCTCGGGGGCGTCGAACGCCTGCCTGGGGGTGTCCGTCAGGTAGTCGACCTGCGTGAAGCCTTCGGGAAGCGTCGCGGCGGTGGCGTCAGGGGCGGTGGAGTCGTCGGAGGTGGTGGAGTCATCCGGTGCGCCGTCCGAGTCAGCCGATGCGCCCGCATCATCCGAGACATCCGCGTCGTCTGCTGCATCAGCGTCGTCCGCAGGTGCTTCGGGGTCCGACGGTTCTCCCTCGGCCGCGACTTCGGTGTCTCCGGCCTCGTCCACGTCGGCCTCGCCCATGTCGGTCGCGCCGCCGGTTCCGGTGTCCTCCGGCGCCTCCGCGCCTGCGGTCCGGGCCGAAGCCAGGCGGGTGTCGTCCTGCGGGTCGGTGCCTGAGTCCGCCCGGGTGCTCGTGGGGGCGGCGCCCTCTGCAGTCGTCTCGACGGCCGGCGCCTCGCTCACGCTTCCCGGTTCGGCGCCCCGGTCGCGTGCGAGCCAGACGCCGCCTGCCACGATTATCGCGACCAGTGCCGCGACTGAGATTATGCGCATGTCTCTCCCTCGGTTCCCGTTCTCATGTCGGAGCAAGTGTAACGGCTGAAGTCGCCAGGCGGCGTGCGCGCGGCTCGCGCAAGAACGCCGTCAGTCCTGTCGACTACACTCGGGGCATGCACTTCAACGACCTCCTGCAACGCATCGTCGAACGTGGCGCCTCCGACGTCCACCTCCACGTCGGGCTGCCCGCGATGGCGCGCGTGAACGGTCGGCTGGCGCCCGTGACCGAAGCGAAGATCAACCAGCGGTTCACCGAGGCGCTCGTCGACCTGATGTGCGATGCGCGCCAGCGCGCGGCCTTCGACGACAAGCACCAGGTGGACCTCGCCTACAGCGTCTCGGGGCTGGGGCGCTTCCGCGTGAACCTGTTCCGTCAGCGCGGCAGCGTCAGCGCCGTGCTGCGCGTCATCAGCTCCGACGACGAGGCGTTGAAGGTGGTCGACCTTCCCGCCGAGACGATCGAGTACTTCCGCGACCAGGAGAAGGGCCTGGCGCTCGTCACGGGCCCGACGGGCTCGGGCAAGTCGACGACGCTGGCGCGCATCCTGGACGAGATCAACCGCAAGCACTCGCGCATGATCGTCACGGTCGAGGACCCCATCGAGTTCCTGCACCGCTCGAAGAGCTCGATCGTGGTGCAGCGCGAGCTGGGGGTCGACGCGCCCTCGTTCTCGGAAGCCCTTTCAGCTGCCATGCGCCAGGACCCCGACGTGATCATGATCGGCGAGATCCGCGACCACGCCACGGCCGCCGCCGCCCTCTCGGCCGCTCAGACGGGGCACCTGGTGTTCAGCACGCTCCATACGCAAGACTCGGTGCGCACCATCAACCGCATCATCGAGCTGTTCCCGCCCCACGAGCGCGAGACGGCCCGCGTGCTCTTCGCCGAGTCGCTGGTCGGCATCGTCTCGCAGCGGCTTTTGCCCCGCAAAGGGAAGGGGCGCGTGGCTGCGACCGAGATCTTGAAGGGCACGCTGCGCGTGAAGGACCTGGTGCGCGACGAGGGGCGCACGCAGGAGCTCTACGACGTGCTGCGCGACGCGCGCCTCGACGGCATGCGCTCGTTCGACGACCACCTCGCCGAGTTGTACGCGCACGGGATCATCGACTACGACACGGGCTACCATGCCGCCACCAGCAGCCAGGCGTTCAAGATGGCGGCCACGCAGGTGGACGTCACGAGGCAGACCCAGACGGGTTGAACTCTAGGAACTCATCTCCATCGTCGCCACTCGGTCGCGCCCTTCCCCCTTGGCGCGGTAGAGGGCAGCGTCCGCCCGGTCCAGGAACGTCGTCGCCGGCTCGCCGGGGCGGTACTGGGCCGCTCCGATGCTGACGGTGACGGCGGTGGCGAGACCTGCCAGGTTCGCGCACGTCCGGCGGATGCTCTCGGCGAGCGTCAGGGCGTCCTCGAGCGTCGTGTTCGGCAGCAGCACGACGAACTCCTCGCCGCCGAACCGTCCGACGACGTCCTGGTTGCGCACGTGGCCCTCGAGGGCGTTCGCGATCGACCGCAGCACGCGGTCGCCCTCGAGGTGTCCGAACGTGTCGTTCACGCGCTTGAAGTGGTCGATGTCGACCATCAGCAGGGAGAGCGGCGTCTGCTGGCGCTCGGCGACGGCGATCATCTCCGTGAGGCTGTTGTGGAACACCATGCGGTTCTTCAAGCCCGTCAGGTGATCCGTGGTGGCCTGGACCTCGAGCTTCTCGTTCAACGCCATCAGTTGGCGCTGCTTCGCGTCCAGGCGCGCCAGAGCCGACTCGAGGTCGGCGTTCAGCCTCAGCAGCTTCCGCTCCTGGCGCTTGCGCTCCGTGACGTCGCGCACCACGAGCGACACCGCCTCGGCGCGGCCCATGTCGTCCAGGACGGGAGCCAGCGTCACCTCGGCGTCGAAGAGACCGCCGTCTTCGCACACGCACACGATCTCGTGACGTTCCGTCGCCTCGCCCGCCCGGGCCTCGTCGACGAGCGACATCAGGTCGGCCGCTCTGGCCTCGTCGGTGATCATGGTGATCGGGCGCTCCAACGCCTCCGCCTCCTGGAGCCCGAAGAGCTCCTCGGCCCCCAGGTTCCAGGTCGTGATGCGCCCCAAGGCGTCGACGGAGATGATGGCGTCGCCGACCTGGTCGAGGATGGTGGCCAGGTAGCGGTCCGAGATCACGAGGCGCCGGAACTCGGCGGGGTCGGTGGCTGGCACGCCTTCCTGCAGCTTCACGTTCATGCGGTCGAGCGTGGTGCGCAAGCGGGACCTCTTCTGCGTGGCGCGCGCGGCCACACCGAGGTCGTGCACGACCTGGGAGGGGTCGGCGTTGGGGTCGACGATGCTCCAGTAATGGCCGATACCGGCTAGGCGCAGTTCGCCGCGCAGGCGCGCGGCTTGCTCGGGGGACGCGAGGAACACGATCTGAACGGACGGTACCGCTCGGTGCACGAGGCGCGCCACCGCGGTCGGTTTGGGGACGCCCTCGCTGATGAGCACCAGGGTGGGGGAGAGACCGGTTCTCAGCCAGGTGGACAGCGTCTTCACCGCCGTCGCCTCGGTCACGCGGTGGAGGACGAAGCCGGCCTCGCCTACGGCCTCGGTGAACGAGGCGGGGAACGACTCGTCCTCGAGCGCGATGGTCAGGGCGGCAGCGGTAGGCGGCTTCACGGGTCGGGCGCCGTCACAGGACCGGCTGGCCGAGGATGGTGCGCCCTGCCCAGAGCTTCAGCAGGTCGGTGGTGGGCGACATCACGTGCGCCGCGCGCGCATCGCGCAGCAGCCTGGCCTGGTCGGAGTTCTCGCGGTAGGCGATCCCACCGCAGAGGGACATGGCGTCGTTCGTCACCCCGACGACCGTCTCGGCGACCTCGGCCTTGCTCATCAGGAGGGCGGGCATCGCGTCCGCGTCGCCCACGTCTCCGCGCCAGGCGGCGTGGTAGATGAACTGCCGCGTCCGCTCCACCCGGCCCCAGAGCGTAGCGATCTGCTGCTGCAGCACGGGGATGTCGGCGAGCGCCTCGCCGGTATGCGAGAGCCGCCGGTTCTTCAGGTGCTGGATCGCCTCGTCGAGAGCCGCCTGCGCGATGCCCAGGTAGCAGCCGGACATCGCCATGAGGAAGTAAGGAACGATGACGTCGAACATGTACCAGACCTGGTCGCCCTCACGGCCCAGCAGGTTCCTGACGGGGACGGTCGCGCCTTCCAGGCGCATGCCCCTCGACGAGTTGCCGCGCATCCCCATGCCGTTCCAGGGCTCCAGCCAGGTGGTGCCGGGCGTGCCTTCGTCGACGATCAGCATGTTGAACTCGCCCGGCTCCTCGTCGCCCGCACTGGTCATGGCGGACATGATGTACGAGTCGGCGTGCGAACCGCTCGTGATGAACTGCTTCACCCCGTCGATCACGAAGTACTCGTCCGACCGCTCGAGCCTCGTCTCGGACAGGTAGAGGTGCGAACCCACCCCCGACTCCGACAGGGTCAGGCTCGTGACGTGCTCGCCGGCCGCGATGGGCGCCAGGTAGCGGTCGCGCTGGTAGGCGGTGGCCTTGGCGGCGATGACGGCCGTGCCCACGCAGTGCATGCCGTAGCAGAGCGCTGACGACGAGCAGGCGCGGCCGATCGTCTCGGTGATGGCGACGAGGGTCAGCAGGCCCTGGCCTTCGCCGCCCAGCGGGCGTGGCACGTGCAGGCCCATCAGGCCGGCATCACTCAGCGCTTGGATCGAGTGCTCGGGCCAGCGGGCTTCGCGGTCCACCTCTTCGGCGCGCGGCGCGATGACCTCGCGCGCTACCGACTCTGCGACCGTCCGCAACTCGCGGGCTCGGGGTGACAGGAGCGCGTCCATGGGACGATCACCTTCCTTCGTGGCGCATCATAGCGCTGGCTACGATGCGCCCTCCAGAAGCGGAACCTTCAGAAAGGAACCTCGGCGTTGGGTGCCGGGCCGCCGCGGGCGCCGTACCCGTAGGCCGGCCTCGCGCGCTCCGCCAGCAACGCGCGCCTGTCGATGGTGAGGCGCGGCTCGAGCCACGGGCAGCTGCGCCGCAGCTCGTCGAGAGCGCCCTCGTCGACGGTGACGCCGTCTACCTGGTAGAAGGTGCGGCCGCCCGGACCGTCGAACTCGAGGCGCACGGGCGTGCGGCCCGCGTGCTCGTCGAGCAGCGAGCGCAGCTCGAGCAGCTGGTGCGGCGCCACCTCTTCGATGTCGAAGCTCAGCAGGGCCACCTCGGGCACGCCGCCTTCGGAGCCCTCGCGGGTGTCCCAGCGCACGAGGCGGTCGACCACCAGCCGCAGGCCCTCGCCCTCGTCGTTCGCGTCGACGACCGCCACCACGGGCACGTCCTCCTCGAGCAGCGGGGCCACCGCGTCGAAGGTGCGGCCGAAGGCGAGCACCTCGCGCGCGCCCGACTCGTCGGCGACCTCGAAGCGGGCCATCATGCCGCCCTTGCGGGTGGGGCGCTTGACGACGTTCTGCAGCAGGCCCGCCAGCGCCAGCTTCAGGCGCGGCGCGCCCGGCGGGACGTTGGCGCGGTAGTAACGCTCGACGTCGTCGACGCTGCAGGAAGCCGCGTCGGCGAGGCCGGGGTACGAGCTCATGGGGTGCGAGCTGATGTAGAGCCCCAGCGCCTCCTTCTCGAAGCGCAGCAGCTCGAGCTCCGTGAGGGGCGGCGCCTCCTCGAGCGCCGGCGGCGCCACCTCCTCGGCGCCGAACAGCGACACCTGGCCGGCCGCGGCCTGCTCGCGCTGCGCGGCCCCCCAGCGCATGGCCGTCTCGAGGTTCGCGAGCAGGAGGTGGCGACCGCTGCCGATGCCCCCCTCCTCGGAGTCGGGCAGCAGCGGGTCGAAGGCGCCGGCCTTGATCAGGTGCTCGATGGCGCGCTTGTTGACGGCCGCGGTGTCGACCCGGCTGCAGAAGTCGAACAGGTCCTTGAAGGGGCCGCCGCGCTGGCGCTCGCCGACGACGGCATCGACGGCGCCGTCACCGACGTTCTTGATGCCGTAGAGGCCGAAACGCACGACGTCGCCGACGGGGGTGAAGTCGCCGCGCGACAGGTTGATGTCGGGCGGCAGAACCTTCACGCCCAGGTGCTGCGCGTCGGTGACGTACTGCGCCACCTTCTCCGAGTCGCCGCGCTCGACCGTCAGCAGGGCGGCCACGAACTCGACGGGGTAGTGCGCCTTCAGGTAGGCCGTCTGGTACGACAGCGCGCCGTAGGCCGCCGAGTGCGACTTGTTGAAGCCGTAGTTCGCGAAGCGCTCGAGGAGGTCGAAGATACGGTTCGACTCCTCCTTGCCGATCCCCTGCTTGGCGGCGCCGGCCTGGAAGATGGCGCGGTGCCGCACCATCTCCTCGACCTTCTTCTTGCCCATCGCGCGCCGCAGGAGGTCGGCCTCGCCGAGGCTGTAGCCTGCCACCGCCTGAGCGATCTGCATGATCTGCTCCTGGTAGACGGGGATGCCGTACGTCTCCTCCAGGATGGGCGCGAGCAGCTTCTGCGCGTCGGGGAAGTCGCTGTAGTCGACGGGCTCCTGGCCGTGGTGGCGCCTTATGTAGGTGGGGATGTTCTCCATCGGCCCTGGGCGGAAGAGCGCCGAGACGGCGATCAGGTCGTGGATCCGGCGCGGCTTCAGGCGCTTGAGGGTGTCGACCATGCCCGAGCCCTCGAACTGGAAGACGCCGGCGGCCTCGCCGCGCGACAGCAGCTCGAACGTCTCGGTGTCGTCCTGCGGGAAGCCGTCGGGATCGAGGTCGATGCCGCGCGACTCCTTGACGATGCGGACGGCGGCCTCGATGAACGACAGGGTGCGCAGGCCCAGGAAGTCCATCTTCACGAAGCCGAGTTCTTCGACCGAGCCCATGTCGTACTGGCAGACGATGGGGCCGTCGCCCGTGCGGAAGACGGGCGCCAGCTCCTGCACGGGGTCTCGGGCGATGATCACGCCTGCGGCGTGGATCGAGGCGTGGCGGTGCAGCCCTTCCAGTTGCCGCGCCACGTCGACGTAGCGGCTGGCGCCCCCGTCGTACAGCTGCTTCATCTCGGGGATCTCTTTCAGCGCGTCGTCGATCGACACGCTGCGGCCGTACTTCAGGGGCACGAGCTTGCTGACCTTGTCGGCCTCGGCGTAGGGCGCCTCCATCACGCGCGCGGCGTCCTTGATGGCGGCGCGCGAGGCGAGCGTCCCGAAGGTGGCGATGTGCGCCACGCGGTCCTCGCCGTACTTCTCGCGGACGTAGTCGATCACCTCACCGCGGCGCACGTCCGAGAAGTCGATGTCGAAGTCGGGCATGCTGACGCGCTCGGGGTTCAGGAAGCGCTCGAAGAG
>CAZVCT010000092.1:0-4166 GCA_964625655.1 uncultured bacterium
GGCGCACCACCGTGAACCGCTTCGCGGAAGCCATGACGATCTTCGCGGTGGTCTGCGCGGGCCTCTACCCCATCCTGCACCTGGGCCGGCCATGGGTCTTCTACTGGCTCGTGCCGTACCCGAACACCCTCGGGCTGTTCCCGCAGTTCCGCAGCCCGCTCGACTGGGACCTGTTCGCCATCGGCACCTACTTCACGATCTCGCTGCTGTTCTGGTTCATCGGCCTGATCCCCGACCTGGCCACCCTGCGCGACCGCGCCGGCACCAAGGCCCAGCGCCTGCTGTACGGCATCCTCTCGCTGGGCTGGACGGGCTCCACCAAGGCGTGGCAGCGCTACCAGCGCGCCTACCTGCTGCTGGCGGCGCTCAGCTTCCCGCTCGTGCTCAGCGTGCACTCGACGATCGCCATGGACTTCGCCGTGGCGCAGCTGCCGGGCTGGAACAACACGATCATGCCGCCGTACTTCGTGGCGGGCGCGGTGTTCGCGGGCTTCGCGATGGTGCTCATCCTGGCCGTGCCGCTGCGCAAGGCCCTGCGCTTCGAGCACCTGATCACGATGCGCCACCTCGACAACGCCGCCAAGCTGATGCTGGCGACGGGCATGATCGTCGTGTACGGCTACTTCATCGAAGTGTTCATCGCCTGGTACTCGGGCGTCGAAGCCGAGCGCTACATGATCTGGAACCGCCTGTTCGGCGACCACGCGATCTTCTTCTGGGCGCTGATCTTCTGTAACTTCGTGGCCATCCAGCCGCTCTGGTTCCGGCGCGTCCGCCAGAGCCCCTGGCTGCTCTTCCTGATCTCGCTCATCGTCAGCGTCGGGATGTGGCTCGAGCGCTTCGTGATCTTCGTGGTCTCCCTGACGAAGGACTTCCTGCTCTCGTCGTGGGGCGACTACATCTCGACGTTCTGGGACTGGTCGCTGTTCATCGGCAGCCTGGGCCTGTTCGGCACGCTCTTCTTCCTGTTCATCCGGCTGCTGCCCTCCATCGCGACGGCCGAGACCAAGGAGACGGCGTACCACGACGCCCACCACGGCAGCGACGCCTTCGAGAAGATACGCATGGACTACTATCACGCGGAGGAGACCGCATGAGCAGCGTTGCCCTAGGGTCCAGACGCGAACCGCTCTACGCGCTGGTCGCTCAGTTCGACAGCGTTGAAGCGATCAGGCTGGCGGCAGAGCGTACGCGCAAGGCCGGCTACACGCGCACGGACGCCTACACCCCCTTCCCCGTCGAGGGGCTGGACGAGGACCTGGGCATGCGTCCCACGAACCTCGGCTGGGCGGTGCTGATCATCGGCATCCTGGGCGGACTGGCCGGCTTCTTCCTGCAGTGGTGGTCGGCCACCACCTACTACCCGCTGAACGTCGGCGGCAAGCCGCTCAACAGCTGGCCCAACTGGATCGTCATCATGTACGAGTTCACCATCCTCTCCGCCGGCCTGGCCGCGGGCCTGGGCATGATCCTGCGCAACGGCCTGCCCCGCCCCTACAACTCGATCTCCAACACCCCGGGGTTCGACAACGCGTCGCGCGACAAGTTCTTCCTCTCGATCGAGGTCACCGACCCCAAGTTCGACCTCGACCAGACGCGCGCCTTCCTCGAGGCCCTGGGGCCCGAGCGCGTGTCCGAGGTGGAGCGGTGAAGCGCGCCGCCCGCCCCCTGAAGCTGCTGGCTGCCGTCCTGCTCGGCACGCTCCTGCTGACCGGCTGCGGACGCAACATGTTCGACCAGCCCCGCACCGACGCCTTCGAGGCCAGCCCGTTCTTCGCCGACGGCAGCGCCATGCGGCCCATCCCCGAAGGGACGGTCTCGCGCGAGCGCGGCGCCCTCGAGCCGGCCTTCCTGACCGGCATGGGCCCGCAGGGCTTCCTGACCGAGCTGCCCGTCGACCTGAACGAAGACCTGCTGCTGCGCGGCAAGGAGCGCTACGACATCTACTGCGCGCCGTGCCACAACTACAACGGCGACGGTCTGGGGATGGTCGTGCAGCGCGGCTTCCCGCAGCCCGTCTCCTTCGTGAGCGAGCAGCGCCTGCTGGACGCGCCCGTCGGCTACTACTACAACGCCATCACCAACGGCTTCGGCCGCATGTTCAGCTACGCCTCGCGCATCAAGCCGGAGGACCGCTGGGCGGTGTCCGCTTACGTGAAGGCGCTGCAGCTCAGCCAGAACGCGCCCGTCGGCGACGTCCCGGCTGACGTGCTAAGCACCCTGACCACCACGGAGGCTGCACGGTGAACGCCCTGAAACTCCCCCCGATCGACACGGGCAGGCTGCAGCTGGGCGGCCTCGTAGTCGGCGCCATCGCCCTGGTGGGCGCCGTGATCCTCGGCTTCACCACGGCGGGCGGCTTCTTCGAGTCGTACCTCATGAGCTTCCTCTTCTGGGCGGGCCTGTCGCTCGGCTCCCTGATGCTGCTGTTCGTGGTGCACATGGCCGGTGGCTCGTGGGGCGCGCTCGTCACGCGGCCTCTGGAAGCGGCGTCGTCGCTCGTGCCGCTGCTGGCGCTGCTCTTCATCCCCGTTCTCTTCGCCCTGCCCGACCTCTACCCCTGGACCGACCCCGCGTACGTCGAGGCCTGGCCCATGGTGGAGGCCAAGAGCGCCTACCTGAACACGCCGTTCTTCATCGCGCGCGCCGTCATCGTGTTCGCGCTCTGGACGCTGGGCGCGTTCCTCTACAGGTCGCTCGGGCGACGCCAGGACGAGGGCGTCACCGATCCGGGCCACACCGGCTACCGCATGAAGAACATGGCGGGCCTGTGGATCGTCATCTACATCCTCACCATGACCTTCGCTGCCGTCGACTGGGGCATGTCGCTGACCCCCACGTGGTTCTCGGGCATCTACCCCGGGATCATGATGGCCAGCCAGGTCGTCTCGGCGCTCGCGCTGCTGATCCTCGTGATGGTGGCTCTGGCCCGCACCAGTCCCACGATCGACGCCCTGCTGACGCCCAAGCGTCTGCAGGACCTGGGCAACCTGCTCATGGCCGTGACGATGTTCTGGGCCTACGTGCACTTCAGCCAGCTGATCATCCAGTGGACGAACAACGTCTCCGAGACCGCCACCTGGTACTACTCGCGCCTCGGCCCCGACTGGGTGGGCTTCAGCGCCTTCCTGCTCTTCTTCGGCTTCTTCGCACCGTTCATGATCCTGTTCTCGCGCTGGGTGAAGCGCAAGCGCCGCATGCTCAGCATCGTCGCGGTGTGGGCGTTCGTCGTGCAGCTGTTGAACATCTTCTGGATGATCGCGCCGTCGTTCGAGCGCGCCGGCCCGAGCGTCACCCTGCTCGACATCCTGCTGGTAGTGGGCCTGGGCGGCATCTGGCTCGCGCTCTTCGCGCGCGCCCTGGGCGCACGCAACGTGCTGCCCGCGAACGACCCGCGCCTCGTGAAGGTGGTGGCCGAGCACCATGCGTAACCGCAACGAGTACCTGATCAGCCCGCGCCAGGTGAGCATGGCCGTCGCCCTCGGCACGGTCGGCATGATCGCGGCCGTAGTCGTGCTGCTCCTGCTGGCCACCTCCCGGCCCAAGGGCAGCTTCGAGGCCCTGGACGGGAACCAGTTCCAGCAGCACCTGCTGGACTCCACCGCCGTCCTGGAGGGCTACGAGGTCGACGGCGACAGGGCGCGCATCGACATCTACCGCGCCATCGAACTCGTGGCCGAGCGTGGCGTCGTGAACCCTGGGTTCTACGTGGCCGGCGGCGCGCCCGCCGCGCCGGGAACCGGCACGCAGACCGGCACACAGACCGGCACACAGACCGGCACGGACGCCGACGCTGGCGGCGCCACCGCCGGCGCGGACGGCGAACCAGCCGAGGACGGAGCCACCGCCGCCCTGCCCGACGGCGAGTCGCTCTACAACGGCACCTGCTCCGCCTGCCACCAGGGCTCGGGCCAAGGCCTGCCGGGCGCCTTCCCGCCCCTCGCGGGCCATGCTCCGGCGCTCTACGCCGCGGACCGCGAGCTGCCGGTGCAGATCATCCTGTTCGGCATGCAGGGCCCAATCGACGTGAACGGCATGACCTATAACAGCCTCATGCCGGCCCATCAGCACCTGGGCGACGCCGAGGTGGCGGCCATCACGAACCACATCATGACGGCGTGGGGCAACGACGCCGAGCTGGGCGACTTCGAGCCGTACGGCGCCCA
>CAZVCT010000092.1:4266-8208 GCA_964625655.1 uncultured bacterium
TCAGACGTCGATGCTGGCCAGGTGCGCGTTCGTCTCGATGAACTCGCGCCGCGGCGGCACCTCGTTGCCCATCAGGATCTCGAAGGTCTCGCTCGCTTCGAGGACGTCGTCGATCGTGACGCGCTTGAGGACGCGGGTCTCGGGGTTCATGGTCGTCTCCCAGAGCTGCTCGGGGTTCATCTCGCCGAGGCCCTTGAAGCGCTGGATCTCGAACTTCTTGTCGCGGTTCTTGCGCTGCAGCTGCGCGAGAGCGGATTCGTCGTAGAGGTACTGCATCTCCTTCTGCCGGCCGACGCGCACGCCGTACAGGGGCGGCTGGGCGATGTACAGGTAGCCCGCGTCGATCAGGGGCCGCATGTAGCGGTAGAAGAAGGTGAGCAGCAGCGTCCGGATGTGAGAGCCATCGACGTCGGCGTCCGTCATGATGATGATCCGGTGGTAGCGGACGTCGTCGAGGTTGAAGTGGCTGTCCTCGCCCGTGCCTTCGACGCCCGCCCCGATGGCGGCGATCATGGCGCGGATCTCGGCGTTCTTCAGGATCTTGCCGATGTTGGCCTTCTCGACGTTGAGGATCTTCCCGCGTAATGGCAGGATCGCCTGGAAGCGGCGCTCGCGGCCCTGCTTGGCGCTGCCGCCGGCCGAGTCGCCTTCCACGATGTACATCTCGCTGACGCTGGGGTCTTCGGACTGGCAGTCGGCGAGCTTACCGGGCAGGTCGTCGTTGTCGAGTGGGTTGGCGCGGCGCACCAGGTCGCGGGCCTTGCGGGCCGCTTCGCGCGCGCGGGCGGCGTGCGCCGCCTTCTCGATGATGGCCTTCCCCACCTTGGGGTTCTCCTCGAGCTGCTCGGTGAGCTTCTCGTAGACGACACTGTTGACCGCCGACTGCGCCTCGGGGTTGAGGAGCTTGACCTTGGCCTGCGACTCGAACTGCGGGTCGGGGAGCTTGACGGAGATGACGCAGGAGATGCCCTCGAGGAAGTCGTCGCCCGTGGGGGGCGGGTCGCCTTTCTTGAGCAGGTTCTTGGACTTCGCGTAGTTGTTCAGGACGCGCGTGTAGGCGCTCTTGAAGCCCGTGAGGTGCGTGCCGCCGTCGCGGTTGGTGATCATGTTGGCGTACGTCAGGATCGTCTGGCCGTACCCGGCGTTGTGGACGAGGCCGACGTCGACCTCGATCCCCTGCACGCCCTGGTCGGTGGTCACCGACGCCGTGCCGCTCATGACCACCGGCTTGTCGTAGAGCAGGTTGCCGTCGCGCGCCAGGTTCTGCGCGAAGGCGGCCACCCCACCCTGCTCCTGGAACGTCTCGGTCTTGGGCGTCTCGCCCCGGTCGTCCGTGAGGACGATCTTGACGCCGCCGGTGAGGAACGCCAGCTCGCGCAGGCGGCGGCGCACCCGGCTGTAGTCGAAGCCTTCGATCTCCTTGAAGACCGCCAGGTCGGGGTAGAACGTGACCTTCGAGCCCGTGCGCTTCTTGGGCACCGTGCCCAGCACGTTCAGGGGTTCTACCACCTCGCCGTTCTCGAAGCGGATGCGGTGGTGCTTGCCGTCGCGCCACACCTCGGCGATGAAGACGGTGGAGAGCGCGTTCACGACGGAGCTGCCGACGCCGTGCAGGCCGCCGGACACCTTGTACGCCCCGGCGTCGAACTTGCCGCCGGCGTGCAGCTCCGTGAAGATGACCTCGATGGCGGGCTTGCCCTCGCGCTCCATCATGTCCACGGGGATGCCGCGGCCGTTGTCGGCGACGCTGGCGGAGCCGTCCTTGTTGAGCGTGACCTCTACCGTATCGGCGAAGCCACCCAGGGTCTCGTCGATGGCGTTGTCGATGATCTCGGTGAGGAGCTGGTGGAAACCGTCAATGCCGGTGCCGCCCTGCACGTACATGGCAGGGCGCTTGCGCACGCCTTCGAGGCCGCGCAGCACCTTGATGTTATCGGCGGTGTAAGCGCCGGAAGACTTCTTCGTGCCGTTCAAAGGAACCTCCGAGTCGGGAGGTGAACCGCCGGCGCACAGCCTGGGCAGCATATGCCCGGCGCCGCGCCTTGCAGCGCTTCCCAACCTGTCCATTGTACCCTTTCCGGGCACCCCCGGTCAAACGATTCTTGCCGTCCTGGACGGGGCTTTCGCCCATTTTTCGCCCCCTGGGATGAGAGGCCGGTGAACTCCGGCGCGCGCCCTGGGGCGACCGTCCGGGAGACCGGCCCAGCACGCGCGTAACGGGACTAAAGTGGGGCATGACACAGACCGACAATGGCAGGCTGGCCGTGATCACGGGCGCGTCGGGCGGCGTGGCGCCGGCCGTGGCACGGCGCTTCGCGCGGGCGGGCTACCGGCTCGCGCTCGTCACCCGGCCGGGCAAGGAGAAGCAGGCGCTGGCACTGCTGGGGTCCGAGCTTGCCGAGGCGACCAGCGCCCCGCCGGGCAGCGTGCCCGTCGCCGCCTACGGCGCCGACCTGACCGCTGCCGCCGAGACGCGTGAGGCGTTCGCGGCCATCGAAGCCGAACAGGGCGAGGTGGACGCGCTCGTCAACCTCGCCGGCGGCTTCGCCATGGGCAAGGCCTCCGAGGTCGACGCCGAACGCTTCGAGCGGATGATCGACATCAACCTCCGCACGGCGGTGAACGCGACCCTGACCCTTCTGTCGGGCATGCTGGCGCGGCAGCGTGGCTTCGTGGCGGCGCTGGCGGCCAACGCCGTGCTGTCGCCCTCGCCCGGCATGACGGCCTACGCGGCCTCGAAGGGCGCGGTGGCCACCTACTTCCGCTCGCTGGCCGCCGAGGTGGCCCCGCAGGGCGTCAACGTCGCGCTGCTGCTGCCCTCCACCGCCATCGACACGCCGTCGAACCGCGCGGCGATGCCCAACACCGACCCCGCCAACTGGGTCGACCCGGACGCCCTGGCCGACGCGCTCCTCTTCCTTGCCACGCGCCCGGTGGGCGGGAGGGTGCACGAGATGGTGGTCTCGCCCCGCTGACGCGCCCAGGCGCCACGAAGGGGCCAGCCGGTGAAGGGAGGGGCACCCTCGCCCGGCCCGCGTGGCCTCAGCCCTCGAGGCGCTCCTCGCCGTAGGTGAACGCGCCACCCTTGATGGTGGCCACCACCTCGAGCCCGTCGAGGCTGACGGTGGGGTCGTGCGACAGCACCACCAGGTCGGCGTCGAAGCCGGGACGCAGCATCCCCGAACGATTCTCGGCGCCGCGAGCGTACGCCGCGCCCACCGTGTAGGCGCTCAGGGACGCGTCGGGCGCCACGGCCTCGGAGGGCGTCAGGCGCCGGCCGCTCGGCGCGGCGCGGCGCGAGGCCGCGCGCAGGCCGTCGAAGACGTCGGGCGGCGCCACCGGCGTGTCGGAGCCGAACGCCAGAACGGCGCCCGCCCGCGCCAGCGAGCGCATGGGGTAGGCGCGCTCCAGGCGGTCTTCCAGCGCGTCCGCGATCTGGTCGACGTCGAAGGTCAGGTGGATCGGCTGCATCGACGCCACGATGCCCAGGGCGCCCGCGCGCCGCACTTCGTCTTCGTGCATGTGCTGGGCGTGTTCCAGCCGCGGCCGCAGGCCCCGCTCCTTCCACATGCTCTCGGTCGCCTCGAACGCGTCGACGGTGGCGCGCGTCGCGGCGTCGCCGATGGCGTGGACGACGGGCACCAAGCCCGCTTCCAGGGCCAAAGGAACGCGCTCTCCCATCACCTCGGGCCCGTCCACCGCCATGCCGACGTCGGTTCCGCCAGCGTACGGCTCGAGCATCCAGGCCGTGCGGCTGCCAAGGGCGCCGTCGGCGAAGAACTTCGCCCCGCCGATGGTGAAGTTCTCGCCGCCCTGTCCGGTGGCCAGGCCGATGTCCATGGCCGCCTCGATGTGGGCGTGCGGGATGCAGGCCCACACGCGTAGGCCGTAGGAGGGGTCGGAGGCGCTCAGCGCCAGCTGCCTGAAGTAGGAGGCCGGCTC
>CAZVCT010000093.1:0-4691 GCA_964625655.1 uncultured bacterium
CGGCGAGGTGCTTCAGGACGGTGTCGTTGTGGCCATCGAAGACGGGGATCATGGCGGCAAGGCTATCAGGCCGCCGACCAGGACGTGGCAGCCGCGACGGGCGGGCCGAGGCGCCGAAGGCCGGTGATGGGTTTGGCGCCTTCAGGCCCTCAGCCGCGCGGATCGAGCGCGTCGCGCAGGCCGTCACCCAGCAGGTTGAACGCCAGCACCGTCAAAGAGATGGCGGCGCCCGGGTAGAGCAGCAGCCAGCCCGCCTCGGGCAGGAAGCGGCGCCCGCGCGAGAGCATCTCGCCCCAGTCGGAGGTGGGCGGCTGCACGCCCAGCCCCAGGAACGACAGCCCCGCCATGCTGAGGATGGCGAAGCCGATGCCCAGCGTCGCCTGCACGCTGAGCGCCCCGAACGCGGCGGGCAGCAGCTCGCGTCCCAGCAGGCGCGCGTCGCCCGCGCCGAGCGCGCGTGCCGCCTGCACGTACTCCTCCTCGCGGGCGCCGAGCACGACGCTGCGCACGATGCGCGCGTAACCCGGCACGCCCACCACCGCCACCGCGATGACGGCGTTGCGAAGGCCGGGGCCCAGCGCCCCGACGACGGCCAGCGCCAGCAGCAGCGAGGGGAAGGCCAGGAAGACGTCCATCACCCGCATCAGCACCGAGTCCACCGCACCCCGGTAGAAGCCCGCCAGCAGGCCGATGATGGTGCCCACCAGGGCGGCACTGAAGACGGGCACGAGACCCGTCAGCAAGCTGATGCGGGTGCCGTAGATGACGCGGCTGAGGATGTCGCGCCCGAACTCGTCGGTGCCGAAACGGTGCTCGGGCGAGGGGGGTTCCAGCCGCGCGCGCAGGTTCTGGGCGTCAGGGGCGTAGGGGGCCAGCAGGGGCGCCAGGACGGCGACCGCCACGAGCAGGAACACGAGGACCAGGCCGAGCACGGCCGCGCGGTTGCGCAGGAAGCGGCGCACGCCGGGGCTGCGCCTGGGAGACCGGCTGCGGCGCTCGGCCAGCTCGGCCAGCTCGGGAAGGTCGGCCGGGTCGGGCCGGTCAGGCAGGTCGGGCCGGTCAGTCATAGCGCACCTTCGGGTTCAGGAGCGCGTACGACAGGTCGACCAGCAGGTTCACGACGATGAAGATCACGGCGATGAACAGCACGGCGCCCTGCACGAGGGGCAGGTCGCGGGCCGTGATGGAGTCCACCAGCAGGCGGCCGACGCCGGGCCAGGCGAACACCGTCTCCGTCAGCACGGCGCCGCCCAGCAGGCCGCCGAACTCGAGGCCAACCACGGTGACGACGGGCAGCAGGGCGTTGCGTAACGCGTGCCGCACGATGACCACATCGCGGCCGAGGCCCTTGGCGCGCGCCGTGCGCACGTAGTCGGCGCGCAGCGTCTCGATCATGCTGGCGCGCGTCATGCGCGCGATGAAGGCCGAGGACGAGATGCCGACCGCGGCGGCGGGCAGCACCAGGTGCTTCCAGGTGCCGTAGCCCGAAGCGGGCAGCCAGCCGAGCTGCAACGCGAACAGCATCATCAGCAGCAGCCCCGACCAGAAGACGGGGATCGAGACGCCGGCCAGAGCCACGATCACGGCCAGGTAGTCGACGATGGAACGTTGGTAGATGGCCGCCACCACGCCCAGCGTGACGCCTAACAGGATGGCGATGGCCATCGCCGCGCCCGCCAGCTGCAGCGTGGCCGGGAAGCGGCTCAGCACCTCCTGCGTGACGGGCTGCGAACTGCGCACCGAGGTGCCCAGGTCGCCCTGAACCACCCCGCGCAGGTAGTCGAGGTACTGCACGACCGGGTTGCGGTCCAGGCCGTAGGCCTCGCGCAGAGCCGCCACCTGCTCGCGGCTCATGCCCTGCGCCGACTCGCCCAGCAGAGCGAGCACCGGGTCGCCGGGCGCCAGCCTCAGCATGATGAACACGAGGAGGGTGACGCCCAGCAGAACGGGTACCAGCGCAGCGAGGCGCCTTAGGACGTAGAGCGTCACCCTCCGAGGTTAGCCGTCAGGCGCAGCCCATCAGCGTGACAGCGTCGCCTCGCGCAGGTCCAGGTTGATCCACGAGTAGCGCACGATCTCGCCCTGCAGCACCGGCCGCTTGGCGATGGTCGACAGCGGGTAGTAGAGCGTGATCATGGGGACGTCGTTCAGCACGGTCTCCTGGACGTCGCGGTAGTCGTTGGCCCGCACCTCGTCCTCGGGGTTCGCGCGCGCCTCGTCGAGCAGCGCATCGACCGCCGCGACCTGGAAGCGCGAGCTGTTGTTCTCGGGGATCTCGGACGAGTGGAAGAAGGCGTAGAGGGTGTAGTCGGCGTCGAGCGTCACGGTGCCCCAGCTCGTGAGGTAGAGCTCGAGGTCGTCCTCCACCACCTGCTCCGCGTAGGCGGCGTACTCCTGCACGCGGATGTCCAGCTGGATGCCCACCTCGGCGAGCATGAACTGCAGCACCTGCGCCACCGACTCGAGGTCGGGGTTCTGGTAGACGTCCAGCCTCAGCGACAGGCCTTCGGCGCCGGCGTCCGCCAGCAGCTGCTGCGCAGCTTCGGGGTCGTACGGGTACGGGTCCTCGAGGTCGGAGGCGGCGAAGCGGACGGTGGGCGGGATGGGCGCCACGCCCGGTTCCGCCAGGCCGCTCAGGAACTCGTCGATGATCAGGCTCTTGTCGATGGCGTGCGAGATCGCCTGACGCACCTGCGGGTCCTCGAGCTTCGGGTTGGCGGTGTTCATGCCCAGCAGCACGCTGCCCCAGCCCAGGTAGGCGTCCGTCTCGATCGAGTCGTCGTTCTGGAGCGCGCCGAAGTTGTCGGGCGGGATGTTGAAGAGGATGTCGAGGCCGCCGCTGCGTAGCTCCACGATCTGGGTGCTCACCTCGGGGATGATGCGGTAGAGCACCTCGTCGATCTGGGGCCGGCCGCCCCAGTAGTCGTCGTTCGCGCGCAGCAGGATCTCGTTGCTCTGCTGCCAGTGCACCAGCTCGAACGGACCCGAGCCCACGGGGGTGCGCGCCAGCGCGTCGCCGTGCTCGACGGGCACGATGGCAGCCACGGGGTGGGCGAGGTGCGCCAGCAGCGGCGCGAACGGCGCGGCCGTGACGATGACGAAGGTGGTCTCGTCGACGACCTCGACGTCCTCGATGGCCGAGACGACGAAGCGGCCCGGCGCCGCCGTGGCGGGGTCCAGGATGCGCATGAGCGAGGCGCGTACCGCCTCCGCGTTCAACGGCTGTCCGTCGGCGAAGCTGACGCCTTCGACGAGCGTCACCTGCAGCCGGTTCTCGTCCAGGTACTCCCAGTCGGCTGCCAGCAGGCCCTCGATCTCGCCCTCCGGCGTCACGCGGAATAGCGTCTCGTAGATCTGGTTGGTGATGGCGAACGAGTAGCCGTTGAAGGTCTTCTGGGGGTCGAGCGTGGGCGGGTTCGAGTCTATGGCGGTGTTCAGTCGGTTCTGCGCAGCTGCCAACGGCAGGAGCAATGCGACGAGCAGCAGGCTGACGAGCCTCTTCATGTAAACCCTCCTGATAGGCGGCGCGAGGGAGCGCCGCGCGACGCCAAGGATGGTATGCGAGGTTCACGCTTCACGCGTGTGCGCCTGAGGACACGAGCTTGACACCGCCCGCGCCAACCGCCATACTCACCGGCGCTAAGGTCCACCGGCCCGCGCCAAGTCGCGGCCGCCCATGGGAAGGCGGTGTTCGCATATGGCACTCATCATCCAGCACCACTCATGGCCCGCTTCCGATCATCGCCGCGCCCTCTGACCTCCGGTAGAAGCAGTACGGGCGGTCACCTTCGGGACGACGGCTCCGCTCACCGCTTCCGCAATCCGGAGGAAATACCCTGACGAAACGTAGGAAAGGCAAGACCGACGACGCCGAAAGCTTCGGCGTCTCCACGCGTGGCCGCAACGACGCGCCACGCAAGCGCAAGGAGCGCCAACGCCCCAACGCCAAGCGCACCGTCGGCGACCTGATGGCAGACCCGACGGCCCCCGGCGCGGACGGCGCGACCTTCGCCGACAAGGACCTCGAGCACCTGCTACAGCGCGGGTTCTTCGACACGCTGGTTGGACTCGTGAAGGGCGGCAAGGAAGCCACCGTCTACCTCGTGAGGAGCGGCGAGGAGCGCCTGGCCGCCAAGGTGTACGCCGACATCGAGTCGCGCACCTTCCGCAACGACTCGCGCTACTGGGCGGGCGTCCACATCGCCGACCAGCGCGTGGCGAAGGCCCTCAAGAAGCGCAGCCGCACCGGCCGCGTGGCGCAGCAGTCCATCTGGGCGGCGCGCGAGTACACTAGCCTGTGGCGCCTGGTCGAGGCGGGCGTGCCCGTGCCGCGACCCCTTCTCGGACCCGCCGTAAGCGAGTTCGCCGAGGCGGGCAAGGTCGTTCTGATGGAGTTCATCGGCGACGGCGACACGCCCGCGCCGCGCCTCTCCGACGTGCGGCTCGAGCCCGAGGAGGCCGAGTCGGCCTACGCCCAGAGCGTCGACATACTGCTGCACCTGGCGCGCCTGGGGCTCGTACACGGCGACTTCTCGACCTACAACCTCCTCTGGCACGAGGGCAAGGTGATCCTGATCGACGTGCCGCAGATGCTCGAGGCGGAGGCTGCCGGCCGGCAGGGCCGCGAGCTGCTCGAGCGCGACGTCGCCTCGCTGCTGACGTCGTTCCGGCGCCTGCGCGTGGAGGGCGAC
>CAZVCT010000093.1:4791-8162 GCA_964625655.1 uncultured bacterium
GGATGGTCCAGCGACGTGCTGGAGCGGTCCGGCGGCCCCTGTATAGTTGCGAAGGGTGAACACATGACAGAAGAGGGCGACGTTCAGGCCAGCGCTGCCAGCAGTGCGCGGGCCGCTTGGGGCGTGCGCCGCACCGACCCGAAGGAGGCTCTCGCGCTGGCGCGCGAGGCGCTGCGCTCCAGGCCCAGCAGCGCCATCAGCGGGCTGGCGCTGGCGGCCACGGCCGTGGCCAGCGCCCAGCTGGAGGAGCCCGAGGAGGCGCTGACCGCTGCTCACCAGGTGCCGCAGCTGCTGGTGGAGAGCGCGGCCGGCGAGCTGGACGACGCAGCCGAGGTGCTGACCGAGACGAAGCTGGCCGTGCTGCACGCGGCGTTCCAGCTCTCCGACCTCACTCAGGCGCTGCAGGCCGGCCAGGAGGCCATCGCGCTGGCGCGCAAGCACCTCCTTCCGAAGCTCGAGGCGCGCACCAATTCGGAGCTCGGCGCCGTCTACGGCTCGCGTGGCCTGCTCGACCCGGCGCTGCGGCACCTGCGCACCGCCACCGCGATCCTGGAAGCGCACGACCTGCCGGTGCCCACCGCCCTCGTCAACAACATCGGCAACGTCTACCTCGACACGGGGCGCCTGGACGAGGCGCTCGCCTGCTTCACCCGCGCCCGCGAGCAGTTCGAGGCCGAGGGCGACCGCTTCCGCGTCTCCATCGCCCGCAGCAACGAAGGGCGCGCGCTGGTGCGGCTGGGACGCGCGGAGGAGGGCCTGGCCGCGCTGGAGGAGAGCGTGAGGCTGCTGCAGGTCCTGGAGAACCGGGCCTACTTCGCAGCCACGCTCTCGAAGGCCGCGGAAGGCCACGCGCTGGCTGGCGAGTCGAAGCGGGCCGAGGAGCTCTTCCTGGAGGCGGCGGCGCAGCTCGAAGGGCCTAGGGCTCACGGCGACCCGTTCGAGGATGACGTACGCACGCAGTTCGGCGACTTCCTCCTGACGCGCGGTCGAGCTGCCGAGGCGCTGGCGCAATTCGAGCTCGGCCTGCGCGCGGCGCGGGGGATGGACAAGTCGGCGGCCGTGTCTGCGCTCCTGGACCGCGGGGCCAAGGCCCTGGCCATGCTAGGGCGCTTCGAGGAAGCGTATCGGTATCTACGCGAGCACATCGACGAGAAGGCGCGGCTCGACGAGGTGAGCAACGACCTCGTGCTGCCCCTGCAGCTGCTGGAGATGGAAGCGACGCTTGGGCACGAGCACGAGCTGAACGTCGTGGCGCGCCACGCCGTGATCGAGGCGAACCGCGAGCTGCGCGAGCGCACGCGGCACCTGGAGGGCCTGTCGATCACCGACGACCTCACGGGGCTCTTCAACCGTCGCTACTTCCGGCTGCGGGTGGCGGAGGAAGAGAGCCGCGCCGCGCGCTACGAGAACGATCTGGTGCTGATGCTCATCGACGTCGACCACTTCAAGTCTGTGAACGACCGCTTCTCGCACCCGGTGGGCGACAAGGTCCTGGTGGAGTTCGCGGCCCTGCTCAAGAGCACCTTCCGCGACACGGACGTCGTGGCGCGCTGGGGCGGCGAGGAGTTCGCGGTGCTGCTGGCGAACTCGAACCACGAGAGCGCCCGCATGATCGCCGAGCGCACGCGTCAGGCCGTGGAGAAGCACGACTGGAGCCGCTACGGAACCGGCCTGGCGCTTACCGTCAGCATCGGCATCGGCGCGCTGGGCGAGGTCGCCGGGCTGGGCACCCGTGACGAGGAGAGCCATGAGGCGATGCTGGCCCTGGCCGACTCGCGGCTGTACGAGGCCAAGCGGCAGGGCCGCAACCGCATCGTCTGGTAAGGCCCTCGATCCTCAGCCCGAGAGGTCCTGCCGGCCGCATCCTGGCCGCGCCCCCGCGCGGCCTGGTACGATCCAAGCCGTCTGCGAAAACCAGATTCCAGCGGCGCCGGCGCGCCGCGACCGGGAGGACTCATGGGCCTACTCGACCCCGAACGGACCGTAGCCGAGCTCAAGGACCTGCGTGCGCGCACGGCAGACGAGAACGGCGCCTGGCGCGTGGCCTGGACCGACACCTGGCTGGAGGCGCGCAAGTGGCTGCGCGAGAAGACCGACGAGCTCGGCCTGGAGACGCACATGGACGCCGCCGGCAACGTCTGGTCGACGCTGAAGGGCGAATCGGAGACGGAGCTGTTGATCGGCGGCCACATCGACTCGGTGCCCGGAGGCGGCTGGCTGGACGGGGCCCTGAACGTCATGGCGGGGCTCGAGGTCATCCGGCGCATCAGCGCCGAGTACGACGGCCGGCCGCCCGTCACCGTAAGGCTGGTCGACTGGGCCGACGAGGAGGGCGCCCGCTTCGGCCGCAGCCTGTTGGGCTCCAGCGCGGCGGGCGGCACCCTGGTGCCAGACGAGGAGCGCCACCGCAAGGACGCCGAGGGGGTGCCGCTCGTGGACGCCCTGAAGCGCTGCGGCGTCGACCTCGACCGCATGACCGAGGCGAACGCCGAGCTGAAGAACGCCGGCGCCTACCTCGAGCTGCACATCGAGCAAGGCCCGGTGCTGCTCGACCTGGACCTGCCACTGGGGGTCGTACTGGGCACGTTCGGGGTCGAGCGTCACGGCGCCAGCTTCCGCGGGCAGGCCGCGCACTCGGGCTCCACCCCCATGAACCGGCGCCGCGACGCCTTCCTGGCGGCGGGCAAGATGGGCCAGGAGATCTACCGGATCGCCGAGGACCTGGGCGGGGTGTGCACCATCGGCAGCTGCATCACGCGGCCGGGCATCGTCACCTCGGTGGTGGCGGAGTGCGACATCACCCTCGATCAGCGCCACCTCGACCGGCAGGCGCTGACCGCGATGTACGACCGGGCCGTGGAGGCCAGCGAGCGCTTCGCGGAGGACGGGGGCGTGGAGGTCGAGTGGGCGCCCATCTGGCGCATCGACCCGATGCCGTTCCACCCCGAGCTGATCGAGCTGGCCGACGAGGCCGTCATGGAAGCCGTCGGTGCTTCGCACCGCCTGCCCAGCGGCCCGCTGCACGACGCCGCCGAGGTGGCGCGGGCGGGCGTGCCGACGGTGATGCTCTTCGTCCAGAGCCTGCACGGCATCTCGCACAACAAGATCGAGGACACGAAGGAAGAGCACATAGAGGCGTCGGTGGTGGCGCTCGACCGGCTGGCCGAGAAGACGATGGCGTGGCTGCAGCGCGGGGGCGGAGCGGGCTAGGCGAGAAGTCAGTTTCAGCTAGGGGCCCGGCGCTGGCTCGAGGAACGTAGGGGCCATAGCCAAGAAGGCGCGCGGCAGTTCGAACGGCCGCCCGCCGTCCTTGTGGTGGGGGCTTACGGCTTCGAAACCCCCACCCACCCCGTGTAAAGCGGACGCGCTCC
>CAZVCT010000094.1:0-7904 GCA_964625655.1 uncultured bacterium
GGGTGCCGACGCAGCGGTTGTAGACCATCACGTTGAGGCCTTCGCTGTCGTGCACGGTGGCGCCGACGGGGCAGACGGGCTCGCAGGGCGCCTTCTCGCAGTGCTGGCACGGCATCGGCTGGCTGAAGAACTCGGGGTCGTCGACCGAGCCGGCGTAGTAGTTGTCGACGCGGATCCAGTGCATCTCGCGGCCGACGGCCACCTGGTCCTTGCCGACGATGGGGATGTTGTTCTCCGACTGGCACGCCACGACGCAGGCGCTGCAGCCCGTGCAGACGGTCTGGTCGATGACCATGCCCCACTTGTAGCCCTCGTACGCGAAGTCGGGGTACAGGTCGGCGTCGATGTGGGGGATGGGGTGCACGAAGGTCGGGTGCTCGGGCTCGGACTGGAACTCGGCCAGCGTGCCGGCGCGGATGAAGTGCCGCTCCTCGCCCGTGCCCTCCAGCGAGTGGTGGGTCTGGGTGGTGACCAGCTGGTGGTTGCCACCGGCCACGGTGACGGTGACGGGCTGGGCGCCGTCGGCGCTGGGGTCCAGGATCTCGTAGGCGTTCACGCCCACGCCCGTGCCGACGCGACCGGCACGGGTGCGGCCGTAGCCGAGCGCCAGGCTGATGACGCCGTGGGCCTGGCCGGGCTGCAGCCACACGGGCGCGGTCAGTTCGCGGCCGGCGCTGGTGAGGGTGACGAGGTCGCCGTTGTTCACGCCCAGCTGCTCCGCGGTGCGCGGCGCGATGAGCGCGGCGTTGTCCCAGGTCAGCTTCGTCAGGGGGCGCGGCAGCTCCTGCAGCCAGCCGTTGTTTGCGAGGCGGCCGTCGAGGACGGAGCTGTCGGGCGCCAGCACGAGCTCGAACTCCGAGCCGGAAGGCAGGGTGCCGCTCGCGGTGGCGCCCGAGACGTTCACCTCGGCGCTGGCAGTGCCCGCCAGCACGCCGCGGTAGACGCTCTCGCGCCAGAAGTCCTCGAAGCTGCCCGACACGTTGGCTTGCCAGTAGTCGCGCACCACGTCGTAGCCGTTCGCTTCGGGGTCGCCCAGCAGCGTGGCAAGCACCTCGAGGCTGCTCTTGCCGTTGTAGAACGGCAGGATCAGTGGCTGCTGGATGGTGACGGTGCCGTCGAACGCGCGGGCGTCGCCCCACGTCTCGAGGAAGTGCGTCTGGGGGAGGCTCCACTGGACGTGCTCGGAGGTCTCGTCGTGGTACATGCCCAGCTTGGCGCTGAACGCCACACGTCCGAGCGCCTCGGCGAAGCCCAGCCCCGCCGGGGCGGTATGGACCGGGTTCCCCTCGAGGATCAGCAGCGCTTCGACCTCGCCCTGGTTCACGGCGTCGACCAGCGCGCCGAGCTCGAGCGCGTGGTTGGCGGGCCGGGCCGCGGGCGAGTTCACGTACCTGACGGTGGTGCCGACGTTGCCGAGCGCCTCGTTGATGGCGTGCGCCAGCGCGTGGACGAAGGCGGGCTGCTCTTCACCGGCGATGACGATGCTGCTGCCGCGGCTGGCTTCCAGGTCCTGAAGCAGCGCGTCGAACAGCTCCTGGCTGACCGCCTCGGGGCGGCCCGCCACGGCGTCCGCGCCGACGCCGGCGGCCAGCGACGCCGCCACTTCGGCGATCTCGGTGGGCTTCAGCGGCACGCGGTGGTCGGCGAGCGAGCCCGTGGTGGAGGGCGACGCCTCGAACTGGTAGAGGCGGTTCATGCTGTCGCGGGCCGTGCGCACGCGGCGCCGGTCGGCGAAGGCGCGGGCGTACGCGAGCCGGCCCGGACCGCGGTCCAGGAAGTCGGCGCCCAGCGACACGACGACGTCGGCCTGGCTGAAGTCGTAGATGGGGGTGACGTCCTGGCCGAACGCCATGCGCGCGCCCTCGTACGCCCCGTTGGAGTGCAGCGGGTCGTACTGGAACCAGCGCGCCTGCGGGAAGCGCTCCTGCACCTGCTGCAGCTGCGCCGCCATGCTCGGCGACGTGACGTTCTCGGTGAGGATCGCGAGGCCGGCGCCCTGGTCGAGGCCGCCGACGGCGGTACCGAGCGCCTCCGAGAACGCTTCCCAGCTGCTGACCTCGCCGCCCTGCAGCACCTGCTGCGCGCGGTCGGGGTCGTACAGCGAGAGGACGAGCGCCTGGGTGGTGGCGGAGGTGGCGCCGAGGCTGGCAGGGTGGTCGGGGTTGCCCTCGAGCTTCGTGGGGCGCCCCTGGTGCGACTCGGCCAGCACGCCTTCGGCGTAGCCGCCGTAGGTGACGGCGGTGGCGAAGAAGAGCGGGCGGCCCGGGGTGATCTCGTCTGGCTGCCTAACGTACGGGACGATCTTCTGGTGCGGCAGCGGCGGCCGGGCGCAGGCCGTCAGGCCGGCCAGCGCCATGCTGGCGCCCAGCAGCTTCAGGAAGTCGCGGCGCTGGATGCCGCTCTCGAGCGGAGCGGCCTGGCGCGGGAACTCGCGCTGGAGGAAGAGCTTGAACTCTTCCGTGTCAGCGACTTCGTCGAGGCTGCGCCAGAAGGCGGGTCCGTCCTTCTCGGCGAGGCGCGCGCGGATATCGGTGAGGTCGAGCTTGGTGTCGTTCATCGGTGGCAGGTCGAGCACTGAATGAGCTTGTCGGTATCGATGTGGTAAGCCTCCACGAGCGAAGCCCCAAGGGTCTCCTGGGCGATCGGGTCGGTCAGCGGCGTGTAAGCCATGTTGAAGACCTCGCTAGCTGGGCGCAGGTACTGCTCGGGAGCGCGGTGGCACTCGAGGCACCAGCCCATCGTCATCGGCTCGTTCTTCCACATGCCGGCCATCTGGTCGACGCGACCGTGGCAGCTGCTGCAGCCGATGCCGTTGTTCACGTGCGCCGAGTGGTTGAAGAAGACGAAGTCGGGCATGTCGTGGACGCGGTTCCAGGCGATGGGCGCGCCGCTCTCCCAGCTGGCCAGGACGGGCTGCAGCTGAGGGGTGCCCACCCGGATCTGGGAGTGACAGGTCATGCAGGTCTCGGTCGGCGGGATCGAGGCGGTGTTCGACGTCTCGACGGACGTATGGCAGTAGCGGCAGTCGAGGCCCACCTGGGCGACGTGCAGGTTGTGCTGGAAGTCGACCGGTTGCGCTACCGGCACGCCGACACGGTTGTTGTTCGTGCGCGCGTAGAAGGGCAGCGCCACGATCATGAGCAGCGCGAAGATGCCGCCACCCCAGGCTAACCAGGTGACGAACGAGTTCGAGTTCGGTGGAAAATGGTTCGGCATCAGGCAGGCACCTCGGCGCACTCCCTTTCAGGTCGGATGCAAGAAGGATGGAAAGGTTCTAACGGTCCACGGCCGCCCTGTCGGGCAGACCTAAACGAAGCGACACGGATGATGCTCAGATCGACCTCCTTGCGCGAGGGCGGGACCCTAGGCCCGTGCTGAACGCGACTGCGGCGCACGTCCGCTATTGATTACCGGGCCAATCTATCACAAACGATTTTCCGCCCCCTTCAGGACGAATGTCCCGGCTGCCGTCACCGGCGCGGTATGGCTGTACCTCCTCGCCCCACCATAAGAAGACGACCCCGTCTCGGCCGTGCCGAAACGGGGTCTGGCGCGCGTCGCGCCTTGTGGTGGAGCCTGTCGGACTCGAACCGACGACATCTCGCTTGCAAAGCGAGTGCTCTCCCAGCTGAGCTAAGGCCCCGAGCGGGGCGCACGCGCGGTCACAATATATACCGTACCGAAGGCGCCTGACGTAAGGGGACGCAGGCCGCCGGCAAGGGGGTCAGGCGACGACGCTGTCCTCGGGCTTCGCGAAGATCATGCGGCCCATGTTCGTCTGCAGGCTCGAGGTGACGACCACCTCGAGCGTCTCGCCCACCGCGTCGCCCGCGCCGTCCACCACGACCATCGTGCCGTCCTCCAGGTAGGCGAGGCCCTGCCCGGCCTCGCGCCCCTGCCGCACGATCGTCAGCGAGAGGCGCTCGCCGGGGAGGTAGCTGGCTTTCACGGCGCTTGCCAGCTGGTGGAGGTTCAGCACCCGTACCCCCTGCAGCGCCGCCACGCGGCTCAGGTTGTAGTCGGTGGTGATGAGGGCGGCGCCGCGCTCGAGGCAGAGGGTCACGAGGCGGTCGTCGACCGGGCCCTTGAACTCGCCGTGGGCCACCTCGGTCGTGACGTGGCTCTTCTCCACGAGCTGGTCCAGCACCTCCAGGCCGCGCCGGCCGCGCTGGCGCTTCAGCTGGTCGTCCGAATCGGCGATCCTCTGCAGCTCCGTCAGGACGAAGTGCGGCAGGATCAGCTTCCCTTCCAGGAAGTGGGAGTCGATGATCGGGCCGAGCCGGCCGTCGATGATCGCCGAGGTGTCGAGCACCTTGTCGGCGACCGCGGTGCGCGGCCGCACCTCGGCGCGGGGCTCGGCCGGGCGCAGGAAGGCGATCAGGCGGCGGTTGGCGACGAAGAAGCCGCCCAGGCCGAGGACGAGAACGATGGCGATCAGCTGCGACCAGTACCAGGTGAAACCGGGCACGGCGGCCAGCACGTTGTTGAGGAGGACGGTGACGAGCAGGCCCAGCGTGGCGCCTGCCAGCGCCGCCAGCACCGCGTCGGGCGGCAGCTGCGAGACGCGCTCGACGATGCGCGTCCAGAGGCGCCCGAAGCGCTGCGCCACCCTGCCAGACAGCAGGTAGCCGACCAGCAGCCCGACGATCGTCAGGTAGAGGAGGTTGTTGGGGCCCGACAGCAGCCCGCGCCGGATCATGAGGGCGGCGGCGAAGTAGCCCGCTACCCCGCCGCCGGTCGTCAGCAGGGTCCGCGCCAGGGCGGAGCCGAGCGTGGGCGTGGGGGGCTTGCCGCCCCCGTCGTCGGAAGCGCCGCCACCGAGCGAGTTCGTGTTCATGCCTCGCCCCACAGCAGCTCCAGCGCCTGCTTCAGGGTCCGGACGCCGTCGGGCAGTTCGCGCGAGCGGGGGCCGATCAGGCGCGGGTGCTCGGCGCGGCGCGCCTCCTCGAGGCGGCGGCCGAGCTGCCCCACCGAGCGCAGCTCGCCGGCCAGGCCGACCTCGCCGACGAGGGCCGTGCCGTCGGGCGCGGCGCGGTTCGTGACGGCCGAGTAGACGGCCACGGCGACCGCCAGGTCGGCGCCCGGGTCGGTGAGCCTCAGCCCACCCGCGACGTTGACGAAGATGTCGAGCGTGTCGAGCGGCAGCTGCAACCGGCGTTCCAGGACGGCCAGCACGACGTCGACGCGCCGCTGGTCGAGCCCCTGCACCACGCGGCGCGGGGCGGAGTAGGGGCTCTTGGAGGCCAGCGCCTGCACCTCGAGCAGCAGCGGGCGCTGCCCCTCGAGCGCCGCCACCACCACCGAGCCGGGCACGCCCTTGGGCCGCTCGGCCAGGAACGCCTCCGACGGGTTCTTCACGGCCTGCATGCCCGTCTGGGTCATCTCGAAGACGCCCACCTCGCCCGTGGCGCCGAAACGGTTCTTCATCGAGCGCAGCACGCGCAGGCCGGCGGCGGACTCGAGGGCGAAGGTGGCGTCGACCACGTGTTCGATGACCTTCGGGCCCGCGATCGACCCCTGCTTCGTGACGTGGCCGATGAGCACGAGCGTCGAGCCCGACTCCTTGGCGGCCTCGACGAGCACCGCCGTCGAGTCGCGTAGCTGGGTGACTGTGCCGGGCACCATCCCCTCGCCGGTCACGAGGGTCTGGATCGAGTCGACGATGACGAGATCGGGCGCGGCGGCGCGCAGGTGATCGGCGATGACGCCGGCGTCGTTCTCGCGCGTCAGCTCCATCCCGGCGCCCAGGCCGAGGCGGTCGGCGCGCATGCGCACCTGCGCCGGCGACTCCTCGCCCGCGACGTAGAGCACGCGGCTGCCGGCTGCGACGGCGTGCTGCGCCAGTTGCAGGAGCAGGGTCGACTTGCCGATGCCGGGCTCGCCCGCGATGAGCAGCGCAGAGCCGACGACCCAGCCGCCGCCCAGCACGCGGTCGACCTCGGCGTCGCCGCTCGAGCGGCGCGCCAGTGAGGCGTCGAGGACGTCCTCGAGGCGCGCCGTGCCCAGCTTGCGCCCGGAAGACGCCTTGCCGGCACGCGGCGGCGCGGCGGCGGCCTCCTCCTCGAGGGTGCCCCACGCGCCGCAGCGCGGGCAGCGCCCCAGGTAGGCGGAGCTGTGCGCGCCGCAGTCGGTGCAGACGTAAGTGGTAACGCTCTTGGCCATCGTCAGGTAGCCCGGCCTTCTGACCCGGACCCTACGATGTTAAACGCCGCCGCCCGCGATATCCGCGTATTACCGGACATGCGGGCGGCTGTACATTCACTGTGCCTTCAGACCATCGGGACCGGACGGGCGAAGACGGCGCGGCCGTCCTCGATCGTCACCAGCAGGGGCTCCTCGGAGCCGCGCTCGAGCAGTTCCACGCTCAGCGGATCCTCGATGTGCTCGCGGATCACGCCGCGCAGCGGCCGCACGCTCTCGCCCTGGGGCAGCTGGTCCACGAGGAACGCGGCCACCTCGGGGGCGAACGTGACCTGGATGCCGCGGCCCTGGAGTTCGGAGCGGATCTCGTCGAGCATCTGGTTCGTGATGAAGATGACGTCCGGTCGCTCGTAGCTGTCGAAGGTGATGACCTCGTCGAGGCGGTCGAGGAACTCGGGCGAGAAGATGCCCCTTAGCGGGATGTCGGGCGAGGTCTTGTCGAACGACTGGAAGCCGATGCTGCCGCCGGCGCGGTTGAAGCCGGCGTTGCTCGTCATGATAAGGATGACGCGGCGGAAGTCGACGGTGCGGCCGAGGCCGTCCGTCAGGCGCCCGTCGTCGAGCACCTGCAGGAAGGTGTTGTAGATGTCGGGGTGCGCCTTCTCGATCTCGTCGAGGAGCACCACGCTGAACGGCTGGCGCCTCACGGCCTCCGTCAGGCGGCCGCCCTGCTCGTGGCCGACGTAGCCCGGCGGGGCGCCGATCAGCTTGCTGATCGAGTGCGGCTCCTGGAACTCGCTCATGTCGAGGCGGATGAGGGCGCGCTCGCTGCCGAACAGCTCGACCGCGAGCTGCTTGGCGAGGTAGGTCTTGCCGACGCCCGACGGGCCGACGAAGAGGAACGACGCAGACACGCGGGTGCGACCGCCGAGGCCGACACGCGAGCGCCGCAGCGCCGCGCCCAGCGCGCGGATGGCGCCGCGCTGGCCGACGACCTGGCGCTTGAGGTGCTCCTCGATCTGTGCCAGCTTCTCGTTGTCGTGCTCGTCGACGTAGATGCCGCCCCACGAGTCGACGACCGCCTGCAGGTCCTCGCGGCTGACGACGGGGGTGCCGTCCTCCTCTTCGAGGACGGGGAAGCCGAGCGACTTATTGAGGCGCGTGCGCGAGGCCGCCTCGTCGATGAGGTCGATGGCCTTGTCGGGGAAGTTGCGGCCCGGCAGGCTGCGCTCGCCGTAGCGGACGGCCATCTCGAGCATCTCGGTGGGGATGACCACGCCGTGGTGCGCCTCGTACTTGTCGCGCAGGCCCACCAGGATCTCGAGCGACTCCTCGGGGGAGGGCTCGAGCACGATGACGGGCTGGAAGCGGCGCTCGAGCGCGGCGTCCTTCTCTATGTAGCGGTGGTACTCGCCGGTGGTGGTGGCGCCGATGACCTGCACCTCGCCGCGCGACAGGGGCGGCTTGAGGATGTTGGCCGCGTCGAGCGTGCCTTCCGCGCCGCCGGCGCCCACGAGCGTGTGGAGCTCGTCGATGAACGCCACGACGCGCGCGTTGCGCAGCTCTTCGATGATCTGCCTGAGGCGCTCCTCGAACTCGCCGCGGTACTTGGTGCCGGCGACGACGTTCGAGAGGTCGATGGAGAGCACGCGGACGTTGAGCAGGTTGGGGGGCACGCGCCCTTCGACGATGGCCTGCGCCAGCCCCTCGACGATGGCCGTCTTGCCGACGCCCGGCTCGCCGATGAGCACGGGGTTGTTCTT
>CAZVCT010000095.1:0-4865 GCA_964625655.1 uncultured bacterium
ACCTGACCGACGATCGCCATACCGAGAGCCGGTCCCAGCCCGAACCCCACGATGGCCACGGCGCTCGTCACGGCCAGCGGCCACCAACCGGCACCGAACCACGCCCAGAGGCCGACGGCGAGCAGCACCACGGCGGTGACGAGCGCCGGCACCGGCATGCCCGTCGGCTCTGAGGGGACATAGGTGGTGACTCCTTCAGCTGTCTCGGGCACGAGCTCGATAGGGAGGAGTTCGAACACGACGCCGTACGCGATCATCGCCACTGTTAGAAGCACGGCCGCAGCCCGCCAGGCTGGCCGCGCTGCCCAGTTCGCGCCGGCCCTCCGTGCCAACTCGTATGCCGCGTAGATCAGCAACGGCGTGGCGAACGCGTGGATCACGTAGCGCGGCCAGCTGAGCGCCTCGAGTAGCGGACCGGTGCCGACGAGCGCGCCGATGCCGATCACGACGTTGTCGTAGACGAGGCCCAGCAGCACGATGAGCACGAACGCGGCACCCAGCGACGGCCGCCGGGAGAGCAGGCGCACCAGGGCGACGGCGAGGACGGCGAGGGCGCCGGCGGTAAGCAGGTGAGCGATCATGCCGTCAGTATCGGAGGCTTTAGGGCGGTTGCACATCACAATCGGCACGTCGGGCCCTAGAATCCCCGCAAGCAACCGCAATAGTGATCAGGAGGCATGTCATGGATACACTGAACGTGATCACCCGGGTACTCGTCATAATCGGCGCTATCAACTGGGGGCTGGTAGGGCTGTTCGAGTTCGACCTAGTGGCCGCCATCGCTGGCACACAGTTCGGCGACGTGAACGCCTTCTCGCGCATCATCTACATCCTCGTGGCGCTGTCGGGCATCTACCAGCTCTTCACCCTCGGCGACCGCAGGGCCGTCGTAGCGGACCGCCGCGTTCCGTAACGTCTGGCCACGGCCCGAGCCGTACTTCTTCAGCTACTCGACGAGCCCGGCGCATCACGCGCTGGGCTCGCCTCGTTTAGCCTTTCCCAGCACGGGCCGTATCCGCTATCATCAGCCCTTCCGGCATCAAACCTGGAAACGTCCCTAGGGAGGTTTCCGGATGGATGGAGGGCCGATGCTAATCAAGCTACTGAGGCAGTACACGCGGCCGTACATGGGCACCGTATGGCTCATCGTGGTGCTGCAGTTCGTCGCGACCATCGCCTCGCTTCTCCTTCCCAGCATCAACGCCGACATCATCGACCGCGGCATCGTCCTGGGGAACACGCGCTACATCCTCGAGCAGGGCGGCTTCATGCTCCTCGTATCGCTGGTGCAGGTGGCGTGCACGGTGGTAGCCGTCTACCTCGGCGCGCGCGCGTCCATGGCGTTCGGGCGCGACCTGCGCTCGTCGATCTTCCATCACGTCAGCACCTTCTCCGGGCGTGAGGTCGCCGGCTTCGGCGCCCCCTCGCTGCTGACGCGCAACACCAACGACGTGCTGCAGGTGCAGACCCTGCTGTACATGACGTTCGCCATCCTCGTCACCACCCCGATCATGATGGTGGGCGGCGTGATCATGGCGCTGCGCGAGGACGTCGGCCTCTCGTGGCTCGTGGTCGTGGCCGTGCCGGTGCTGGCTGGCGCCGTCGGCTTCATCATCAGCCGCGTGGTGCCTGGCTTCCAGAAGATGCAGAAGCGCATCGACCGCGTGAACCAGGTGATGCGCGAGCAGCTGTTCGGCATCCGCGTCATCCGAGCCTTCGTCCGCGAGCCGTACGAGGCCGAGCGCTTCGAGCAGGCGAACACCGAGCTCACCGACGTCACCCTGTTCGTGGGCCGCTGGATGGCCGGCCTGTTCCCGCTCGTGGGGCTGGTTCTGAACCTCTCAACCGTCGCCGTGCTCTGGTTCGGCGGCCTGAGGGTCGACGCCGGCCAGATGGAGATCGGCTCCCTAACCGCCTACCTCAGCTACCTGATCCAGATCCTGGTCGCCATGCTCATGTCGACCATGCTGCTGATGCTGCTGCCGCGCGCCAACGTCTCGGCCGAACGCATCGGGGAGGTGCTCGACACCCAGACGACCGTCCTGCCGCCCAAGGAAGGCGTGCTCGGCGGCACCGGCACCGGCCGGCTCGAGTTCGACGAGGTCACGTTCAGCTACCCCGGCGCCTCCAGCCCGGTGCTGGAGGAGGTCAGCTTCACAGTCGAGCCTGGCCAGACCGTCGCCGTCATCGGTTCCACCGGGGCGGGGAAGAGCACCCTCGTGAGCCTCGTGCCACGCCTCTTCGACGTCACGGGAGGCGGCGTGCGCATCGACGGCGCCGACGTCCGCGACTACGACCCCGAGGCGCTGTGGCGCAAGATCGGGCTCGTGCCGCAGAAGGCGTTCCTGTTCGGCGGCACGGTGGCCAGCAACCTACGCTACGGCAAGCCAGACGCCACCGAAGAGCAGATGTGGGAAGCGCTCGAGGTGGCGCAGGCGCGCGACTTCGTGGAGGCCATGCCGGGCGGCCTGGAAGCGCCCATCGCGCAAGGCGGCACGAACGTCTCCGGCGGGCAGCGCCAGCGCCTGGCCATCGCTCGCGCGCTCATCAAGAAGCCTGCCGTCTACCTGTTCGACGACTCGTTCTCGGCGCTCGACGTCGCCACCGACGCGCGGCTGCGGCGCGCCCTGCAGCCCGTCACGGAGAACGCGGCCGTGCTGATCGTGGCGCAGCGCGTCGCCACCATCGTCGACGCCGACCTGATCGTGGTGCTCGAGGACGGCCGCGTGGTCGGCAAGGGCAGCCACGACGAGCTGCTGGCCACCTCGCAGACCTACCAGGAGATCGTCGAGTCGCAGAAGCAGGTGGCGGCATGAGCCGCGAAGGTCGCAAGCCGGGCGCCAAGGCAGGAACCGACGCCGAGCAGCAGGTGGAGGCCCAGACGGCGGCCACCCGCCCCGTCGAGAAGCCGAAGCAGGTGCTGCAGCAGACCGAACGCGTGCGCGGTCCAGGCGGCCCACACGGCGGCGGCATGGTGGGGCAGAAGCCCACCAACTTCGGCCCCTCGGTTCGGCGGCTCCTGGGCCTGCTGGCCCCGCAGCGGGTCAGGGTGGCCGTGCTGCTGACGGCCGGCGTGTTGGGGGTGGCGCTCGCTTCCGTCGGACCTCGCGTCCTGGGCCGCGCCACCGACCTGATCTTCGCGGGCGTCATCGGCAAGCTGTTCCCGGCAGGCGCCACCAAGGAAGAGGCCATCGAAGCCGCCCGGGCGTCGGGGCAGGGGCAGTTCGCCGAGCTGCTGACGGGCGTGGACCTCGTGCCCGGCCGGGGCGTCGACTTCGGCGCCGTGGGCGAGGTCCTGCTGCTGGTGATGCTCATCTACATGGTGTCGTCGCTGCTGCAGTACCTGCAGGGCTACGTTCTGAACGACGTGGTGCAGGCCACGGTCTTCGGGATGCGTGAGTCGGCCGAGGACAAGCTGAACCGCCTGCCCCTCGCCTACTTCGACCAGCAGCCCAGGGGCGAGCTCTTGAGCCGCGTCACCAACGACATCGACAACGTCTCGCAGAGCCTGCAGCAGACCATGAGCCAGCTGCTCAGCTCGGTGCTCACGGTCATCTTCGTGCTGATCATGATGTTCTCGATCTCGCCCGTCCTGACGCTCGTGGCGCTCGTCAGCATCCCCGTCACCATGGGCGTGGCGATGCTGGTGATGACGCGCTCGGGCAAGCAGTTCGTCGAGCAGTGGCGCCGCACCGGCACCCTCAACTCGCGCATCGAGGAGGCGTACACGGGCCACGCGCTCGTCAAGGTGTTCGGCCGCCAGCGCGAGGTGCAGGAGCAGTTCGAGGAGGAGAACCACGCCCTCTACAACGCCTCCTTCCGCGCCCAGTTCCTTTCGGGGCTGATCATGCCGGCATCGGCTTTCATCGGCAACCTGTCGTACGCGCTCGTGGCGGTCATCGGTGGGCTTCGCGTAGCCAACGGCACCATCACGCTCGGGGCCGTGCAGGCGTTCATCCAGTACTCGCGCCAGTTCTCGCAGCCCGTCACCCAGATCGCCTCGATGGTGAACATGCTGCAGTCGGGCGTGGCGTCGGCCGAGCGCGTCTTCGAGCTCCTGGACGCCGAGGAGCAGATCCCCGAGGAGGCGAACGCGACGCTGCCGACGCCTGTCCGTGGGCGCGTCACTTTCGAGAACGTGTCCTTCCGGTACGAGGAAGACCGGCCGCTCATCGAGGACCTGTCGCTCGTGGCCGAACCCGGCCAGACGGTCGCAATCGTGGGACCCACGGGCGCAGGCAAGACGACGCTCGTGAACCTGCTGATGCGCTTCTACGAGCTCGACTGGGGCCGCATCACGCTCGACGGCGTGGACATCGCCGACGTGCCGCGCGCCGAGCTGCGCTCGAAGCTCGGCATGGTGCTGCAGGACACCTGGCTCTTCAAGGGCACCATCCGCGACAACATCGCCTACGGCCGCCCCGGCGCAACCGAGGACGAGATCGTCGAAGCGGCGCGCGCCGCCTTCGTCGACCGCTTCGTGCACACCCTCCCCGACGGCTACGACACGGTCATCGACGACGAGGGCAGCAACGTCAGCGCCGGCGAGAAGCAGCTGATCACCATCGCGCGCGCCTTCCTCGCCGAGCCCGCGCTGCTGATCCTCGACGAGGCGACCAGCTCGGTGGACACCCGCACCGAGCTGCTGCTGCAGCAGGCGATGGCGGCGCTGCGCGGCAACCGCACGAGCTTCGTCATCGCCCACCGCCTGTCGACCATCGTGGGCGCCGACCTGATCCTGGTCATGGAGGAGGGGCGGATCGTCGAGCGCGGCACGCACGAGGAGCTGCTGGAGCAGGAGGGGGCGTACGCGCGCCTTTACCGCTCGCAGTTCGAGGGGGAAGCGGAGCGGCAGGTGGCGTGAG
>CAZVCT010000095.1:4965-7817 GCA_964625655.1 uncultured bacterium
GGCTGAGCGTCCGGCCATATCGGGTTGTTCAGCTGAGCGTGGAAGAGGTACGCCACCAGGAGGCTGCCGCGGGAGGCGTTGAACAGGACCGTGAGGATGACCGCTACGGCGATGATCCCGAAGAAGAACGGCCAGTAGGCCCAGGCGGACTGCTTCGTTCCGCTCATCAGGAACGACGGCGTGTGCCAGAGGGCAGTGATGAGGCCGAGCAGGAGGGCCGACCAGAGGGGCGCGAAGCGCCGCTGCAGGAGAGGCAGCGCAACGCCGCGCCACCTAGGCCGAAGTGCCGCCACACCATCAGGACGCCGACGATCCCCGGGCTGTAGACCATGAATACGAACACCGGGTTCGTGTAGCCCATCGGCCCGAACAGGCGCTCGACGGGCGCCTGGAACAGGACGTAGGTGATGCCCAAGCCCCAGGAGAGCGCGAACGTCCAGAGGAAGAAGGGCAGGAGGGAGCGGAAGGTCATGGGAGCGCGAGGTTCCGTGTTCCCGAGGATAGGGTTGCCGGAGGGTCTCCGGCCGACGTCCATCTCGCGTCTGCGCTCCGTTCCAGTGCTGGCCTTCCGTGTTCCACCCGGGGTAGCTGTGCCTGCCATCAGAACCCCTCCGTAGTTCGGCGGCCGAGCATGGGCGCCGGCCGTTCGCGGTCGCGAAGCGAGAGCCACAGGTAGGCGCCGTAGACGGCGCACACGACCAACGACACCCCGAGAACCGCGGCGTCAACCGCCAAGGAGCGCTCGGTGAGACTCGCTCCGGTGTTCAGCACCGTGTGGAACAGCGCGCCGGGCAATATCGACCCCGTGATGGCGACCAGCATCGCGAGCACGAGGCCGAGGGCGATGCCGATGAGGATCTGCACTAGCTGCTCGCCCCCGGTGTAACCGCGCAGCAGGTTGACCACGTGACCGATGCCGAAGGTGATGCCCGAGATGACGATGGCGCGCGTCAGGCCACTGCTCTCGCGGATCGCCTGGTACAGGAAGCCGCGGAAGATCAGCTCCTCGAGGAACCCCACCCCCAGCATGAGCAGCACGAACAGCAACACTCCGGTCGTGCTCAAGCCAGCAGGGTTTCCGAACACAACCGGAAGGAGCGCGATGAGGGCGAGGGGGAGGTAGAACCAGACCCGCCGCAGGTCCGCCCGCTTGGGCAGCGTGAGGCCGTAGTAGCGGAACAGTCCTGCGCCCCGCAGATAGAAGAGCAGTCCCACCGTCATGAGCGCGAGAAGCGGCGCGGTGACGGCGTTGGGAACTCCCATGAGCGCGGACAGGGCGTCGCCAACGTTCACGGCGAGGACATACAGGACGATCCAGAAGACCGCATGCCAGATGGGCTGATCGTCACGGAACCTTCTCACGGCTTCTTCCTTCTGCCCGCTCCGGCGGGCTCGCGTTGCAGTACTTCCTCACGGAGGGAAGCGAGGTCACGACGACGATGGCCACTCCCAGCACCAGGAACGGCGGCTGCAGGTGGAAGCGCAGGATGGTCATCTGCACCAGGATCCACACGATGAGGGTGAGCCCGACCCCTAACGCGCCAAGCCAGGCCGCGTGGACGCCAATCCGCCTTAGGTGCAGGGCGGCGGGCCGCAGCCAGAGCGCACCCGCGGTGGCCAGCGGGAAAAGCCCCAGCAGCACGAAGAGGACCGATCCGGGCACGAGGTAGTCGGTGAACGGGCTTCCGTCGAGGAGCGTGACCGGCATGTCGAGGAGCGCGCCCGACGGATCTGCCACGAGTGCCGCGCCCCCGTACAGTGCGCCGGCGGCCAGTACGACGAGGAGCGCCAGCAGGACGAATACCGCTGCCGGCCGGTAGGTGGGCCTCGCGGTTCGGGGCCGTGCGTTCCGTCCGTCACCGCCTGCCCTGAGCGAAGTGTCGACGTTCATGACTGATACACCTCCCAACTCGGATGGTCACGCTGGGAGGTTGGGTCTTGGCGCCGAGGCTTCCGGTCTGCCGGGCGCCGGGCAGACTCTAGCCGCCCGAAGGTGGCGCACCCGAGGTGCGCGGAGGCTTTCCGCCTCCTCGATTTCAGGTTAGGTCCGCCTGCGGCACCGCAGGCAGAGCGGATTGTCCTGGTGGCTTGGCGGCTCGCTGGCGGCCGGCCGGTAACTCATGATGGGAGGCCTAGGGCGGTAGCCTAGGGTGCGGCCGGAGCCGCGCCATCATGAACCAGCGCATCCTGATCATCGAGGACGAGCCCAAGCTGTCCGCCATCCTCGCCGCTCACCTTGAGCGGTACGGCTACGACGCCGTGCGCGCCGAACGCTATGGCGACCTCAAGAACGAGTTCCTGGCGTCGGGCGCCCACCTGGTGCTGCTCGACGTGAACCTCCCCTGGTACGACGGCTTCTACTGGTGCCGCCAGATCCGCACCGTCTCGAACGTGCCGATCATCTTCATCTCGGCCAGGGCCGGCGAGATGGACCAGGTGATGGCCATCGACAACGGCGGCGACGACTACATCGTGAAGCCGTTCAACCTCGACCTCGTGACGGCCAAGGTGCGGGGCGCCCTGCGGCGCGCCTACGGCGAGTACGCCGCCCCCGGCGAGGCCGCCGTCAGCGGCGGAGGGCTCTCGTACGACGCGCGCCGCCTGCAGGCCTCGTTCGAGGGGAGCAGCGTGGAACTCAGCCGCAACGAGGGGCAGTTGCTCGAGGCGCTGCTGCGCGCCGGCGGCCGCGTGGTGCGCCGTGAGGCGCTGCTGGCGGCTCTCTGGGACGACGCCGAGTTCGTCGACGACAACACCCTCACCGTCAACGTCAACCGGCTCAGGCGCAAGCTCGCCGAGCTGGGCTTAGGGGAGGCCGTGCGCACCGTGCGCGGCGAGGGGTACCGGCTCGAGAC
>CAZVCT010000096.1:0-7754 GCA_964625655.1 uncultured bacterium
GAGAGCGCCATGGCGATCATCACGCGCTGGCGCATGCCGCCCGACATCTGGTGCGGGTAGTTCTTGACGCGCTTGCCGGGCTCGGGGATGCCCACGAGGTCGAGCATCTCGGCGGCGAGGCGCATGGCTTCGCGCTTGCTCTTCCCCTGGTGGAGCACGATGGCCTCGGCGATCTGGTCGCCGACGGTGTAGACCGGGTTCAGGCTCGTCATCGGCTCCTGGAAGATCATCGAGATGTCGTTGCCGCGGATGCGGCGCATCTCGCGCTCGCTCTTCTTGACCAGGTCCTGACCTTCGAACATGATCTGCCCGCTAGCGATGCGCCCCGGGGGGGTCGGGATCAGGCGCATCATGGAGAGGCTCATGACCGATTTGCCCGAGCCCGATTCGCCTACGACGGCCAGGGTCTCGCCTTTGTCGAGGTGGAAGCTGACCCCGTCAACGGCCTTGACCGTGCCCTCGTCGGTATCGAAGTAGGTCTTGAGGTCTTTCACCTCAAGGAGCCGGTTCTCGTTTGCCACGTTGCTTACGCTCCTCACAGCGGGTATCTGAAGCGACGCTCGCAGAGCGACGCCGCGTACCGGTATGGTCGCGGAGCGCGCCAGGCTGGATACAGCGCAGCGCGCTCTGCAAGATAATCCGGAATTACGGAAATACGCTCGGTCGGCTCCGAACCACTACCTACGCTTCTTCGGGTCGAAGGCGTCCCTGAGTCCATCACCGAGCAGGTTCCAGCATAACACCGCCATGAAGATGGGGATGCCAGGTATCAGGAGCCAAGGGACGAACTGGATACTGATGCCCCGGGCCGTCGCGTCGCGCAGCAGCAGGCCCCAGCTCGAGGTATCGACCTCGCTGGGCCCCAGGCCGAGGAACGAGAGGCTCGTCTCACCCAGGATGAAGCCGGGGATGGAGAGGGTGAGGCTCACGATGACGTAGCTGGCGGTGGACGGCAGCAGGTGGCGCCACAGGACGCGCGACTCGCTGGCGCCCAGCGCCTTGGCTGCCTGGGCGTAGTCGAGTTCTCGGGCCGAGAGGATGAAGCCGCGGATGATCCTGGCCAAGCCGCCCCAGCCGACGAGGCCGAGCACGACCACGATCAGCATGTAGGTCTGCGCCGAGTCCATCTGCAGGCCGAACGCCTGCGCGATCGGGTTCCGTGGGTCTCTAAGCAACGACGCCAGCACGATCAGGAGGAAGAGGCCAGGGATGGCCGCGAACACCTCCACCAACCTCATTATGAAGTCGTCGAGGATGCCGCCGTAGAAGCCGGCCAGCCCTCCCAGCAACAACCCTAGGAAGAGCGAGACCCACACCGCCAGGATGCCGACGGTGAGGCTGATCTGGCCGCCGTAGAGGACGCGCGAGAACACGTCCTTGCCGAGGCTGTTCGTGCCCCACAGGAAGATGCGCGCAGGGTCGTCGACCCCGAACAGCCGGAGGTCGGACTGGACGAGCCCGAGGATCTTGTACGGATGCGAAGGCCGGCGCACGAAGAACTTGATGAAGAACTTGGCGCTCGTGTCTTCTTCGTACACGCGCTGGCGGGTCAGGGGATCGCGCGATTCGACTACGTCGTAGATGAACGGACGCGTGAGGCGACCGGTATCGGGGTCGATCCAGTGCACCTGGGTGGGGGGCCGGAAGGCGGCGGTGGGGCTGCGGCGGTACTCGTTGATGCCGTAGGGGGCCAGGAAGCCGGCGAACAGCGCCGTCAGGTACATGAAGATCAGGATCCAGCCGCCCACGAGCGCCGACTTGTGCTTCCGGAACTGCTCCCAGATGATGCGGCCCTGGGTCTTGCTCTGGCGCACGACGGGCGCGCCGGCGTAGTTCAGTTCGAGTTGGGCGTTCTCGACCTGCTTGAGGGTGGCGTCGGTGGTGGCGTCGGCGTCCTGCTGCAGCCCTTGCTGGTTCTCGCGGTTTGGATCGTCAGTCATCGCAAAGGCCTCAGTTGTACCGGATCCGTGGGTCGACCACGGCCAGCAGTAGGTCGGAGAGGAGGTTGCCGACCATCAGGAGGATGGTGGTTATCACGAGCAGCCCGAGGACGATGTAGATGTCCTGCGAGTTGAGCGCCTCCAGGAACCTAGGGGTGATGCCGGGCCACGACATCGTCACCTCGACGAGGCCGGCGCCGCCCACCAGGTCGGGCAGCAGGCCACCGATGCCCGCCACGAACGGGATGATGGCAGGTCGCAGCGCGTGCTTGTACGTCACACCGCGTTGCGCCACGCCCTTGGCCCTGGCCGTGCGGATGAAGTCGGACCCCAGGTACTCGATCATCTGGGCGCGCAGCACGCGCGTGAAGCCCGCCATGCCCGCGGTGGCGACCACGAACGACGGGATGAACATGTGCCACATGATGTCCCAGAACTGGCCCCACGCCGACATCTGCAGGTGATCGCCGCTCGTCATGCCGGCCACCGGGAACAGCAGCTGGTTGAACCCGAACGCCTCCTTCGTGAACGTTCGTGTCACGAATATCAATAGGATCAGCACCTGCGCGAAGAAGAAGTTCGGGATGGCCAGGCCGAAGTAGGAGAAGATACTGACCACTTGGTCGCCTACCGAATATTGCCTGACCGCCGAATAGACCCCTGCCGGTACCGCCACCGCCCAGAGCATCACGATGGACAGCAGCGCCAGGTACATGGAGTTGCGCATGGGCCGGGCGATGCGGTCGATGACGGGCTGGTTGGAGACGAACGACTGGCCCAGGTTCCCCTGCACGAGGTTGCCCATCCAGCGCACGTACTGCACGGCCATCGGCTGGTCTAAGCCGAACTGCGCGCGCATGCGCTCGATGGTCTCGGGGCGCACGTTGGGCTCGAGGGCCTTGGTGGTCAGGAAGTCGCCCGGCACGAGCTGACTGATAAGGAACGCCAGCATCGTCGCCCCGAGGAACGTCGGGATCAGCTGGAAGAACCGCCGGATGATGTACGTAAGCATCAGATAACGTCCGGCGAAGCGGCGGCCGCGGGGGTGGCCCGCTCATGGTCGAGGAGTGCAGTAGGTTTCTTCATCAAGATATCTTCTGTCTTCTCAGGTCGCGGACTGGGCGGCAGATAAGCCGCCCAGTCCGAGTGGTGACTAGTTGTCGCTAACCGTTTACTGGGCCTTGTAGAGGAGCGGGAGCTCCCAGGCGCCGAGCAGCGGGTTGATCTGGTCTTCCTGGTGGTAGCCGTTCAGGTTGGCGTTCCAGGCGTAGTGAGCCATGGGGCTGACCAGGTAGAGAACGGGGATGAGGTCGGCTTCCACGTCCTGGATCTCGAAGCCGACGTTGCGGGCGGCTTCGGTGTCGAGGGTCTCGCGGCCCTGCGTGAACAGCTGACCCATGAGGGTCTCACCGGTGGTGAGGCACTCGGGGCTGGTGTTGTACATGTGCAGGTTGGTACCGCAAGGGATGACGTTCACGCCGAACGGCCAGTCGCGCGAGCCGCCGGTGAGGCCGATGAGGATGGCTTCGAACGGACGGTCTTCGCCGACGGAGAGGAGCTGGTCGACGAGCAGGTTGAAGTCGATGGCCGAGATGGTGACGTCGACGCCGGCGTCGCGGGCGGTGTCGGCGAAGATCTGGGCGAGCTGCTCACGCGCGGTGTTGCCGGCGTTGGTGGCCAGGGTGAACGAAACGGTCTGGCCCTGGTCGTTGACGAGCATGCCCTGGGCGTTGGTGGAGGAGTAGCCGATGTCCGCGAGGAGCTGCTGAGCGCGCTCGGGGTCGAAGGGGTACTTCTCGACGTCGTGGTTAACCCAGTAGTCGTTGATCGGGTAGACGTTGGTGTACATCGGCACACCGGCGCCGTTGTAGACCAGATCCATCATGACGTCGCGGTCCGTCAGGTGCGCCATGGCGCGACGGAAGTTGACGTTGCGGAAGAGGGCTTCCTTGGCCGGGTCGGAGCTCTTGTTCCAGTTCCAGACGATGAACTGGCTGCTGGCGACCGGGCTGACCGATTCCATGATGCTGACGTCGATGTCGCCGTTGTTGACGGCCTGGCTGATGACGCCGATGTCATCGAGGTTGCGCGGGGAGAAGCTGTCGATCTCGCCGGCGATGAAGAGGTTGAGGGCGGCGTCGAGGTCGCCCGCGATGGTCATGCTGTAGCCGTCGAGGTAGGGAAGCGCGTTGCCGGCTTCGTCTACGTTCCACTCGCCGAAGTGCGGGTTGCGCTCGAGGATGATGCGCTCGCCGGGCTGCCACGAGGTCGGGATGAACTCGGTCGGCCAGACGGTGGTGGTCACGTCGACGTCGGTACCCCAGAGGGCCTGCACGGCAGCGGCGCCGCCGGAGCGGTAGGCCTCGCCGAAGATGGCGTCGGGCACCGGGCTGACGGCCGCTACCGGGAAGGCAAGGCGGTCAGGGCGGGGGAAGTTGAAGCGGAGGCTGTTCTCGCCGGTGACTTCCATCGTGATGGGGTCGCCGTCCATGAACCAGCTGTCGTAGCCGTTGGAGCCGACGTCCGGATCGGTCTCGAGGACGTAACGGATGTAGTAGTCCTGGACCGTGATCGGCGAGCCGTCGGACCAGAGCATGCCGTCGCGCAGCACCATGTCGATGGTGCGGCCGTCGTCGCTGACGGTGTACGACTCGGCGCCGTACGGGAGCCATTCGTCGGAGTCGGGGCCGCGGAAGATGAGCGGGGCGCCCGAGAAGAGGTAGTCGCTGAGGGCCTGCGATTCGGCCGAGATGACCGGGTTGAACGTGCGCGGGTCGCCGATCAGGGCGATGCGCAGCGTGCCGCCATAAACGGCTTCTTCGGGAGTGGAGTTCGACCAGGCGCTAGGCCAGACGAACGGCTCCGCGAAGGCGAAGGTCGCCACAGCGAGGAAGCTTATTCCGATGAGTAATCTCTTCATTTCTCCTCCAGTGCTTTCTTGACCGTCAGCGCGGACGCGGCACCGGCGCCTTGCCCATACGCTTTTTTCGACGACGGCCTACGGTAACCCCTGGTCGTAAGAACCTGCAAGACGCCGATAGCGTCGTGCTTCCCTCCAACAATGGCGGGGCCCGGCGACCGTCATGCCGGGTGGGCTATATACAATTACCCACTTGAGTGGAATCTAACACCCGTGTATCGCATCGTCAACGCTGGGGCCTTAACCGTACGCCAACGCGAAGCCGCCGCCCGAGAAGGGCGGCGGCGGTGACGCTGTTACTTTTCGGGCGCGTCGATCAGCGCGGGATCATGCCCAGCAGCACTGCGAGCACGCCCCAGGCGATGGCGAGGTAGATGGTGGTGCGGTGCAGACCGCCGGCGGTGCCGCCGAGCGAGCTGAAGTCGCCGCCGCCGCCGCCCCCGAGGGCGTCGCCGAGGCCCGACTGCTTGGGCTCCTGGATGAGGATGACGCCGGTCAGGGTGACCGACGCGACTACGAAGAGAACGAACGTGATCCAGAACATCTGAGGTTCCTCCACGGGGCCCGCGAGCCACGGGCGGCCCGTCACGGGTAAGGGTTTGGTGCCGAGAGCGGGACTCGAACCCGCACGGGTCGCCCCGGTTGATTTTGAGTCAACTGCGTCTACCGTTCCGCCATCTCGGCCCGGAAGCGGCCGATCTTGGCCCGCCAGGACGGTTGCGCATCATAGCAGCGTCAGTTCGCGCGGGGCAAGCCGCGCAGCACCATGGCCGCGAAGCGGAAGAGCCGAGGCAGGCGGCCCCAACGTCGCCGGTCGAGGCCGACCCGGAAGAGCCATTCGACGCCCAGCCGGCTCGTCCAGATGGGCATGCGCCGAGCCTCGCCCGCCAGCACGTCGAGCGTGCCGCCCACCCCGATCATCACGGCCGCGCCCAGTGCGCTGCGGTGCTCGAAGAGGAAACGCTCCTGACCTTCGCCCAGCCCCGCAAGGAGCAGGTCGGGCCGCGCGGCCGCCACGTCCGCCACGACGGCCTCCGGCTGCGAACGGTCGAAGTAGCCATGGTGCACGCCCACCACGTCGACGCCGAAGCGCTGACGAGCCTCGCGCGCCGCCGCTTCCGCCACGCCGGGCTTGGCGCCCAGCAGGTAGACGCGCAGGCCTTCGCCCCCGCGCCGCATCGTCTCGAACGACAGTTCGACGCCCGGCACGCGTCCTGGCAGCGAATGGCCGGCGCGCCCCGCCGCCCAGGCCACGCCCACCCCGTCCGCGACGCTCAGGTCGGCCGCCTTCAGGGCGAGCGCCAGGGCGGGATCCTGCTCCGCCTGAACGACGATCTCGGGGTTGAGGGTGACCACCAGCCGCGGTTCGGAGGCGCCCCTGCGCGCGGCCTCCACGGCTTCCAGCACCCAGCCCACGGCGCCGCTCAGGTCGAGAGCGTCGACGGGGTATCCGAGCACCTGATGGCGGGTATGCGGCATGCGGATCGGCTCAGGCTGCGTCGGGCGCGAAGTGGTAGAGCGGGGCGGGGTCGCCGGGCTCGATGCTGCGCAGCCGCGGCACGCTGGAACTGGCGGCGACGCGCGCCGCGAACGCGATGTCCTGCTCGAGGCCGATCGAACTGAGGTAGCGGCCGGCGACGGAGCGCCACAGGGCGTCTACGGCGTCGGGGAACGAGCGCGCCAGGGTGGTGGCGAAGGTCGTGGCTCCTGCGAAACTGGCGCCGGGGGCGCGCTCGCGTATCAGATGCGCGATGAACGCGGCCGCGACGGCGTCGTCCAGGTCGGGTTCGCCGCCGAAGCCCGAGCCCACGAGGTCCACGCGCTTCGGAGCGAGGCGGACGACGGCTTCGGCCACCGCGGCCGCGTTGTAGAGCGAACCGAGCAGCACGGCGCGGCTGTCGCCGAGCTGGTCGAGCCACCTGGGCGCGTTCTCCGACACCATCACGACGGAGCGCCCGCTCAGGTCGAGGGCAGCCAGCTGAACGGGGGAGTTGCCGTGGTTGAACCCCTCGGGAGGCACGCCCTGGCGCTCACCGACGAGCAGCCGGCCGAGTGCGCCTTCGGCGCGGGCGCGGCGCAACGACGGCGTCAGCGCCAGCTCGGCGACGCCGTTGTCGAACAGCAACGGCGCGACGGTGCAGGTCCGCAGCACGTCGATCAGCACGACCACGTCGTGGTACGGCCCGGACGGTACGAGGTCGGTGTTTATCTCCATGATCACTGGGCGGCATCCTGGCCGAAGGGGAGTAGGGGCGCTGCACGGCGCGGACAGGGAGCCCGGCTGCCGGTCGCGCCGGTCGCCCCGGAACCTGGGGGCCGATGCGCGGCGCGCCGGAGTCTAACACGGGGTCCTGCGTACCTGGCAGTCGCCCCGGGCAACCCGCGCCGGTGGGAGGCTATGTAAGCTGCCGTGTGCCTTCAGAGCCGACGCACCGTCTCCCCACCGATTTCACCGCCGCATACGGCAGCGGCGCGCTGGCAGACTTCTTCGACGTGACGCCCGGCGACGTCCGGACGGCGCTCGCCCAGGAGCGAAACGTCGACCGCGAGGGGCTCGCGAACGCCCTCGAGCGCTACGCAGGGCTCGTCGGCGCCCCGGCCGCGGTTCTGGAGAACATCGAGAAGCTGCGCCACCCCAACGCGCGCGCCGTGGTCACCGGCCAGCAGACGGGTCTGCTGCTGGGCCCTATGTACGCCCTGTCGAAGGCCGTCACCGCCATCAAGCTGGCGCGCGAGCTGGACACGCCCGAGCGCCCCGTCGTACCGCTCTTCTGGCTGGCGACGCAGGACCACGACGCCGAGGAGGCGGACCACACCTTCGTACTCGACGGCACAGAGACGCTGCGCCGCGTGCAGGTGCAGCTGCCGAGCGAGGTCGCCGTGGGCCGCGTGCC
>CAZVCT010000097.1:0-7641 GCA_964625655.1 uncultured bacterium
TGGGCGAGCAGCAGCGCGTCGCCATCGGCCGCGCGATGGTGACCGACGCGCCGCTGCTGCTGACGGACGAGCCGACGGGCAACCTCGACCCCGACACCGCCATGGAGATCATGGAGCTGCTGAACGACATCAACCTGCGCGGCACCACCGTGGTGGTGGCGACGCACGCGCGCGACCTGGTCGACCGCTACAAGCGCCGCACGCTGGTGCTGCGCAACGGCGAACTCGTGCGCGACGACGCGCAGGGCGGCTACTCGCTCTGACGCCAGGGGAATATCGCCGTTCGCGGGGTTCTGCGCTCGCGGGGTTCTGCGCTCGCGAGGCCCCGCTCCCACCGCCGCGTCACGCAGGCGCTAGCCGCCGCGCCAGCTCGTTGAAGCGCGCCCACTCCTCGTCCGTGTCGCGGCGCTCGGCGGCGCAGCGCGCGAAGGTCCATGCCCGCACCCGGTCGGCCGGCAGGCCCAGCAGCGCAGCGAAACGCTCCACGAGCCCGAGCGGGTCGGCCGTCAGGCGCGGCCACGAGTCGAGCAGGTGCTGGGTGGCGTCGTAGGCGGGGTCGCCCACGAACGGCTTCGGGTCGATGACCAGCCACGGCTCGCGCTCCGCTGCCAGCACGTTGCCCGCGTGCGCGTCGGTGGCCAGCAGCACGTCGTCGGGCCCGGGCCGCGCCAGCTCTTCCCATACCGCCAGGCCTTCCTCCACCAGCTGCGGGTCGGGCCAGCGCGCCGCGTCCGCCCGGCTCTCGGCGGCCCAGTAGGTCAGCTGCTCGGCCAGCGGCCGGAACTCACCCGCCGGTGGCTTGAGCCATAGCCGCGGCACTAGGCGTCCCAGCACCTCGTCGCGCTCCGCCGGCGGCAGCACGTTCAGGGAGTGACCCGGGACGCAGCGCTCCAGCAGCATGACGCCGCTGCCGTCCAGGCTGGCCAGAAGGCGCGCGGTGGGGTCGCCGTCCCAGAAGCGCAGGCCGGCGGCCTCGTGAAGGCCCTCCATGTGCGGCACGCTCAGCTTCAGCACGGCGCGGGCGCCGTCAGCCGTACGCGCGGGCAGCACCACGGCCGTGTAGCCGTCGTGGGCGATGGGCCGGTCCAGCGTCAGCTTCCAACCGGCCGCCAGTTCCGCGATCAGGTCGGGAAGCTGCTCGAGCCAGGCCGCGCCGCCCGGCGCCCGCAGCGCCACGGCGCGCACGCGCTCGCTTACCAGGGGGCCGTCACGCCACACGCCCCACCTCCGTCAGCTCCCGAAGATGCTCGGATCTGCACGTAGCTGCTCAGAGCTGCATGATGCTGTAGTCGAGCCGGTCCTCGTCCAGGATCATCTCGAAGAACTGCAGCCGGTTCAGGGCGTCGATCATCGCGAAGCCGTTCTCGCGGTCTACGTAGACGCCCTCCTTCATCACCGTGTGGCCGTAGACGCCGAAGCGGTGGCCTGCCTGCCTGACGAGTTCGGGCTTGTTGTACCACCAGGTCTTCGTGTCTGGGTCGTGATAGAAGAAATCGTCGAACACCTGCATCCCCGGCAGCGGCCCGGCGTGCGCGAACTGCACGCCGTGGAAGACGACCTGGCGCGGCATGCTCCTGAACCAGTCGCGCAGGTCGTCGGGCAGCGGCACGCCGCCGCGGTCCGCGTCGAACTCGAGGTGCTCGAGCCCCCCGCGCGTCGTCAGCTGGTAGCGGTTCTCGCTGGCGGCCTCGTCGTGGTTGCCCAGGATGACGTTCACGTTGCCGCCCGCCTGGTCGACGAAGCGCTTGAAGCGGTAGAGCTCGCGGACCTGCGCCCTCGCGGCGCGCCGCAGGTGGTCGAGGTCGCTCGGGTCGTAAGGCTCCTCGCCGACCGCGTTCGCGTAGGCGCGCTCGTCCTTGTAATGCACCAGGTCGCCCACGCACACGACCTGGTAGCGCCCCTCGATCAGGGCCGGCGTGGGCTCCAGGTTGGGCGTCGCGGCCGCGGAGGCCTTCAGGACGCGCCACAGCTCGGGCCACTGCCCATGCACGTCGCCGATGGCGATCACCTTGATCATCGGTGCGCCACCCTACTCCTCCGCGTCCTTCTTGATCAGCAGGGCCCTAAGGCGGCTGTACAGCTCGCGCGCTTCCTCCTGGGTACGGCCGTGGTGCCTGGCCACGAGCTGCGCCGCCTCTTTCCCCAGCCCTTCGGCCTTGAGCCGATCCACGAGCCGCTCGATCATGGCGAGCGCCTCGTTCGAGGCGTCCTGGCGCGCCGGTTCGGCTGCGCCTTGCACGGACGCCTGGGCCGGCGCGGGGGCGAGGGCGGCAGGGCTGCCTTCGTCCACGGGCACGGGTTCCGGGAAGTAGAGCGGTTCGCCCGCCTCAGGATCGAAGTCCACCCAGTACGAGTCGTCTGCGACCGCCACGGCCGGCGCGATGCCGAACTGCCTCGCGCAGCGCGAGAAGGCGAGCTCCGCGAGCGCCTCGAGGCTGGCACCGGACGCCGCTGCGCCGGCGGCCGCCGAACGCGTCACACCCTGGACGGTGAGGTTGCAGACGACCCCGCTGGCGCCGGCGGCGGTCATGGAGTACGACCAGCCGTCCAGGCCCACCTGCTCGTCGAGCCGGGCCCGAACGAAGTCCGGCGACCAGGCGGGTTCGAGACGCGCACGCACGCCGTCGGCCTGAAGCTCGACGACGTTCCAAGCTAGGGCCTCTGGAGGGAAAGGAGAAGTGAGTCTGGCCCACACTTCGCGCAGCACCCCCGCACTATACCAACGCCCCCGCGAGGCCGTCGCTGGGCCCTTCACCCCTCCGGCAGGCGCAGGAAGGGCTGGTTAGCGTGCCCGAGCGGGCAAAGGGGACGGACGGCTGGCGGAGTTGCGGTAATGTGAACCCATGTCCGAATCTCGCGCAGCCGACAGCCGCGCCTCCGTCCGCCGCGGCACGCGTTGGGCGTTCGCCGTGCCGTTCTGGCTGGCGTTCGCGTTGGCGCTTCTTCCCCTGGCAACCGCCCAACCCGCTCCCACCGTCACGCTCGGGTCGTACGCCTACATCGTCGGCGAGACGCTCGAGCTGGCTGCCACCAACCTAGAGCCCGGCGGCAGCTACCGGGTAGAGCTGACCCCGCCGGCCCAGGGCGACGAGCGCCCAGCGCCGCTGGTCAGCGTGGTGGAGGCCAGCGCCGACGGGATGCTCATATTCACCGCGCCGCTCAGGCAGGGCGGCGTCTACGCCGTGCGCCTCGAAGGCCCGAGGCTCGACGCGACCCTGAACGTCAGGGTCAGCGGCGCCGACGAGGCCGTCGGCCAGGCGGACCCGCCGGCTGATAGCGAGCCCGGCTCTCCAGTCGAAGGCGGTGACGAAAGCGCGGACGAAGGCGCGGCGGGCGCCGAGCCGGATGCCCAGAGTGACGCCGAGGCCGAAACTGAGACCGAGACCGACGCCGAGGAAGGCGCCATGGCCGACGACGAGGCGATGGACGAGGCCGTCGGCGAGGCCGAGGAAACGCCAGGCGAAGCCGACGGCGACGATGCGCCGAACGGCGCTGCAGTGGACGAAGAGGACGCGACCGCCCAGGACGAGGGCACGGCCGATGGTGACGCCGACACCGAAGGAGACCAGGCAGGTCAGGATGACGGCGCTCCCGCGAGCGAGGACCCCGACGCCTCCGACGACGAGGCCGTAGGCTCGACCCAGGGCGGCGCCACCGGCGGCACCCCGGACGGCGAAGACGGCGGCGAAGCACAGGACGGAACGACCGGCGGGACGGCGCCTGGCGTCACTCGACCGGGCGTTACGCCTCCCGGCGACGCCGGGCCCGACGGTCCGCCCGAGGGCGCTGGGGCGCCTGGCGCTCCCGCCGGCTCACTGAACGTGTCGATAGTCAGCGAGGCCGTCGTCGCCGAGGACGCCCGCGGCGAAGAGGTCTGGCGCCTCGACTTCCCCAGCGGCAGCGGCCTGACGGCCGGCCCGGCGCGCTCCGACCAGCGCCTGGTGGTGGGACGCGGCAACCACCTGCTGGAGCTCGATCCGGCCACGGGCCGCGTCTTGGCCCGCCACCGCCTGCCTGCACAGGTGACCGACATCGCCTTCAGCGGCAGCGTCATCGAAGCGACGGTGGCATACGCGAACGGCGTGGAGCGCCGCGTGCGTGTGCTGTCGAACGGCCCGCAGCGCTTGGAGCCGTTCGACCCGCACCTCGAGCTGTACGGCTGGCTGCGCGAAGAGGCTCGCGTCGCGGATCCCCTGGCACGCCTGGCGGACGACCCCACCAATCCCTGGCTCTACCTGGCGGTCGCCGAGCGTGCGCCCGAAGGCGCGGAGGGCCGCAGCGTCGACGAGTACCTCGAGCGCGCGCTCGAGACCAGCGCCACCTTCTACGAGCGCGCTCAGCTGGCAGACGCCTTCCTGAGCCTCCGGGCGCCTCGGCAGGACCTGGCCACGCGGGCGATGGACGCCGCGCTACAGGACTTCGTGGCGCGCGGCTACCGCTCCGAGCTGCTGACCGACGAGCAGCTGGCGGACGCCTACGGCTTTCCCCTCGGACGCCTCCTCGAGGCGCTCGGCCGCGGCAACCTCGAGCGCGCCGGGTTCTGGGCCGACTGGCTCTACCGCACCTCGTCGTCGCAGGTGCCCGAGACGCAGGCCGCGCTGCGCGAGTACGCCAACTACCTGCGCGAGGCCGGCCAGGAAGACGCCGCCTCGCTCTGGCGCACGCGCGCCAACGAAGGGGGCGGCTTCCAGGCCAGCGCCGTCGTGGCGCAGGCGGCCCTCACCGTGGGCCGCACCGGCTGGTACGGCGTGGCAGCGCTGCTCGTCAGCATCCTCGCGCTGCACGTGACGCTGCTCGCGAAGTACTGGCGCCCGCAGACGCTGAACATGCAGCGCATGCGCGCGGCCGGCAAGCAGGTGTCGCCGGTGGCGGCGCGCCTCACCTTCATGCGCTTCGCCACCTTCATGGAGAAGCTGGTGGTCGTGCTGCTGTTCGTGGCCGCGCTGGCCCTGGCGGCGCTGCAGGGCTGGGCCACCAACGTGGACGACGTGCCGCCCTCGTGGGGCTCCGGCTCGCTGGCGACGCCGCCGGCGATCGACGCCGTGGTGGCGCTGGGCGACGGGCGCGAGGACACGCTCTTCGTGCAGGGGTACGCCGCCCAGACCGCGGGCGACGAGATGGCCGCCCGCAACGCCTACGCGCGGCTCGAGAACGACGCCGACGCGCTCAACAACCTCGCCGTCCTCACAGGCGACGACAGCCACTTCGAGCGGGCGCTCGAGCTGGACGCGGCGCACGAAGAGGCGCTCTACAACCTCGGACGGGCGCCGAACCCGTCGCGCCTGCTGACCGTCTACGCGCCCGAGGCGCCCGTGCTGGCCGCGCCTGGCCAGGACCGCCTGGCCGGCGCGCTGGCGGGCACCTACCTGGAAGCCTGGGCGGACGCCTTCACCAACCCGTGGGCCACGCTCACCCAGATCGAGGGCGTGTCGCTGCCGGCCTGGGTGTGGACGCTGCTCGTGGTGCTCTTCCTCGCGTGGGCGATAGCCAGCATCGTCTGCCTCTTCGTGCCGCGGCCGCGCCTGGCGCGCAACGCGCCGCGCACGTTCCTCTACCACCTGCTGGCGCTGCTGCTGCCGGGCACGGGCCTCGCGGACGAGTTCTGGGGCGTGTTCCTGATGGTGCCGTGGGCGATCTTCGGGGTCGACTTCATCCTCAACTACCTGCCGGGCGGCCCCGACGCCACCATGGCGCTGCGCACCGACAGCATCGCCCTGATCGTGATCTACGTGCTGAACACCGTGGCGTTCTTCGTCGAGCTGACGTCGTACCGCCGGCGCATGGCAGCCCTCAAGCACGACGATCCGCAGACGGCACGCGACTACGGCATGCGAGTCCCGGCGCCCGAGTACGGTTGAGCCGCCCGGCGCGGCCCTCGGGCACCGCGCCGCAGGGCACCGCCGCCGGCTACCTCCTGGTAGCCCTGGCGGCGGTGCTCTGGGCGCTGCTCGGGGTGTTCTCGCAGAGGCTGCTGTCGGCGGGCGTCGGCGCGACCGAGATCGCCTTCTGGCGGGCCGCCATCGGCGGGCTGCTCTTCCTGGCGCACGCGGGCCTGGTGCGCGACCTGCGCCTGCAGCGGCGCAGCGACGCCCTCGCGTTCGTTGCGTTCGCGCTCGTGGGCGTCACCCTCTTCTACACGGCGCTCAACCTCGCCATCGACGCCGGCGGCGTCAGCCTGGCGTTCATCCTCCTCTACACCGCGCCCGCCTTCGTGGCGCTGCTCGCGGCGCTGTTGCTGGGCGAGCGCCTGACGCCGCTCAAGATGGGCCTCGTAGGCCTGTCGGTGGTAGGCGTGGCGCTGGTGGCGCGTGGCGGCGGGGGCGGCGTCGACGTCACCACCGAGGCAGTGGTGTGGGGGCTCGTGGCGGGGCTCTCCTACTCCTCGTACTACCTCTTCGGCAAGTGGGTGCTGCGCCGTTACCGGCCGGCCACCATCTACGCCATCGTGATGCCGCTGGGCGCCCTGGGCCTGCTGCCCTGGGTGCCGTTCGACGCCGTGCGCCTGGCCACGCCGGCGCTGGTGCTCGACCTGGTGCTGATGGGCGCCCTCTCGACCTACCTCGCCTACCTCGTCTACTACCTGGGGCTGAGGCGGGTCGAGGCGTCGCGGGCGGTGCTGGTGGCCACCATCGAACCGGTGGTGGCGGCGCTGCTGGCGGCCGGGCTGTTCGGCGAGCGCCTGGGTGCGTGGGGCGTGGTGGGGGCGGCGCTCGTGCTGGGAGCGGCGCTGCTGTCCGCGCTGCCGGCGCGGCGTAAGGCAGCGGCCACGCCGCCGCCTGCCTGACCGCATACGGCGACCGCATATACATGCATAGAACCGCTCGCAGCTCCTTGACGACCCCCAGAACCGGTGCTATCGTTGCATCGTTATCGAAACGGATGCATAAGCTTCCGGCACGGTGACCCTCGAAACGATGCATCACGGAAGGCCCCAGGCCCACCCCACCACCCTCGAACACGAGCTCGACCGACGACGCTGAGGCGCCGTTGGCAGGTACGTCCGCCGCCACTCGCTGTCGGCCCGTTCCTTGGCCGCGGCGCTTGATGCTTTCGGTGCACCCCAGCCACAGCAGCCCCGCCACCCCACCCAACCGAAAAACCAGGAGAGACGATGAAGCAGAACGCGAAAGATCAGGTCAAGAAGGTGGTGCTCGCCTACTCGGGCGGGCTCGACACCTCGGTGATCCTCCACTGGATCAAGGAGACGTACCAGGCCGAGGTCGTGGCCTTCACCGCCGACATCGGCCAGGGCGAGGAGGTCGAGGAAGCGCGCGTCAAGGCGCTCGCCACCGGCGCCGTCAGCGCGCACGCCGTCGACCTGCGCAAGGAGTTCGTCGAGGAGTTCGTCTTCCCCGTCCTGCGCTCCGGGGCCGTCTACGAGGGCTACTACCTGCTGGGCACCTCGTTCGCGCGGCCGCTCATCGCCAAGAAGATGGTCGAGATCGCGCGCGCCGAAGGGGCCGACGCCATCGCGCACGGCGCCACGGGCAAGGGGAACGACCAGGTGCGCTTCGAGCTGTCGGCCTACGCGCTCGAGCCCGACATCAAGGTGATCGCGCCCTGGCGCGAGTGGAACCTCAAGGGCCGCGAGGACTGCATCGACTACGCCTCCGCGCACGGCATCGACGTGCCGGTGACGAA
>CAZVCT010000098.1:0-7540 GCA_964625655.1 uncultured bacterium
AGGCCCCTCGTCCACCGGAATAGGGCTCACGTATAGGCCTGCCTCCGCTTGAACTAAGCAAAAACTATTCCCCGCCGGTGGCTTTCTACCAGCGGTAAAGCCAGTTGCTCGTTATGACTCAGTTTCGCGTTAGGGAGCGTCATTCTTCGCCACTAGATCCAAGGTGACGAGGGCGCAGAATCACAATTGTTATGACGCAAGGCGGTACTAGCGCTGAAGGGATGCCACCACCTCTCGAAAAGCCCGATCTTGCCTCCTCTTGGGAACACTCTCGGCCCGCCACCCTCACTTGGGCAAGTCTAGTGGCCTCCCCGGGTACACGGAGTCGCGCACGGTGGGGCAGTTATTCTCGTCCTTGTTGGCAGCGGGTGCGTTGCCGTAAACATTTGCGACGAGTCCATCTACACCTGTGGGGGGGGTATCTGCTACTACACTATTGTCGCCCATCATGGTCAGCAGCTTCCGGCTTGAGCCGGGATTCACTCCGCTTGAGTAGCGGTAAGCCGGGAGTTGCCCTCGAGCAACCGCAGATGGCAAAGCGCTGACTTCCTTGCCGCGACTCCTGGATGCCTTGGAATAGGCAAGTTTTCATCTCCGGATCCTCAGTCGACCCTCTCGACCGGCGCACTCACGAGCCCACGGCGCCCGCCACTCACACAGCCATCAATTCGCTCTTCCCTATCCACCACTAGATAAATTGCGACAGAAGCTGCCATCACCGTGCCCGCAGCAGTCCAGGCCGCACCCGTCGAAACGCCCTCGGCGAGGTAGCCGAGCGTCACGGATCCCACAAAGAATCCCCCGTGCACTACCAGCGACTCGAGCGACAACAGTGTCGAACGCCGCTCCCCGGGCACGTGCAGATTGAACAGTGCTGCATGAGGTGAGATGACCACCGATCGACTCAGGTACACGAACCAGAAGAGCCCAACGGCAGGACCGACCGTTGTCTGGAACGCCAGGACCACGAGCACAATGCCCGAGACTCCTTGGAACAGGCCCGCCACCAGCGCATAACGCCTACCGAGCCAGCGGCTCACGCGGATCGACGCGAGGTTTCCGACCATGCCGGCGAAGAAACAGCCCGCCAGAATGAACCCGAATAGTGCGGTGTTACCCTCGGCACCACCGAGGAGAGTGGCGAAATGGGGTTGCCAGAAGGTCTCGAGCCCTGCCAGCATGAACCCTCCCGCCGATGACGCCGTAAGCAGCAGCAACAACGATCGCCGACGCCGAACTAACCGTAACGCCTCCCCGATCGCCGCGGGCAGACGCGCGACGCCAGGGCCGCCCTGATCCTCGAGTCGGCTAGTCTCCCGCACGGCGACAGCGACGAATGCAATCAGAATAATCGTCACGACGACCGACCCGAGCAACGGAATGGCCAGAGGCGTGATAACGGCGCTGCCGTCCGCGGGCAATCTCGGGACCAGGCTCGGCAGATAGCTCCCGCCCAACGTGCCGAGTGTGAGACCGAGCAGTTCGAAAGTGCCCGCCCGTGCGAGCGCCGGCTGAATAGCCGCTTCCGGATCCGCGTCGTGGAGGCCGTCGATAAGCCACGCCTTTAAAGCGCCCGAAGCGAACGCCCTTCCGATGCCCATTAGCCCCCAAGCCAGCAGGAAGCTGAGGAACGAAAAGGCGAAGAGCAGGGCGACGTAGGCGGCAAGCATGAAGCCGTAAGCCAGCAGGGCGATACGCTTGCGTCCGATTGCATCTGCCAGGACACCAGACGGAAATTCGAACAGCACCACCGTCAACGAGAACATCCCCATCAGCATCCCTATCTGCAGCAGGTCCATACCGCGGGACTGCATAAGTAACACCGATAGGGCCATCGGCAAGGAAGCAGCCACCCAGAAGAGCAACTGCGCCAGGTAATAGGTCCGCTCGAGCCGTCTCGGCGTCGACCTGTAGTTTCTGAAAGGCGCCATGACAATGAGTCTGGAAGCTATGCTGCTTCAAATGGGAGAGCCTGATTCAAGCAGACGCAATGGCGAGAGCGTCCACGTGGTGAGCGACCCCCGGCAAGCCCGCCTCCTCACCGACGGTAGGAGCAAGACATTCCTGAACCCGTTCTTGGCACAGGAACGGACAATATCCCAAGCGGCGAGGGAGGTCGGCGTGGGGCTCGGTACCATGTACTACCGCGTGACTACCTTCCTCGAAACGGGACTGCTGCGCGTGACCCGGGAGGAGAAGCGGGCCGGTCGCGCCATCAGGCACTACCGCGCCGTCGCGGACGCCTTCTTCGTACCCTTCGAGGTCACTCCGTACTCGGACCTCGAAGAACGCGTCCTCACGCAGCTCGAGCCGGTGTGGCGCCAGATCGCCAGGTCATACGCCCGCGTCCTACAGGAGCACGAGCGGGCCGGCCAGTACATCTTCCGCGGCGAGACGGGAACAGTCTGGACCGGCCCCGCAGCGAGCCGCTCCAGTGAGGCCTCGCCTGTCATACCCAACGCCGGCCTGCACGATGTGACGCTGAACCTGACGCAGGCACAGGCCACGAACCTGCTGCGCATCCTGTCGGACCTGTCCGAGCGATACCAGCGGATCGGCGGAGAGGGAGGCGGCAGGCCGTACATCCTCCAGGCTGCCCTGGTGCCCTTGGTCGACGCCGCCGACACCTGACGCGGTGGCTAACCACCCTGAGTTTGCCAGAGGCGGTGATGTCGACGCTCGCACGCGGCGCTCAGGTGAAGCTACCTTCAGGTACTTAGGTGGCTGGAGGTCTTGAGTAACTGACGACGCGGTCAGAAACATTTTCCCGCCGGTGGTTCACCAACGATAATGCCGAATATGCTCCCCCCGCTCCGCTATCTCGCTCATCGCCTGGATCCCCACCTCGATGTGCTGGTCCGTGAACTGCCGGAAGACGGCCTTGGCGGAGTCGCGCGTCTTGATGCCCCCGCGCCGCAGCGGCAGGTCGGACACCAGCAGCAGCGCCCCGATCGGCACCTTGCTGGCGAACCCCACCGAGAACAGCGTCGCCGTCTCCATGTCGATCCCCAGCGCGCGCTCGTCGTAGAGCTGCTGCTTGAACTTCTCGTCGAACTCCCAGAAGCGGTAGTCGGTCGAGTGCACCACGCCCGTGCGGTAGTCCTGGCCGCGCTCGACGATGATCTGCGAGACGAACTTCTGGATCTTGAAGGTCGGCAGGGCCGGTACCTGCGGGGGCATGAAGTGCTTGCTGGCGCCCTCGTCGCGGATGGCCGCCGTTGGCAGGATGAAGTCGCCCACCTGCAGCGAGCGGTGCAGGCCGCCCGCCATGCCCAGGAAAAGCGCGGCCTTGGGCTCGGCGGTGGCCAGCACCTCGATGATCAGCGCCGCCACGGGCGAGCCGACCGAGAAGTTGATGATCGACACGCCCAGCTTCTCGCTGTGCCGCGCGGTCATGGCCGAGCCGGTGGTGGTGACGACGTCGTCGGCCATCCCCTCGAAGCGGTCGAGGTAGTGCTGGAAGTTCGTCAGCAGCACCTGCTTCTGGAACGCCTCGGGCGCGGCTCCCGTGTAGCGCTCCAGGATCTCGCGGCCGATGCGCCACTTCTCTTCGTTGTTGTAGATCAGGTTGTGGTTGACCGGCCGGTCGTCGAGGTCGCTTACGTCCGCGTCGGCGGGGAGCTCTCCCACGCCCGCCTCTTCTGCCGTGAGGCGCGTATCTCTATCGTTCTCCATGCACCATCTTAACGGCCCGGCAGAGGCCGGCGGGGAGCGGGTGCCCGCTCAACAGCAGAGCAGGTGCCCGCTCATAAGCGGAGCGGGTGCCCGCACGTCCCCGGTGCGGGTGCCCGCTCCTCAAGCGTCGGACCGTTCTCAGACCAGCAACGCCCCATGCGCCGGCTCGAAGCGCGCACTGAAGTGCCGCAGCACCTCGGGCGACTCCACCATGCGCACGCCACGCACGCGGTCGCGCATTTCGCCCACGCGCAGCAGCACCTCGGCCAGGTAGTCGACGTGGCTCTGGGTGTAGGTGCGGCGCGGGAACGCCAAGCGCACCAGCTCGAGTTCGGCCGGCTCCTCGGTGCCGTCGGGCTGTCGGCCGAACATCACCGAGCCGATCTCCACCGACCGCACGCCGCCCTCCAGGTAGAGCACCAGCGAGAGCGCCCAGGCCGGGTATTCGGACTGCGGAACGTGCGGCAGCAGCGCCTTCGCATCTAGGTAGACGGCGTGACCGCCCGTGGGCTGGATGATCGGGATGCCCGCCTCGATGAGCCGCTCGCCCAGGTACTCGATCGAGCGCAGGCGGTAGCGCAGGTACGGCTCCTCGAGCGCCTCCTCGAACCCCACCGCCAGCGCCTCCAGGTCGTAGCCCGCCAGGCCGCCGTAGGTGGGGAACCCCTCGGTCAAGATCAGCAGCGACCGTGCCTTCTCGGCCATGGCGTCGTCGTTCAGAGCCAGGAAGCCGCCGATGTTCGCCATGCCGTCCTTCTTGGCGCTCATGGTGGCGCCGTCGACGTAGCTGAACATCTCCTGGGCGATCTCGCGCGGGCTGCTCTCGGCGTAGCCCTCCTCGCGCATCTTGATGAAGTAGGCGTTCTCGGCGTAGCGGCAGCAGTCCATGAACAGCGGCACCCCGAACTCGCGGCACACCTCGCTGACCTCGCGGATGTTCGCCATCGAAACGGGCTGCCCGCCGCCAGAGTTGTTCGTGACGGTCAGGATCACCAGGGGAACGCGCCCCTGCTTCTCGGTCAGTTCGCGCCGCAGCGCCGTCACGTCCATGTTCCCCTTGAACGGGTGGATGGTGGCGGGCTGGCGCCCCTCGGCGATGGGCAGGTCGAGCGCGGTGGCGCCCACGGCCTCGACGTTGGCGCGGGTCGTGTCGAAGTGCGTGTTCGACAGCACCACGTCGCCCGCCTTCAGCGCCACGCCCGCCAGGATGCGCTCCGCTGCGCGCCCCTGGTGGGTGGGCAGCACGTGCTTCAGGCCCGTGATCCCCTTGACCGCCCGGTCGAAGCGGAAGAACGACGGGCTGCCGGCGTAGCTCTCGTTGCCGCGCATCATGCCCGCCCACTGCTCGCTCGACATGGCGCCGGTGCCCGAGTCGGTCAGGAGGTCGATGAGCACGTCGTCCGAGCGCAGCCCGAAGATGTTGTAGCCGGCCTCCACCAGCGCCTTCTCGCGCTCCTCGCGCGTCGTGAAGCGGATCGGCTCCACGACCTTGATGCGGAACGGCTCGATGATCGTCTTGAAGGGTGTGTCGCGTAGGGGCATGCTTCCTCCGTGCGGCCGGCCAGTGAAGGCGGCGCGAAAGTCAACGCGCGCATGGGCGCGTGCGGGTCTCGTTACCGCGAGTCTACCCGCGCGCGAGCGGCCCGGACCGCGCCCGGTAGCGGAGTACCAGCGTGGCGCCGCGCACGAGCATGAGCGCCGTCATCCCCCACCACACCCCCATGAGGCCCCAGCCCATGGGAACCACGAGCAGCAGGAGCCCCGCCGCCACCGCAGCCGACAGGAGCATGGCGCGCGCCAGGAAGCGGAACTCCTCGGCGCCCATGAACACCCCGTCGAGCACGAACACCACCGCGTTCAGCGGCTGCAGCACGACGATGAAGACGTAAACGGAGCCAAGGGCAGCGATCACCTCGCGGTCGGTGGTGAAGAGCGTCGTCAGCAGCGGCCGGGCAAGCAGGAAGAGCAGCGCCTGCGCCACGCCTAGCGCGAACCCCCACGCCAGGATCCTGTCGGCCGCGCGCCGGGCGCCGCCGGGCACGCCACGCCCCACCTCCGTGGCGACCAGCGCCTGAGCCGCCACCGCCAGCGAGTCGATAGTCAGCGAAAGGAACATCCAGAGCTGCGAGGCCACCTGGTGCGCCGCCAACTCCACCACTCCGACGCGCGCGGCAATGGCCGTGGCGAGGGTGAGGGTGCCCACGAGGCTGCCCGTGCGGAGCAGCATGTCGCCCCCCACGCGCAGGAACGGCGCCAGTTCCCGCCACGCGGGCAACCGAGCGGGAACGGGCACGCGTTGCGGGCCCCGCAGCAGCCCCAGCACGAACGCGGCCGCCCCCACCCACTGCGCGATCAGGGTGGCGTACGCCGCCCCCGCCAGGCCCCAGCCGAAGCCGAAGATGAACAGCGGGTCCAGCACGAGGTTCACGAGGTTCAGCAGCAGCGCGAACTTCAGGGGCGTGCGCGTGTCGAGGAAGCCGCGGTAGGCGCCGTTGCCTGCCGTGATGAGCAGCAGCGCCGGCCCCGCGAAGGCGCGGATGCGCAGGTAGGTCAGCGCCTCGGGCATCAGCTCGGGCGCCGTGCCCATCAGCTGCAGCAGCGGCACGGCCAGCAGCTGCAGCGCCACGAGCGCCACCGCGCCGGCGCCCACGGCCAGCACGAAGGCGTGCGCCACCACGGCCTCGGCCGCGCGCCGGTCGCCGCGGCCCAGGGCGCGCCCCACCATCGGGGTGGTGCCGTACGCCAGGAAGTTGAAGACTATGAAGACCATCGAGAAGATGGCGGTGTTGACGCCAAGGGCCGCCAGCGGCGCTGCGCCCAGGCGGCCGACGAAGGCCGTGTCGACCAGCGACACCAACGGGTCGGAGGCCAGGGTGGCCAGGGCTGGCAGCGCCAGCGCGGCGATGGTGCGGTTCAGGTTCTTCGCAGAGGCCCAGTCGTCCGGCGTGTCCGGGCCGGGCCGTTCATCCGAAGCCGAAGCCGCCTCGGGGCCTACCCGCCCCTCGCCCCTCACGCCAGGCGCGCTGTCACGACCGACGACCGCGTCAGGGTCCGGTGCACGGGGCAGCGGTGCGCGATCTCGAGCAGCCTCCCCCTCTGCTCCTCCGTGAGCTCTTCCCCCACCAGCCGGATGTCGATGGAGAACTCGTCAGCAGCGTTCCGCCGGTCTCCGCTCTCCGGCAGCACCTTGCGGTGCGCCACGCGCGCCGTCACCTCTTCCAGGGGCCACCCCTTGCGGTCGGCGTACATGCGCAGCGTCATGCTCGTGCAGCCCGCCAGCGCCGTGCACAGCAGGTCGTACGGGTCGGGGCCCGCGTCCTCGCCGCCAGCGTGTTCCGGCTCGTCGAGCAGCAGCGGGAAGCCGCCGGCGCTCGCCTCCGTGCGCAGCGTGCGGCCCGTACGGGCGTAGGCCACGCCGTCCTCGCGCCACTCGTCGGGCGGCGGCGGTTCGGGGGGAAGCACCGTGGCCGCCCAGGCTCCTACCAGCTCGCCGGCCACGTGCGCCTGGGCGGGGCGGGTGAACTCGTGGTCGGCGCCCGCCAACGACACGAAGCTCTTGGGATGCCGTGCCGCGTCGTAGATGCGCCGCGCGTTGTCGATCCCCACGACGTTGTCGAGCGGAGAGTGCAGCACGAGCAGCGGCCGGCGCATCGCCAGCAGCGCCGCGCGCATCTCCGTCTCCTCCAGCTCGTCGAGGAACGACTCGCGCAGGCGGCTGAAGCGTTCCGCGATCCAGACGCGCGCCTCGCCACGCGCCTCGATGGTGGCGGCGTCGTCCTCCAGCAGGTGCAGCATGTGCGTGTAGTCCGAGGGCGCCGCAACGGTGGCCACAGCGCGCACCTCGTGCAGCAGCGGCGCGGCGTGC
>CAZVCT010000099.1:0-7527 GCA_964625655.1 uncultured bacterium
GCCTGCACCTGGAAGAGGACGACCTGCAGGTGCTGCAGTCCGAGTTCTACTCCTCGGCCGCCACGGTCGTAATGCTCGACTGCAGCCACTCGATGATCCTCTACGGCGAGGACCGCTTCACGCCCGCCAAGCAGGTGGCGCTGGCGCTGGCGCACCTAATCCGCACGCAGTACCGCTCCGACACCGTCAAGTTCGTGCTGTTCCACAACAGCGCCGAAGAGATCCCCATCGAGCGCCTGGCGCGCTCGCAGGTCGGGCCGTACCACACGAACACCGCCGAGGGCCTGAGGCTGGCGCAGAAGATCCTGCTGCGGCAGAACAAGGAGATGAAGCAGATCGTGATGATCACCGACGGCAAGCCCTCGGCCATCACCCTGCCCGGCGGCAAGCTCTACCGCAACGCCTACGGGCTCGATCCGCTCGTCCTCGGCGAGACCCTGCGCGAGGTGGGCAGCTGCCGGCGCCACGGCATCCAGATCAACACCTTCATGCTCGCCCGCGACCCCGAGCTGGTCGCGTTCGTGCAGCGCGTCAGCGCCATGACCCGCGGCAAGGCGTACTTCACCACCCCTCAGACGATCGGCCGCTACGTGCTACTCGACTACCAGTCGCGCCGCACCAAGCTGGTGAACTGACGAGCTTCGGTGCAGCATGGTGCCAGGCGCTGCTCCAGCGCCCGGATGGTCAGCGGCCCCGGTTAACCGCCGGTGAACGCGTCCTCAACCCAACTCACCGTGCGACGTTCACACAATCGGGCAGCAGTACCAAGGAGGCACCAGGATGCGTTCACCCAGCCAGTCGACCCTAGCCACCCTCCACACCTCCGCGGCAGTGGCGGCGCGCGCGCCTCACCCGCTGATGCGCCTCGCTGCGGCCGCCGCGCTCGCGACCGCCCTGACCCTCGGCGCTGCCGCGCACGCCCAGGCGGTAGCCGGTCAACCCGCCACAGGCATCACCGTCAGCGGCAACGGCGCGGCGTACGGCGAGCCCGACCAGGCCGTCGTCAACCTTGGCGTCGACGCCACGAGCGAAACCGTCCGCGAGGCGCTCGACGAGGCCGACGCCACGATGCACGCCATCCGCGAAGCGGCTCTGGCGCTGGGCATCGAGCAGCGCGACATCCGCACCGTGTCCTTCAACGTGTGGCGCCAGCAGATGACCGACCGCGACGGCCAGCCCACCGGCGAGCGCTACCACGTGCAGCACGCCTTCCAGGTCACCGTCCGCGACGCCGAGCAGGTCGGCGCGCTCCTCAGCGCCGCCATCGAGGCCGGCGCGAACGACGTGGGCGGCATCAACTTCACCATCTCCGACACCGCCGAGCTGCAGAGCCGCGCCCGCGAGGCCGCCATGGACGACGCCCTGGCCCGCGCCCAGGAGCTGGCAGCGCTGGCCGGCCTCACGCTCGGCAGCCCGGTCCACATCGAGGAGACCAGCTACAACGCCCCGATGCCTGCCGCGACGATGGACTTCAGCCGCGCCGTGGGTTCGCCCGTCGAGAGCGGGCAGCTGGCCGTGAACGTGACCGTGCGGGTCACGTACGCCCTCGCCCCGTCCGAGCCTGCGCAGGGCAACTGAGCCAGTTCGCTAACGGATAGCCAGAGAAGGGCGCCGGTGCGCCGCGTGCGGAAGAGACCGCACCACGCACCGGCGCCCCGTTCCGTCACTCGAAGCTGCGCGACAGCCTGTCCAGCGCCTGCACGGCGGGCGCGTAGTTCGGGTCGGCCGTTCGCGCGGCGCGGTAGTTGATCTCGGCCCGGCTGAGGTCGCCCAGGCGCTCGTACACGTCGCCCAGGCGGTAGTACGCCTCGACGTAAGCCGGCGTCGGGCGCGCTTCGCCCGGGTCCGTGGCCTCGAAGACGTCGATGGCGGTCGTGAACGCTTGGATGGCCTCCTGCGGCCGGCCCAGCAGCACCAGCAGGCGACCCTTGTCGATCCACGGCCACAGCTCGCGCTGGCCGCGGTCGGTGCGGGCGGCGGCGTCGAAGGCCGCGATGGCCTCCTCGTACATGGCCGCCTGCCACGCCACCCGGCCCCAGTCCATCGCGTACTGGTAGTCGCGGCTGCGCAGGAAGGCGTTCTGCAGCGCGCGCAGCGCCCCCGCCGCGTCGCCCTGGGCGGCGCGCAGCAGGCCCTGCAGGTTGGCGACGCCAGGGTCGGAGTCTCCGACCAGCTCGATGGAGCGCTCCAGGTGCTGGGCGGCGCCCTCCATGTCGCCCGTCAGGTAGAGGGCGCGGGCGTAGAGGTAGTGCGCTTCGCCGTTCTCGGGATAGCGGGCGACCAGCTCGGGCCCGTTGAGCCGCGCCGCCGAGTTGTAGTAGCCCTGCGCCAGCAGGGCGCGCATCTGCTCGAGCTGAGCGTTGACCGGCTGGGCCAGCGCCACGGACGACGGCAGGGCGAGCAGCGCGGTTAGGCACAGGCCAAGGAACCGGGTGTAGACGGTGCGTCGCACGCGCTAAGCGTAACTCAGGGGGCGCGAACGCCAGGTGGTCTTTCTCCTGACCGGCGTGCCCGCGCCTACGTCAGGTTTCGGCGGTCTAACGCGCCTTCGGCTGAGGTCGCGCCTGCCTCAGTCGTTGCCGCGCGTGAAGCGCCCGCGCCGCAGGGCCGCGCCCAGCCAGTCGATCCCGCCGCGGCTGAGGCGCTTCAGGTGGGCCACCGTGTGCGTCTGCAGCGGTGGCGCCGACAGCGCCAGCCCCATCAGGGCGCGCGCGTCCACCGGATGTTCGAAGCTGGGCGCGGCCGCCTGCGTCAGGAACCCCTTCACCTTCGGGTCGTACGAGAGGCCGGCGAAGCCCACGCCCGCCGCCGCCGCCAGGATGCAGCCGTGCAGGCGTACCGACACGACGTAGCGCGCCCCCTGCAGCAGTGCCACCGCGGCCTGCGGGTCGCTCTCGTCCCATACCGCCAGGCTCGGCACCAGCGCTTTCAGTCGCTCGACCTCCTGCCCGTCCTCGCGCGGGTGGAACGCCATGGCGGCCAGCGGCACGCCGCTCTCGGCCAGCTCCACGGCCAGGTCGGCCAGCGCGCCGTTCAGCTGCGGCTCGCCGCCGCGCGGCACGAGCAAAACGGGCGCCTCCTCCTTAGCGGTGGTCGAGGAGTCGCTCTTCAGGAGCAGCGCCGGGTCTGCCACCAGGTTCGCCTTCAGCCCCATCTCGGACGCCAGGCGCATCGAGCGTTCGTCGCGCACAGCCAGCGGCAGGCCCTTCAGGGCGCGCCCCACCGCCAGCTGGGCGCCGTCCGACAGGGGCCCCAAAGACTGGCCGTAGACGACCACGCGCTTGCCCAGCATGCGCGCCAGGCGGATGGCGCCCAGGTAGTAGTCGAGGCTGCGGCGGCTCGTGCGGTCCTGCAGCAGGCCGCCGCCGCCCGACACGAGCGCGTCGGCGCGCAGCAGGGCCAGCGGCAGCCCGGCCACGCGCTGCACGGCCTCCACACCGTGCAGGCGCGAGGTGGCGACGGGGTCGCCGGACAGCACCACGGGCGTGTGGCCCTGCGCGCGCAGGCCACCTAGGATGCCGGCCAGCAGCGCCTCGTCGCCGAGGTTGCCGAAGCCGTAGTAGCCGCTGATCAGTACGCGCATGCCGCCGGTGTCCGTCAGTCCGCCGCGGTGGGCGAAGGAGGCGCCACGCCGTCGTCGGCGCCGGCCAGCCACTGGCGCAGCAGGCGCGTGACGAGCGCCGCGATGGGCAGCAGCACGAGGCCGACGACCACGCCCACCAGCAGCGCCACGCCCGTGCGCTCGAGCGAGACGAGCAGCGGCGTGTGGTAGTGGCTGAACGAGTTGAGGATGCTGGCCTGGGCTATCACGCCGGCGGTGAGCAGCGCGGCGCGCAGCCAGGCGGGCCAGGCGGGCAGCGCCAGCGCCAGCAGCGCCAGCGGGTGCCCCACCAGCTCCTTGAAGCGGGGGCGCGCGAAGTACTCGCCCAGCAGCTGCCTGAGGGTCAGCTCGAACTGGCTGACGCCGATGACGGGGTCGTTGCCGCGCCGCAGCACCACCACCGCCAGCGCTGCCACCCCCACGAGCGCCAGGGCGACGTGCCCGGCGCGTACCTCGGCGTGCCAGAGCCGCTTCACCCAGGTAGCGGGCCGGTGGAAGCGCAGCATGTAGGCCGCCAGGAAGAGGGCGGGCGGCACCACCAGCGTGAGGCCGACGCCGGCGAACGGCCGGATGGCGAGCAGGGTGGCGGGCTCGCTGCCCACCGCGGTCAGCAGCAGGGCGCCGGCCAGCGAGAGGGCGGTGGCGTAGAAGAGCGCGGGCCAGCGCTCGCGGAACGTGAGGAAGCCCAGCACGGGGAAGATCAGGGCCGCCACGAGGGCCAGCGCGTCCCAGCGGGGGCCGGCCACCGCCACGCTGCCCAGCAGCAGCAGCGCGGCCACGCCCACGCCCCACGGCGCCGGGAAACGCAGCGCCAGCAGGCCCAGCCCGGCCAGGATGCCCAGCGCCGCCAGGGCGCGCAGCCACGGGATGGTCTGGTAGTCGGTGCCCAGCGTCGTAAGCGGCCCCACCTCGTAGCCCTGGCTGACGAGGGCGGCGCTCAGCTGCCGCACCATCGCCTCGGTGTTCTCCACCGGGTCGCCCAGCTCGTTCGTCGTGTAGGGGCGCAGGTAGAGCAGGCGCACGTTGCGTTCCGAGACGGCCAGCAGGTACTTGTCCACCAGGTCTGCAGGGCGCAGGCGGCGGTCGACGTAGTCCTGGTTGAAGCTCAGCAGCCTGACGGTGGGCACCTCGTTCGAGATGTCGCGCATGCCGTCCTGCGGTGTGCCCTCGATGATGGCGGTCAGGTACTCCTGCGACCCTGCCACCACGTCCTCCAGCTCGCCGGGGTAGCCGGCCACCTGGGTGCCGGCGTAGATGAGGTAGGTGGCCTCCTCGGGGAAGTCGCCCAGCTGCTGCAGCTGGTAGGGCGCGTTGCGCGGGCGGTAGGCGATGTCGAAGCCGGCCGCCTGCCACAAGGCCAGCTCGGCGGCGTCGGGGCCGGCGGGCAGCGTCTCGGTGACGTCGCCGGGCCACAGGTACCAGGTGCGCCCCTCGATCTCGAGCGGCCTGGCGGCCGGCACGTTCTTGGCGATCAGCGCGTCGAGGGCGCCCGGCATCAGCGGGGTCACCAGGGTGGCGTCGCCGGGGATGGGCGGCGGCGCCATGCCGCGCAGCAGCATCTGCGCCTTCAGGTCCGACGCCAGCACCATCGCGGCGTAGCCTTTCGCCACGAGCGAGTCGACGGTCTGTTCGTAGAGCGCCACGCCCGTCAGGCCCGCCTCCCGGTAGCGGCGCCCCAGCTCGAGGCTGGTGAGGCCCACGAGGGCCCCCTGCTGCGACAGGGCCATCTCGTCCATGACCATCGCCACCTGCTCGCGCGAGCCCTCGGTGGCCACGCGCCTGGCGGCAAGCATGGTGGCGCCGATCAGGGCGACGAAGACGACTGCCCACAGCACCGGCTCGAGCAGGCCTCCGAAGCGCGGGTTGCGCCTCACGCGTCAGCCCTGGCGCGCAAGTACGAGTCGACGTAGCTGGTCAGCACCTCGAGCGCCACGCGGTTGCTGCCGCCCTCGGGCAGGATCAGGTCGGCGTGCTGCTTGGTGGGCTCGACGAACAGGTCGTGCATCGGTTTCACGGTGCGGCGGTACTGCGCGATGACGCTCTGGGCGCTGCGGCCGCGCTCGTTGACGTCGCGCTCGAGCCTGCGGATGAAGCGCTCGTCGGGCGGCGCGTCCACGAACACCTTCAGGCGCATCCGCTCGCGCAGGGCGGCGTCGTTCAGCACGAGGATCCCTTCCACTATCACGACGGGCACCGCCGGAGTGTGGACGATGTCGGCGGAGCGGTTGTGGTTGGTGAAGTCGTAGACGGGCCTGTCGACGGCCTCGCCGCTCAGCAGCTGGTCGACGTGACGGATCAGCAGATCGGTGTCGAAGGCGCTGGGCTCGTCGTAGTTGGTCAGCTCGCGCGCCTCGAACGGCAGGTCGCCCTGCTCGCGGTAGTAGGCGTCCTGCGGCAGCAGCACGGCGTTGCCCGCGCCGGCCGCACGCACCATGGCGTGCGCCACGGTCGTCTTGCCCGAACCCGTGCCGCCTGCCAGCCCCACCACGAGGGGACGGTTCGCCTTCAAGCCGCGCCCGTCCCGTCCGTGGCCACGCCCTGCTGCGGGCCTTCGCCCTGCTCGTCGGAGCGCCGCACGGCGTCGGCGCGCCGAACCGCAGCGCGGATGAAGCCGGTGAAGGGCGGGCTGGGGCGCATCAGGCGCGACAGGAACTCGGGGTGCGACTGCAGGCCCACGAAGAACGGGTGGCCCGGCAGCTCGACGGCCTCCACGAGGCCGCGGCCGCGGCCCGCCATGCCCGGGGTGACGCCCGAGACGGTGATGCCGGCCTCCACGAGGCGGTCGACGTAGTCGGGGTTGACCTCGTAACGGTGGCGGTGGCGCTCGTGCACCGTGGGGCCCAGGCCCTGCTCGGCGTACAGCGCGGCCAGCTGCGTGCCCTCGGCCAGCTGCATGGGCCAGCTGCCCAGGCGCATGGTGCCGCCCAGGTTCTCGACCTCGAGCTGCTCGGGCATCAGGCCCACTACCGGGTGGGGCGTGTAGGGGTCGAACTCGGTCGAGTTGGCGCCGGTGAGCCCGGCCACGCTGCGCGCGAACTCGATGACGGCCACCTGCATCCCCAGGCAGATGCCCAGGTAAGGGACGTCCTTCTCGCGGGCCACCTTCGCGGCCCGCACCTTCCCTTCTATGCCGCGCACCCCGAAGCCGCCCGGCACGAGGATGCCGTCGTAGCCCTCGAGGTCCGAGAGCGCGGCTTCCTCGAGCTCTTCGGAGTTGACCCAGTCGATCTTCACGGCGGCGTCGTTGGCGATGCCAGCGTGCTTGAGGGCCTCCATGAGGCTGAGGTAGGCGTCGGGCATGGCGACGTACTTGCCGACCACGGCGATGCGCACTTCGCGGCTGGGACTGCGCAGGACGCGCACGGCCTCGTGCCACACGCGCAGCTCGGGCGTCACCTTGTCCAGCTGCAGCATCCGCTCGACGTAGCGGCCGATGCCCTGCTGCTCGAGCATCTCGGGGACGGCGTACACGAAGTCGGCGTCGAAGGCGTTGAACACGGCGCTTGGGTCTACGTTCGAGAAGAGCGCGATCTTGCGCAACGCGTCGCCGGGCACCGGCGCCTGCGAGCGCAGCACCAGCGCGTCGGGCTGGATGCCGACGCTGCGCAGCGTGGCCACCGAGTGCTGGGTGGGCTTCGTCTTGTGCTCTTCGCTGGTGCCCAGGTACGGCACCAGCGTCACGTGCAGGTAGAGGGTGTTGCCGGCGCCGGCCTCGAAGCGGACCTGGCGGATGGCTTCCAGGAACGGCAGCGACTCTATGTCGCCGACGGTGCCGCCCACCTCGACGAGGACGATCTCGGCGTCGGCGTCCTCGCCCGCCTTGTGGATGCGCGCCTTGATCTCGTCGGTGATGTGCGGGATCACCTGAACGGTCTGCGAGAGGTAGGCGCCGCGGCGCTCCTTCTCGATGACGCTCAGGTAGACCT
>CAZVCT010000100.1:0-3709 GCA_964625655.1 uncultured bacterium
TCTTCATCAGCGCCGGCCACTCCAACTCCGACCCCGGCGCCACGACCATGCAGACGCTGTCCTGCCGCGCCGACGGCACGATGATCGACGTGCTGCGCACCGAGGCCGAGATCGTCACCGAGTTCAGGAACATGGTCAGTTTCTACCTGACCCGTGACGGCGTCCGCCACACCATCGACGGCGACGGCCCCAACGACAACTGGCCGCTGCAACGCGCTGCGCGCGCCGCGGCGAACCACGACCTGAGCCTTGAGTTCCACACCAACGCCTTCCGCCTACCCAGCGCCACGGGCGTGGAGACCCTGTCCCAGACCAAGGACTTCGCTCTTGGCGCTTCGCTCTGCGCAGCGATCGCCTCAGTGCTCGCCATCCCCAACCGGGGTGCGAAGAGCGAGGGCGCCGGCCAGCACAGCCGCCTTGCCTTCGTCCAGTCTGGCGGTATCATCGTGGAGCTGTTCTTCCTCTCCAACCCTTCCGATCTGGCCGCCTACGATGCAAAAAAGTGGCTCGCCGCCCGCGCCGTCGCCGAACGCATCAAAGCCGAAGCCTCGGTGCTCTAAGTGCGAAGAGCGCGCCCGCCGCATCCGTGATGCAGCGCGCAAACTGAGCCGGGCGATCCCCCCAAAGTCGTAGTACCATCGGGCCACGCCCTACGCGGGGAGCCCGACGTGCTACACAACGACCTGCGCCGTGCCCTCAACTACGGCCCGACCGCCGCCGCGCGTTTTTTCGTCGGGCTGGCCTCGTCGCTCCAAGCGCTGCGTCTCTTCCTCGGCCACGTCAACTGGGTCGCGCCTGAGATCGCCCACTTCTGGGGAGTCTGTTACGCGCTCGTCGCCATCCTGTTGTTCTGGCGCCTGATCGACGACCATCCCAACCCCATGTGCGGCTGGGGGGCCAACATCTTCGTCTGCCTCGTCTGGCTCGCCGGCCTCGTCCTACGCGCCAAGATCGACGCCAGCACGCTGCTCACTCCCTACTCGACGGTGACCCTGATCGCGATCTGGTGCCTGCTGCGCACCGAGGCCACCCCCAACGACACGGGAACGACCTGATGCTGCTCGATTTACCGTCGGTCGCCCAGCCCGTTCCCGAAATCGCCTCAGACGAACTGACCGTCGGCGCCTATCTTGGCGGCACCGCGCTCACGGCCCTTGTCCTCTTGGTGGCCTTGTACCTGCGCCACAGGCGCCCGGCGCGCGAGGGAACGGAGGCGGCGGCTTACGAAGTGGCCCGCGCGACGATCCAAGACCAGCGCACCCAGCTCGCCGCGCTCAGGACCGAGGGGGATGTCCTGCGCGCTGCGCGCGACGCATGCAGCGCCGGGCTGGCGATTGCCGAGGCCAACGTGCTCATCGCCCAAGAGGCCGCCCGTACCGCTGCTGCGGCGGCCGAGGCCAACGCCGCCGAGTTGCGCAAGGCGCGGCGCTCGCTGGAGCTGTGCGAGGCGTACATCCACGCCCTGCGCACCGAGCTGGCCCGCCACGGCCTGCCCATCCCGGACCCGCCGGCGTGAAGAGCCTCGCCCTTGAGCTCGACGAGCTGATCGGCGAGGCCCACGACGCCCTTCGCGCGCCGTACTCTGAACGGGTCAGCCGCGCGCTGCTGGTCCTGCCCAAGCTGGTCGAGGCGCTGGACCGCGTCGCCCGCCGGCGCGCTGAGTTCACCGATGCGCGCGCCCAGCTCACCCAGACCGTGCGGGCGATGCGCGAGCAGGTGTGGGACGCGCAGAAGCGGCATCCGGAGGTCACCTACAACGGCGGCCAGATTCATCGTACGATGTTGTCCTTGCAGGCCCAGCTCGACCAGCTGGCGCTGCTGCTCTATCCACCGGAGGACGAGCATGACGATCAACCTGCGTGACGCCCTGCTGATCGGCGCGGTGCTCTTCGCCCTGATCTTCTTCGGACTGTGGCGCCACGCCAGCTCCAAGCTCGACGATCAACGCGCCCGGGTAGCCCACTACCGCGATTCGGCCACCCACAACGCACAGCGGCTGGTGGAAGTCATCAACAAGCACAACGCGCTCGTCGCCAGCCTCGCCGGCGAGCGGGCCGCGGCGGCCGAAGCCGCACAGCGCGTGGAGCAGCTGCGCCGCGAGCTCTACGCCCGAATCGCCCAGAACGCCGCGCTGCGCGCCCAGCTCAAGAGGGACGACCCCGATGTTCAAGCCTATTACGACCAGCCTGTCCCTCGCGCTGCTGCTGACGTCCTGCTGCACGCCGCCTCCAGCCAAGATCGAGTTCCGTGAGGTCTTCGTCGACCGCCCGGCGCGGCTCGACCCCGAACTGACCGCCCCGCCCGAGTTCCCCAGCCCGCCGCCCTTCGCGTGTAGCGACCCGCGCACGGGGCAACGCACGTTGTGCGAGGAGCAGGTCCACGAGTGGCTCGGTGCGATTGCCGCCGTAGCCCATCAAGCCATCAGGCAGCTCGAAGAGATCGACGGGCTGCAGCCACAGGAGAACGAAGATGAGTAGTATCCAGATGGGCCTGCCCAACGTCGAGCAGCCCGCCCCTCGCGTCACGCCCGACGATCTTGAAGCCGAGATTGCCAGCGAACACTATTTCACCGCGCTCGACGGCGTCCTCACCGGCGCGCCGATCGACACCGCCGCCGCAGACCCTCTCAGCTGCCTGACCTTCTGCGTACTGGTGCTCAAGAACGGTTTTACCGTCACCGGCGAGAGCGCGTGCGTGAGTCCGGGGAATTTCGACGCTGAGCTGGGGCGCAAGATCGCCCGCGAGAAGGCCCTCGCCAAGCTCTGGCCGCTGCTGGGCTTCCGACTGGCGGACGAGGTGCGGGGGCGTGACGACTGAGGAGCTCCAACCGCTGCTCGACGCGCTACGCGCGAAGTGGCCCGGCGTCGAGTTCCGCGCCGACCCCTTCGATTGCCGCACGCGGCTGGGGCTGGCCGTCAAGGCCGGCGACAGGATGTTCGCGCTGGCCACGCCGGCCACGATGGACTGGCGGGCGCTGTCGATGCCAGAATGGCTCCATCGCTTCAACGAAGCGCTGGCCCCGAGGCTGAACTGAGGTACTCTCTGGCCTATGGCCCAACTACGAGGTAAGACACGATGGCCCTGATCCTCACTCCCGGCCTTGATGCGGCCGATTCGGACCCCTTCGTCGTGGGCGGCGCCCCGGTGACGCTCACGCTGGTCCCTGCCGCCGCGGCGGGCTTTGAACTCAACGCTGCGGTCGCGATTGTCCGCCTCTTGGACGGCGGCCGCGAAGTTGCCGTAGGCTCGCTCACCACGCGGGGGGACGGGGTTTCCAAGGTGCTGGTCGGCGGCGGTGAGTACCTCGTACGACGCGCTGCGGGCTCGGGGGTAGGCGTCGACGCGCTGGGTGCGGAATGACCGCCCTGCGCCCCATCCTCCAGCCCGTAATGCAGCCGGTATTGCGAGGGGTGTTCGATCCCCCGACGCGTGGTAGTGGCGGCGGCGGCGGCGGCGGTGGTGACGACGACCCGCTGCTCAAGGCCATTCTTGATCTGTACGCCAACGGCGAAGAAGGTGCCCTCTACTACTTCACGGATGGCTTTGCTGGCCTCTACCAAGACGCCGCAGGCACCACGCCGGTCACGGCGATGGGTCAACCGATAGGTCGCATTGAGGACCGCAGCCCGAACGGACTGCACGCCACGCAGGCCACGGCTCCGGAACGTCCGGTGTTGCCTGTAGACGGGCCGCCCCGGCTACGGTCGGA
>CAZVCT010000100.1:3809-7458 GCA_964625655.1 uncultured bacterium
CGGCTCCGGAACGTCCGGTGTTGCCTGTAGACGGGCCGCCCCGGCTACGGTCGGAATGGTCGGAAGGGGTGGACGATGCAATCAGCGTCACGCTGCCTGTTGACTGCGAGGTGTGGGTAAATACGCCGCACGGGCACTACCGGGCACGTGGCGCGGCGGGTCTGTTCCACTTGCCGCTGAACGACTGCACGCATTTTCTGGCGATTGGCCGCGAGCTGACGCCTTCCGAGCGCGATTCGGTCGCGGCCTACTTCGGCACGCCTGCGCGATGGGGCTGCTACCTGACTCCGAGAACGGAGGTGGTGCTTTCATGCTATTCCGAAGGTACGGAGCCAGACCCCGTGATCCACTTCGCAGGAGAGAACGGAGTTACGGTTACGAAAATGTGGGCCCGCGACCCCGAGTACACGACGATTGACCTTGCCGACGATGGCCTCACGGCCCCGGTTATGGTCATGCCGGACGCGGGGTACGGGTCAAGGTACTTCGTCTGCTCCCAAAACCAATTCACTGGGAGCATTCCTGACCTGTCAAGCAACACTGCGCTGATGATGTTCCAATGTAGCTTTAACCAACTCACTGGGAGCATCTCTGATCTGTCAGCCAACACTGAACTATGGGCCTTCGACTGCCAATCCAATCAGCTATCAGGCAGCATCCCCGATCTGCCAGATAACATGATGGCCTTCTTCTGCCGATCCAATCAGCTAACAGACAGCATCCCTGACTTGTCAGGCAACACTTCGCTGATGATGTTCGCCTGCCAATCCAATCAGCTCACTGGGAGCATCCCTGACTTGTCAGCCGCGCTGGAGGTCTTCGACTGCGACTCCAATCAACTCACTGGAAGCATTCCTGACCTATCAGCCAACACTGCGCTGACGACCTTCTACTGCTACTCCAATCAGTTAACAGGCAGTATTCCTGACTTGTCAGCCAATACTGCGCTGATGAGCTTCATGTGCAACTCCAATCAGCTCACTGGCTACACAGGAGGCGGGCTGGGCACCAACACAAACGACATGCAATTCCAAGACAACGCGCTCACGCAAGCAGCCGTTGACCTACTGCTGTCCGACCTCGTGGACGCAGGCCACAACGGCGGTCAGATTTGGCTGCACCAAGGCACCAACTCCCCGCCGTCCGCACAGGGAATGGCTGACGTTGACACCCTCCAGTCCCTAGGCTGGGACGTACAGGTGAACTCATGACGTACATCCGCCGAGCCCTTATTCTCCCCGCCGAAGTCGTGGACCTTGCCGACGAAGGGCCGTTCGATACGTTCGCGCGGCGGAAGTGGCCGGCGACGTGGGACGAGCAGCCGTGAGCCCTACGCTGGACGCGCCCCGCTCTCGGTGGCACAGTGCCACGAGCCCACGTAGGGGAGCCCGCCGCCCGTGACCATTCCCTTTCGAACGTTGAACCTCTATCAAGGCCAGACGTTCCGCACCGAGATCGCATTTCTCTCGCCCGACGGGACTCCGATCGAAATGGCGGGGCGCCAAGCGCGCATGCAGGCCCGCGAGAGCATCGAGTCGCCGGTGGCGATCCTCGATCTATCGACCGATCAAGGTACGTTGGAGTTGGACCCCGGCGGGATCGTGCGTTTCAATCTCACTGCGGCGCAGACCGCGCAGCTTGGGTCAGGATCGCACGACGTGGAGCAGTGGGTCTTCGATCTTGAGCTCTTCGTCCCCGGCGCTGTCGAAGTCGTCCGCCGGGTACTCACCGGCGTTATCGTGTTCTGGCCTGAAATCACCCGTACGGAGGTTCCCTGATGTCCGCCACCAACGCATTTGAAACTGCCCTGCTGCAGCACCTGCTGCAGAACACCAACATCGCCGACATCGGCGACTCCGGGGGCCTGCAGCCCTCAGCCACGGCCGGCAACCTCTACATCAGCCTGCACACCGCCGATCCGGGCGAGGCCGGCGACCAGAGCACCAGCGAGGCGACGTACACCAGCTACGCCCGCGTCGCCGTCGCGCGCTCGGCCGCCCAGTGGGACGTAACTGCCGACGAGGGCAGCAACGAGAACGCGATCGAGTTCCCGGCCGCCACCGGCGGCAGCGACACGCTGACCCACTTCGGTATCGGCACGGACGCCGCAGGCGCGGGCAACCTGCTGCTGTCGGGCCTGCTCGAAGTTGGCGGCGTCCCCACGCCCCTGTCGGTCAGCAACGGGATCACCCCTTCGTTCGCCGCAGGGGCGTTGGTCGTCACCGTCGACTGAGGTAGCCGGTAGTGGCCCGCTTCGGTAAACAGGACACCGTCGGGCTCGACACAAACGCGCCGGGCGGTACCGGGCGCGCGGTCCTTACGCGCTTCGAGCTTACTGAGGCGGGTACTCTCAACCACGTCGCCATCTACTCCACTGGCAGCGCCGCGGGACTGGTAAAAGGGCTGGTCTACGCCGACAACGCCGGGGAGCCGGGGGCCCAAGTGGCCGTCGGCGCCCCGGTCGCCGTCGTGCAAGACGACTGGGCGGTCTCCGAGTGCTCGGGCGAACCGCTGACACCCGGCCTGTACTGGATCGGGGTCATATCGCAGGACTTCCAAGCGTCGATGCGCGTGGCCAGCAGCGGCGGGACGGGCTGGGTGCAGTGGGGCGACAGTGGGTACGACAACCCCCCGGACCCTTGGTCCGGGGGCAGCGCGGCGAGCTACATCCTCGGCGCGTATGCGGACTATGACCCGGGCGGCGGGCCAGAGCCGGGCGCGATCGAGGGCACGGCGTCTGTCGCTTTCTCCACCATCGCTGCCCCTTCGGGCGAAGGTACGATCCAGATAGCGGGCGCGACGAGCGTAGGCTTCGCGGCGGCGCTGTCGCAGGACGTCCCGTACTTCGGCAACACCACGCCCGGCATCGGGGGTGTCTGGAGCGGGAACCCCGGCCGCGTCATAGCGTCACGTTTCGAGCTGACCGAGCCGGCCAGCACCCTCACCTTCTACCAGCACTTCGGCTACGGCGAGGACGACAGCGGCAACGACCCCGGTGGCGTGGACTGGGTCGGCATGGTGTTCGCCGACGACGCCGGGGAGCCGGGCGAGGTCGTGGCGGTCTCGCAGGCCGCGACGTCAACCGGCGCCGGGCGCTGGCAGCCGGCGACGATCTCGGCCGTGCTGCAGCCGGGGTTCTACTGGCTGGGGACCCAGACGGCCAGCCACACGCTCACGATCAACTCCACCACGCCGGCTGAAGGCGGCACGATAGGGAACATCCGCCGCGCCGAGGGCTCGTCGCTGGCGATCGCGCCGGGCGATCCGTGGCCCGGGACTGCCGGCACCGGTAGCGGCGACCTGACGGCCTACGTCACCTACGCCCCATACGCCCCGCCGCCCGGCGCGCTACAAGGCGCAGCCGCCCTCGACTTCGCCGCCAGCGCGACGCCCTCCGCAACAGGCGCACTGGCCGGCGCCGCCAGCGTTTCGTTTATTTCGGTTGCGGCACCCGGGTCGAGCGCGCCGCGCGCCGGCGCCGCGCTGCTCGACTTCGCCACACGCGGCGTACCCTCCGCAGCAGGCGCGCTGACCGGCCGCACGGCGCTGGCGTTTGACGCAGCGGCCGCGGCCGCGACCACCGGCGCGCTCACCGGCGCCGCCAGCGTTTCGCTCGCCGCGGCTGCGTCGCCGGGGTCGGGCGTCGCAC
>CAZVCT010000101.1:0-7231 GCA_964625655.1 uncultured bacterium
CTCGACTGGGTGGACATCTTCTACAGCCACCGCTTCGACCCCGACACGCCCCTCGAGGAGACGATGGGCGCGCTCAGCAGCGCCGTTTCGCTGGGCCTGTCGATGTACGTGGGCGTGTCGTCGTACTCGGCCGCCAAGACGGCCGAGGCGGCACGCATCCTGCGCGCCAACGGCACGCCCCTGCTCATCCATCAGCCCTCCTACTCGCTCTTCAACCGCTGGATCGAGCGCGGGCTGCTGGACGTCCTCGAGGAGGAGGGCGCCGGCTGCATCGTCTTCTCGCCGCTGGCGCAGGGGCTGCTCACCTCGCGCTACCTGGACGTGAACCCCGACGACGTCGAGGGCACCCTGCCGCCGGGCTCGCGCGCGGCGCAGGGGAAGTCGTTCGCGCCCTCGCTGATCACCCCGCAGGCGCTTCGGAACGTGCGGGCGCTGAACGACATCGCGAAGGAGCGCGGCCAGACCCTGGCGCAGATGGCGTTGAGCTGGTGCATGCGCGACCCGCGCGTCACCTCGGTGCTCATCGGCGCCTCGAGCGTGCGGCAGCTGGAGGAGAACGTGGCGGCGCTGCGCGCCCCCGACTTCACGGAAGGCGAACTGGAACGCATCGAGCACCACGCCGTCGAATCGGGCATCAACATCTGGCGGCGCTCGAGCGCCGACGGCGGCGAGCCGCACGAGCAGCCGCAGGGCGCCTGATGGCGGGGGAGACGCCGGAGGGCCGCCAGGCCCTGCCACCTCAGGACCCGCGCGCGGCGGCTTGGGGAGCACTGGCCCAGCATCAGCAGCGCATGGAGCGGGTGCGGGTGGCCGAGCTCTTCGAGGGCGACGAGGGCCGCTTCGAGCGCCTCTCGTTCGAGGTCGCCGGCCTGCTGGTGGACCTGAGCAAGCACCGCCTGACCGACGAGACGGTGAAGCTGCTGCTCGAGCTGGCGGGGGCGGCGGGCGTCACCGAGCTGCGCGACGCCATGTTCGCAGGGCTGCCCATCAACCTGACGGAGGGGCGCCCCGTGCTGCACGTGGCGCTGCGCGACGTGTCGGGCCGGGCGGTCGAGATCGACGGCGTGGACGTAATGCCTCAGGTGCGCGAGGTGCTGGGGCGCATGGAGCGCTTCAGCGGGGCGGTGAAGGGCGGCACGTGGCGCGGCTTCACCGGCGCGGCCATCACCGATGTGGTCAACATCGGCATCGGCGGCTCGCACCTCGGCCCGCAGATGGCCGTGCGGGCGCTGCGCCCCTACGCCGACGGGCCGCGCCTCCACTTCGTCTCCAACGTCGACGGCGCCGCCATCCACGACACGCTGACGGGCCTCGACCCCGCCACGACGCTCTTCCTCGTGGCCTCCAAGACGTTCACGACCCTCGAGACCATGACCAACGCCCGCACGGCGCGCGCGTGGCTCGTGAACGAGCTGGGCGACGAGGAGGCCGTGGCGCGCCACTTCGCCGCGCTCTCCACCAACGTGGAGGCAGCGGGCGAGTTCGGAATCGACGAGCAGAACGTCTTCCCCTTCTGGGACTGGGTGGGCGGGCGCTACTCGCTCTGGTCGGCCATCGGGCTACCGGTCGCCATCGCCGTGGGCGCAGGGCGCTTCCATGAACTGCTGGCTGGCGCCCACGAGGTCGACGAGCACTTCCGCACCGCGCCGCCCGCCAGCAACGTGCCGTTGCTGCTGGGCCTGCTGAACGTCTGGTACGGCAACTTCTTCGGCGCCGAGACGTGGGCGGTGCTGCCCTACGACGAGTCGTTGGCCCTGCTGCCCGCCTACCTGCAGCAGGCCAGCATGGAGTCGAACGGCAAGGGCGTCACGCGGGACGGCCGGCCGGTGACGTGGCAGACGGCCCCCGTGGTGTGGGGGCAGCCCGGCACCGACGGGCAGCACGCCTTCTTCCAGCTGCTGCACCAGGGCACGCAGCTCGTGCCGGCCGACTTCGTCGTGGCCGCACGGCCCCACCACCCGCTTACGCAGCACCACGACATCCTGGTGGCGAACTTCCTGGCGCAGACGGAGGCGCTGATGACGGGGCGCAGCGCAGCCGAGGCGCGCGCGAAGCTGCAGGCGGGCGGGGGAACGGCCGACGCGGACCAGCTCGACCTGCTGGCGGCCGCCAAGAGCTTCCCCGGCAACCGCCCCACCACCTCCATCGTGCTGCCGCAGCTGACGCCGCGCGCGCTGGGCAGCCTGTTGGCGCTCTACGAGCACGCCATCTTCACGGCCGGGGCGGTGTGGGACGTGAACAGCTTCGACCAGATGGGGGTCGAGCTGGGCAAGGAGCTGGCCACCCGGCTGCAGGGCGAGGTGGAACGGGGCGAGCCCGACGAGGGCTCGCACGACGCGTCGACCGCCGGCCTGCTCCGGTGGGTGGCGCGGGCCCGAGCTGGCAAGGCGGAGTAACGGGCGCACATCTAGCGGAGATGGCGTCCTGGAGCGCGTTCACTGGCAGGAGAGAGTGACCGGCCGCCCTTAACCGCTGGTTAATGAGGGCCGTCGGAACGCCGCGTTAACGCATCTGACATCGCGGCGGCGGTGCTGGTCGGCTATGCAAGGGGTACACGGCGCCGAGGTCGGCGCGAACGGAGCTGCTCCATGCATCGACGACCCGAAGGCGAGCGTCCGACCGACGCTGCGCGAAGCCACCCCTTCCCCGCGCGCTGGCGCCACGCAGCGGCGGGCGCGCTCCTGTTCCTGCTTCTTGCCGCCTGCGGCGGGGGCGGACCCAACGTGCCGCCCCCCGATCCACCCGACCCGCCCGGGCCGTCGGGGCAGCTGTCGCTGGTGGTGGCGCCGGACCACATGAACGGCGTCACTGTCGCCACCGTGCAGGTCGCCTCGCCGACCGACTGGACGCTCAGCGCGACCGGCGACGCCGAGATCGTCAGCCGCCTGAACCTGAGCAGAACCAGCGGCAGCGGCAACGCGACGGTGACGCTCACCGTCGACCCGTCCGGGCTATCCAACCTCCCGACCTACCGCTTCGCCCTGCGCCTCGTGACGGACGAAGGGACGCGCACGGCGGACGTGGAGTTCTCGTTCCCAGACGTCTACGGACAGGTGCTGCTGCGTGACATCGGCACGGAAGCCCTGCTGGGGCCCGAGGCGGACCTCGAGCAACTGGAGCCCACCGTGGTCCGCCCGGAAGGCCACGGCGGCACGCCGGGCGGGAACGACGGGGACCGACCCGAACCCGAGGGCAGCAAGGTGCACCCGCTGCAGGTGGCGCCCGCAGCGCACGAGCTCGAAGGGTTCTCGACCCGCGCGCCGGACGGGACGCTCGACGTCTCGGCCGTCGACCTTGCCGCCCTCACCTCCGACGCGGGCACGGTGACGCTGCTGGTCGGCCTCGAGGCGGCCGACCGAGGCCTGGCCGCCGCCAGCCTGCCCGGCGAGCCCGCTGCCAGCGCGCTTCGCTCGCTGTCGACCACCGTGGCCGGCCTGGCGGGCGCCGCCGTAGAGGGGCGCTTCGACGAGGCCGGGCTGGCGTTCGTCGAGGTGCCGGCGGACGAGGTAGAGGAGGCGGCCGCGCGCCTCGCCGCCACGGCCGGGGTGCGCTACGTAGAGCTTCCCGTGCCCATCTACCCGTTCTCGAACGACCCGTACCGACACCTGCAGTGGAACCTCGACACGGTGGGTGCGGAGCGGCTCTGGCCCGTCTCGCGCGGCACCGGCGTGACGATCGCCATCCTCGACAACGGCTTCTACCCGAACCACGAAGACCTGGCGCGCAACGTCGTCGGGCAGTACGACGCCGGCGACCAGAAGAGCAGCGCCGCTGCCACCAACCCTAGCTGCGGCACGCACGGCACGCACGTCGCGGGCATCGCGGCGGCCGTGGCCGACAACGGCCGGGGCATCGCCGGCGCGGCGCCGGGCGCGGGGCTCTACCTGATAGACCTCGACTACGAGACGCGCCCCGGCTGCCCGATGGACAGCTTCAGCCTCGTGCGCGGCCTGCAGCACGTGATGGGGGACGGCACCCCCAGGGCAGAGATCGTGAACATGAGCCTAGGCGCCAGCGGCGACCTTGGTCAGGGCGTCCGCGACGCGCTGGTCGCCGCCGAGGCCGCCGGCCTGATCCTCATCGGCTCGGCCGGCAACACGGCGTGCGCGCGCGGCCAGGACACCTTCGTGCCGGTCTCGTACCCCGCCGCCTACCCCGAGGTGTGGGCCATCGGCGCCACCGACCCGAACGACGAACGCGCCTGCTACAGCCACGTGGGCGGCGAACTGCTGCTGATGGCGCCGGGCGGCGACTCGTCGGTATCGGCGGACCGGGAAGACGGCATCTTCAGCACCGACCGCGAGCCGGCCGCCCGGCGCGACATCTACAGCTGGATGGAGGGCACGAGCATGGCCTCGCCCCTCGTGGCGGGCGTGGTGGCGCTGCTGAAGGGCGCCGTCCCCGACGCGACGCCCGACGAGATCCTGCAGGCGCTGATCGATACCGCCACCGACCTGGGCCCCTCGGGCTTCGACTACGAGTACGGTCACGGGCTCATAGACGCCCCCGCGGCGCTCGACGCGCTGACGGAGGGCGCCGAGCCGCCCCCGCCCCCGCCTCCGCCGCCGCCGGTGCATGTGGTGTTCATTGAGATCCCAGGTTACGGCGATGAGCCCCACCGCCTCGACGACGACGGCATCGTCCTGATCCTCGACGCCCCGGTGGGCCCGCTGACAGTCGTGGCCGGCACGGACGACAACGGCAACGGCGTCATCGGCGAGCCGGGCGAGTACTGGGGAACCGCCACCGTGAACGTCGCGTTCGATGAAGCGAACCGGCTCTACGTCGACCTCGAGCGCGTGCCGCGTTGACCGTTTCGCGCTTGCGGCGGTGATGGCCTCACGTGAGCCGCGCTGATCGCTTCGCATCTGGCGCGGTGACCGACTTGCGCGAGCCGCACTGACCGCGTTGGCGGCCCGTCACCGTGGCCCCGCCCCCTAGGGCCGGGCCACGGTGTCTAATTGGGCATGCCTCATATGAGACGCGGGCCGCCGGCGGCCCTGCTGCGCTCGCTCGCGCCGCTCGGAGTACTGCTGCTGCTGACGCTGGCAGCGCAGGCCTCCGCCCAGGGCAAGGTGCCGATCGGGGCGCCGGCCAGCGCCTGGAGCGCGGCGCAGCTGCACCCGCTGCGCGTGGCCCCGAGCACGCAGGTCGCCTTCGTCATCGACACGTTCCAGCACGACACGCCGTTCGTGAAGCAGAGCGTGGCGGGCAGCGCCGAGCCGGACCTGTCGGAAGTGCTGCTGGGAACGCGCTCGTGGCGCGCCACCACGGACGGCGACGGCGCCCAGGTGAACATCCGAGCCGAAGGCCTGCGCCCGCTCGACCTCAGCGACGTATTCCTGCGGCTGCACCTCAAGGTCGACACGCTGGCGGCCCTTCAGCACATCTACCTCTACCTGTCGGACGATGGTTTCGAGACGCACGACACCTACGTGCTGCTGCGGGGCAACGCTCCGGGCGACGAGCATTACGCCGACGACGGCGAGTGGTTCACCGTCACCACGGTGCTGGGCACGCCGCTGGCGGGCGAGTCGGTGGTGGACCTGCGCCAGGTGAACGGCATCCAGCTGAGCCTCGTGGACGATGGCACTGCACCGGTATCGTTGTGGCTGGCGGGCCTCGAGGCCGTGCAGCGCCCCGAGCGCGGGGTGGTGACGGTGATGTTCGACGATGCGCGCTCGGGCGTCTTCGAACTGGGAGTGCCGTTGGCGCAGCGCTTCGGGGTGCGCGGCAGCGTGGCCGTCATAGCCGACCTGGTGGGGGACCCCGGCTTCATGACCCTCGAAGAGCTGACCCTGCTGGAGCGTTTCGCCGGCTGGGAGATGGTGGCGCACCACGTGACGCCCCTGGAGGACGGCGGGTTCGACGTGCTGGAGCCTCACCAGCTGATGGCCGAACTGCAGGGGATAAAGGCCTGGATGCTGGAGCACGGCTTCGTGCGCGGCGCCGACGTGATCGCCTACCCCTACGGCGGCTTCGACACGACCACCCTGGGCGAGGTGCGCCGCTACTTCGGCGCGGGCCGCACCATCGTGAGGAGCCTCGGGCACGAGACGTACCCGCCGGCCGACCCGTTCCGCATCCGCGCCCTGAGCATCACCGACCGCGACACGCCCGACCGGCTGCGAGCGGCCATAGACCGCGCCGCACGCGAGCGCAGCTGGCTCATCCTCGTCTTCCATCAGGTGACCAGCACCGAGCCGGAGAACGAAGCGCAGTACCGCGCCAACGACTTCGCGCTCGTCATGTCGCATCTGTCGAAGGCCGACGTGGACGTGCTGACCTTCTCGGAGGCGGCGCTGGGACGCTGAGCGTTGGGAAGGGCAGCGCGGAGGCGTCCAACAGCACGGAAGCGACCGGCGGCGCTGGGGAGCTGAAGCGCGGCAACGGTGGCGCGGGGCAAGGCGACACGCAGGAGACAGAAGTAACTCGGGGCGAGCCGGCGTTGGCTCGCCCCGAGTTCGTCAGTCGTGGTTGGACGTCAGCCCGTCAGGGCGTCGGCCTCGGTAAGCGTCGGTTCTTCGGACGCCTCTTACTGGCCGCCCACGATGCGGTAGAGCTTGCCGGTGGTGCCGCTGGGGCCCGGCTGCATGGTGGTCATGATGTAGAGCTCGCCGTTGGCGTCGCGGCCGAAGGCCAGCACGAACTCTTCCAGCTGGCGCTCGTGCTCGAACGACCAGACGCTGCCGTTGCCTTCACCCGTCGAAGCGACGAACAGCTTGCCGCCGGGCGCCTGGAACGACTGGCTCCAGTCGCCGAAGACGTAGTGGCCCTGCAGTTCGGGGATGGCCGAGCCGCGGTAGATGAAGCCGCCGGTGACGGAGATGCCGCGCGGGTCGAGGTCGACCCCTGCGGGCACTTCGATGTCCGCATCGACCTGCGGGTGCGTGTAGGTGAGCACGGGCTCCACGAAGGAGTCGCCCAGCGGTGGCGTGTCCTGCGGGTCGACGATGATCTCGTTGGGGTTCTGCGCGTCGAAGCCGAAGTGGCCCTCGCGAAGGTTCCAGCCGAGGTTGCCCGGCTCGGTGATCACGTTGATCTCTTCCCACAGGTTCTGGCCCACGTCGGCGACCACGAGCGCGTTCGTCTCGGGGTCGAAGCTGAAGCGGTACGGGTTGCGAAGGCCCCAGAGGTAGATCTCAGGACGCGCCTCGCCGTTCGACCACTCGTAGCCTTCGGGCAGCTCGACGCCATCAGCGAACGGGTTGCCTTCCGGGATGCCGTAAGG
>CAZVCT010000102.1:0-2940 GCA_964625655.1 uncultured bacterium
TTAGTAACTTGACCCTTTTCTATTTCTTCGATGTGTATGAGCAGACACGCGATTCTGAGTTTTTTTAGAAAAAACCCGATTCGCGTCTCGGTCGACTTTCACGTTCCTGACGGAACATTCCGGTCATCCGAGACCTGATGTCTTATCTTCTATTCGCCTGTCAATGTTCTCGCCGTTCTTTCGAGCGGCAAAAGAAATAGTACTCCTCCAAGGCGGAGCATGTCAAGCCCCAGGCTACGAGGAGTCTGGGATCGGCTCGAGTTACCACCCCCGATCCCAGGCATTTCGCGCTGCAGACGGACTTTTCCAAGAGCTTTGCAGAAGCCGGGTCGGCGGCATCCGTCCATCTGAAAGGGCTTCGTCGAGGCTCAGCAGCTGCTGGCACGCCGCACGAGGTGGGTGCTCAGCAGGGTCCGGCCGGTCAGCAGCTCGCCCTCCAGCTGGGCGACGAGCTGGCGGGCGCCGCGCCGGCCCAGCTCCACCACGTCGGCGGCCACGGTGGTGACGCCGGCCGCCTCCGCTTCCGGACCGTCGCCGAAGCCGACCACGGCCACGTCCTGCGGCACCCGCACGCCCGCCGCCCGCAGCGCGTCCTGCGCCGCGATGGCCATGAGGTAGTCGGCGGCCACGACGGCGTCGAACTCTGCGCCGGCCTTCAGGAGCTGCTCGAGAGCCTCGCCGGCCACGTCGGCCACGAAGTCGCCCGCCAACAGGTGCCCCTCCGGCACGCGCAGGTCGAAGCGCAGCGCCTCGTCGAGGAACGCCCGTTCGCGCTCCTGCGCGTCGAGCTGCGACGCGTCGCCGCCGACGAGCACGGGCCGGCGGCGCCCGCAAGCGACCACCAGGTGGCGCATCAGCTGCTCGAGCCCCTGATGGTTGTCGAACATGGTGGTCGGCAGCCCCAGCGCGGCGGCGTGGTGGCTGACGAGGGAGACGGCCAGCCCAGCGTCGGCCATGGCGGCCAGGTCGGCGTCGGCCACGGCGTTCGCCAGGATCAGCACGCCGTTCGCGCGCCCCGTGACGTCTTCGAGGAGCGCCGGCAGCTCGGCCGGCGGCACGTCGACGAGCGGCACGGCCTCGAGCAGCAGGCCGCGCGAGCCGATCACCTCGCTGGCCCCCTGCAGGACGCTGCGCTGGAACACGCCCTCGAGGTTGTTGACGAGGACGGCCACGGTGCCCTGTCGCTCATCCCGCGACGAGGCGCCGCTTCCGACACGAGAGGCGCCCGGCCCCACCGGCGCGCGCGCCGTCGTCTGCCCGAAGCGCGAGCGCGTCATGCCACCAGCTCCAGCTCGGCCTGGTTGGCGAGCGCCACCGCGCCCATGGCGCCCAGGCGGTTGGAGTAGGCCATGCCGAGCGTCACCTCGTCCATGGCGCCCGGCCCGAGCAGCCGTTCCGCCTCCTCGGCCAGGCGCTCCAGGAACGCCGCCCCCAGGTCGGTGACGCCTCCGGCCAGCGACACGTTGGTGGGCTGCAGCACCGCCACCACCCACGCCAGCGGCCTGGCCAGCGCCGTGGCCAGCTCCGCGATCAGCCGCCCGGCCACCGCGTCGCCGTCGGCGGCGGCGCGCCGCACGCTCAGGTAGCGGAGCTCGCCGGGCCTCAGGTCGCTGGAGGCGCCTTCGCGCACGAGCTCGGCCGCGCGCTGCCTGAAGGCGCCCCAGCCGAGGCGCAGCTCCTCGATCATGGGGCCCGCCAGCTCGCTGCCGAAGTGCGCGCCGCTCGGGTGCAGCACCACCCCCAGCTCGACGTCCTCCTCGACGGTGATGGTGACGAGCGTGCCCGCGGGCGCCTGGTCGCCCAGGCCGTAGCTGAGCTGCCCCAGCGCGCACAGCTCGGCGAAGTTCCCCACGTGGACGGGCACCCCGAGCCGGGCCGTGAGGACGGCGGCCAGCGGCACGTTCGTCAGCCCCAGGACGGCGGAGCGGCGCACGGCCCCCGTCCCGGGCTTCACGCGGCCCGGCACCGCGACGCCCACGGCGAGCAGCGGGGCGTCGAGCTGCGGCAACAGTGCCCTCACCACGTCCGACACGGCGCCCACCACGGCGTCGGCGCCCGCGCCTTCCAGCTCGACGACGTGCACGGCGCTGCTGACCCCGGCCAGGTCCGTGAGCACGGCGCTGACGCGCCTGCCGTCGAGCGCCACCCCGATCAGGTGCCGGGCGCGTGGGTTGAACGCCAGCAGGGTGGGGCGCTTGCCGCCGCTGCCGCTGGCGCGGCCCAGGCCGCCCTCGAGCACGAAGCCCTCGTCGATCAGCTCGCCCACCAGGTTGGAGATGGTCGGCTTGGTGAGGCCGGTGACGGCGGCCAGCGCGGCGCGTGTGTCCACCTCGCCCTGGTAGAGCATGCGCAGCACGAGGCGGCGGTTGTGCTCCCTGAGCTGTTCCTGGGTGGCCTTGCTAGACGTCATGCGTGAAGGTTACCGGGGTTCTGGCCGGATACGAGGCCGGCGAGAGGGCGTTGGGCTCCTCCCGCAGGCGGCAGGTCGCCGGCCTCAGGTCGCGAAGCACGTCCCAGGCTGCCGGGTCCTCGCCACCGATGCCCCAGATGGCCACGCCCGCTCCCGACAGGCCCCGCTCCGCGAGGTGTTGAAGGCGGCCGGCCGTGGTCTGCGCGTCCGAGACGTAGATCTCCTGGCGGGGCAGCCCGGTGACGTCGAGGCGCACGATCAGCTCGCCGCTGTCGGGCTCGCGCACGGCCTCGAGGCCGAACTGGTCGAGCGTCGAGCGCGCCGCGGCCCAGGTGGTGGCCGCGGCGGGCGGGCGGTCGCGCTTCCAGACGTAGCCGTAGAACGGCAGGCCCACCTGCAGCTTCGCTGCGCCGACGGCCTCCAGCCCGTACGCCATGACGTCGGCCACCCACGAGCGCGGCGCGACGGGCCCCGGCGGCTCGTTGCGGTTCGTGTAGTCGTAGGTCATCACGTTGAAGATGTCGGCCGCC
>CAZVCT010000102.1:3040-7146 GCA_964625655.1 uncultured bacterium
GGTGGCACGGACGGTACGCGTGGCACGGCTGGCACGCGTGGCCCAGCCGGCGTTGCCGTCGCGCCTCAAAGCCTCACCCCACCGGCGCGCGCCGGCCAGGCCGGGTCGCTGCCCAGCGCTCCGGGGGCCGGCAGCGTCACGGGCAGCCGCCCGGGCGCCTCCGCCTCACCGCACAGCACGCGCACCACCGCCTCTGTCTGCAGCGGCCGGCGGCCGTAGCTGCACAGCGCCCTGCCTACGAAGGCGGCGGCCGCCACGTCGAGCGGGCCGCGCAGCGCCACCAGCAGCGGGTCGGCGCCCATGGCGTGAAGGCGCCTCAACAACTCGAGCTGCGCCCGGTCGCTCGCTGCGCCCACCGTGGCCACGACGACCTCGCCCGCGTGGTCCACGTGGTCCACGTGGTCCACCCCGTCCACCCCGTCCACCCCGTCCACTCCCTGCACCCTGCCTTCGCCTGCCGCCGCCGACCACGCCTCGGCCTGCGCCAGGACGGCGGCCAACTCGGCGGCGGGCGCGCCGCGGTCAAGGCGCAGCTCCGTCACATCGGCCACGCGCCTTCTCAGCTGCGCTGCCAACTCGTCGCGGCCGCCCGCCGTCTCGGCGGGCGTCAGGTCGCCGGCCTCCACCCCGATCAGCAGCACACGCCTCAGAGTCCGCAGGCGCGGGTCGCCGCGCGCGGCCGTCACGGCCGCCTCGGCCGTTGCGCGCGCCACGGCGCGGTGTGCGGCGCTTCCGACCACCTCCAGCGCCGGCAGGCTGGTGGGCAGGGCGCGGCGCACGGCCATGACCCTCGCCTCGCTGCGCGGGTCGACGAGGCGCGCCAGATCGGCCACGATCTCCTGCTGGCCTTCCAGGTGGCCCAGCAGCGCCAGGTCGGCGCCGGCCATGACGGCGCGCCGCGCCCGCTCGACGCCGGGCATGTCGCCGAGGGCGCTCATGTCGAGGGCGTCCGTTATCACCAGCCCCTCGAAGCCCAGCTCGGTGCGCAGCAGGTCGTGCAGGATGGCGCGCGAGTGGGTGGCCAAGGCCTCCGGGTCCAGCGCGGGGTAGATGGCGTGGCACGTCATGACGGCGGCCACCCCGGCCTGGAAGGCGGCGCGGAACGGCTCCAGCTCGCGCCCTTCCAGCAGCGCGCGCGGGGCGCGGATGACGGGCGCGGCGAGGTGGCTGTCCTCGGCCGTGTCGCCGTGGCCTGGGAAGTGCTTGGCCGTGGCGAGCACGCCCACCTCCTGCATGCCCTGCACGAGCGCCGCTCCCAGGCGCCCCGCCAGGTGCGGATCCGAGCCGAAGACGCGCACTCCCATGACGTCGCTGCTCGGCTGGGTGGCCAGGTCGAGCACGGGTGCGAAGTTCATGTTGCAGCCCAGCGCCAGCAGCTCGCGGCCCAGCAGCGCCCCCGTCTGCCCGGCCAGCTCCTCCGAGCCGCTGGCGCCCAGCGCCATGTTGCCCGGCAGCTCGGTGGCGCCGTGGCTGACGGCCATCAGCTGGCCGCCCTCCTGGTCGATGCCGATGATGGGGGGCGGCTGCCCGCCCTCCGCGGCCGCGCGCATGAGCGACAGGTTCAGGCGCCGCAGCTGCTCGAGCGAGCCGATGTTGTACCTGAAGAGGCAGACGGCGCCGATAGCGCCGCTGCTCAGGCCTTCCAGCACCCAGGCGGGCGCCTCGAAGCCGCGGAAGCTGATCATGCAGGGAACCATCGCCCCTAGCCTTTCGAGCCGGTGAGGGCGATGCCCTCGGTGAAGTAGCGCTGCGTGAGGATGAACACGACCAGCACGGGGATCACGAACAGGACGCTGGCCGTCATGATGTCCTGCCACGGGATCGGCGACTCCTGCAGGTTGTTCTTCTGCGCCACGTAGATGGGCATGGTGAACAGCTCGGCTTTCTGCAGGTACAGCAGCGGCTGCACGAGGTTGTTCCACTGCCCCACGAACAGGAACACCGTCACCGTCGCCACGGCGGGGCGCGACAGGGGCAGGATCACGTACCAGAGCAGCTGCAGGGGGTTGGCGCCGTCGATGACGGCCGACTCGTCCAGCTCGCGCGGCAGCGTCAGCATGAACTGGCGCAGCAGGAACACGAGCGCGGCGCCGCCGGCGAAGAAGCCGGGCAGGGTGATGGGGTTGAAGGTGCGCAGCCAGCCCAACTCGTAGAAGAGGACGTACTGCGGCACGAGCGTCGCCTGCGCCGGCAGCATCAGCGTGCCCAGCATGAGCGTGAAGACGACGTTGCGGCCGGGCCACTGCAGGCGGCTGAAGGCGAAGGCCACCACGGCCAGGCTCGAGACGGTGCCCAGCAGCACCATCAGCACCGTGTAGATGCTGTTGCCGTAGGCGCGGTAGAAGGCGCGGTTCGTCAGCTCCTTGGTGTAGTTGCTCCACTGCGGCTCCGCAGGGATGATCGACAGCTGCGCCTGCCCCACCTCTTCGATCGTCTTGAGCGAGGTGCCCGTCATCCAGGCCACCGGGAAGAGGAAGAAGATGCCGGCGCCGATAAGTGCCGCGTAGAAGACGACGACCAGCGTGGCCTTCCAGCTGCGCCGCGCAAGGCGCGTGGCGCGCTTGCCGGCGCCGGCCTCCGCCTCCGCGGCGGGGCGCGCCACCGACGAGCCGACCGAGACGTTACTCATAGTGAACCCACCTGCTGTAGCGGAACTGGGCGACCGTCAGGAGGACGATCAGCACGGCCAGGATCCAGCTGGCCGCGGCCCCCTGGCCGATCTCGAGCTGCCGGAACGTGCGGACGAACAGGAAGTAGGCGGCCGACGCGAGGCTCTGCTCGGTCTGCGTGTTCTGGATGATGTAGACCGCCTCGAAGGTCTGGAGCGCGGCGATCAGGCCGATCACGACGTTGTAGAACATCGCGGGCGAGATCATGGGCAGCGTGATGCGCACGAACTTCTGCCAGCCGGTGGCGCCGTCGACGCTGGCGGCCTCGTAGAACGAGCGCGGCACGCCCTTGAGCGCGGCGAGGAAGATGAGCATGCCGGCGCCCGAGCTCCACATCGTGATGAGCACCAGCGACGGCTTCGACCAGAGCTCGCTCGAGAGCCAGAGCGGCACGCGGTTGGCGTCGGGGAACTGGGCGGTCACCTGGCGGAAGAGCGAGAAGTGGTGCACCGTCTGCCCGGTGGCCTCGCGGATGGCCTCGAACGCCTGGAAGTAGCGGATGCCGTCGAGCGTGGCGCCCACGGCGAGCAGCCCGAAGAACAGCCCTGCGGCCCCCACGGTGGCGCGCCGCCAGACGTCCGGCAGCCGCCCGTACAGCACGAGGACGCACACGCCTACCAATAGCGCCAGCAGCCAGAGCGGCGACGCGGAGTGCTGCCCGAAGCCCTCCAGCAGGTAGTCGCTGCTGGCCGGGTCTCTCAGGCTGCCGCGCAGCAGGACGAGGTCGAGGAACGTTCCCAGGCGCAAGTGTGCCTGCGGCGCGAAGCTGCCGCCCACCACCGCGCGCACGACCAGCGTCACGACCAGCAGCGCGCCCAGCATCTCGACGACGGTGCGCGCCACGGTGCGCCTAGCCACGCTGGTACCGAAGAGGAGCCCCGCGCACACGCCCACCCCCAGCAGGGCGGGCAGCACGTACATGAGCGGCCCCACCGGGTCGGAGCGCGAGACGCCGATGAAGAAGGCGTTGAAGCTCTCGACGGCGAAGATGAACGAGCGGTAGAGCCAGTCGAAGGGCGGGAACGCCTCGGCGAAGCGCTGCAACGAGACGTTGATGAAGCCGCCGTTGCTGGCCAGCATGTAGCGCCACGCCAGCAGGATGGCGGGGCCCCCGGCGAGGATCACGGGCATGTAGAAGACGAGCCGGAAGAACGGCATCCCTTTCATGGGCCGCGCCACCATGACGGCCATCGCCAAGGCCGTGACGATCTGCAGCGGCACGCCCACGAGCGCGTAGTAGCCCGAGTTGTACATTGCCTGCATGAAGCGGCGGCCCTGCGCCCCCAAGCCGCCGAGCAACTCGCGGTAGTTCTCGAGCCCGATCCACTCCAGCGAGCGCCCGAGCCGGTAATCGGTGAATGAGTAATAGAGGGAGAGCACGGCGGGCCCCGCCACGAAGATGACGAAGCCGAGGAGCCAGGGGGAGGCCAGCGCGTA
>CAZVCT010000103.1:0-7045 GCA_964625655.1 uncultured bacterium
AAGCGCTCGAAGAGGCCGTCCTGGATCATGGCCGGTCCGCCCTCCATCGTCTCCTCGCCCGGCTGGAAGATGAGCCGCAGGGTGCCTGCGAAGTCGCGGGTCTGGGCCAGGTACTTGCCGGCCGCCAGCAGCATGGCAGTGTGGCCGTCGTGGCCGCACAGGTGCGACACGCCTTCCTTGGTGCTGCGGTAGGGGAGGTCGTTGACCTCCTGGATGGGCAGGGCGTCGAAGTCTGCACGCAGGCCGACGCTCTTCCCGCCGCCACCGACCGTCAGCGAGGCCACGATGCCGAGCTTGCCCACGCCCGTGGCGACCTCGTAGCCCCACGGCTCGAGCGTCTCGGCGATGAAGCGCGCCGTCTCGTGCTCCTGCATCGACAGCTCTGGGTTGCGGTGCATGTGCTCGAACCAGCCCTCGATCTGCTTGCGGTCAACCTCGAGTGCTTGCATCACGTCGTCCATTTACGCCTCCTTCCGGTGCGCGAACCGTGGCGGGCGTCAGTCGGCGTCGCCGGGCGTCGCGCCCACCCTCTGCTTGGGAACGGTGAGCATGACAGACGCGATGGCTGCGACCGCCAGCAGCAGATTCACGCCGAAGGCGACAAGGGCCGCCTCGCGCACGGCGACGTTGTCCTGCCGGCCCAGGTAGGCGACGACGCCGTCCAGCCACTGGACCCCGCCGGCGTCGCCCCCGATGCCCGCGAAGAGCGTCGTGATCGACACGGCGATGTTCATGACGCTGGTGCCGATGCCCAGCTCCTCGGCCGTAAGCGGAGCGATGTTGAGGGTCGTCTGGGCGAAGAGCCAGAACGCCAGCACTCCCAGGATCATCCCGAAGAGGACCCGGTCGTTCCCGACGAAGTCGCGGCTGGTTGCGCGAACGGCTACCGTCGACACGCTCCACCACCTTCGGCGCCTGGGTCCGCCGCCCGGTGTTCGCTTGAGTCCGCGCGGTCCGGCAGGAGGTCGGCTGCTCTGCTTCGCGACTGTAGCAACTAGTTCCGCGGGCCTCGTGCGCTGTGCGCACCCGGGGCGCGGGCGATGTCAACGTACCTGACTACGCTGCACATCAGAACACTGGGTTTACTGGGGAGATCCACCCTCTGCGTCTGATGTTGACCTCGAAGTAGCCCCATCGGCTTCGGGAGTTGCCAGGAGGGGTAGTGGAGAATGAGATGACCGCGTCAAGGACGGGGTGTGAGTTGGGTCGTGTCGGTCTCGAAGAGTCGACGAGCCAGAAGGCCAACTCTCCCGAAATGTGCCGAAGCGACCCCGAGTGTTCCTGATGTCGTCGTGGCTGGTTGCGGGCACGGCTACCGTGTACACGGTCCATCGCCTCCAGCGCCAGCTGCCACCGTTGTCAGATGGTTAGCGCAAGGTGTTCCTCACCGGGATGCTACTGAAGCGCCCAGGCAGTCAATAGACTGGCCCGGGCGCGCTCGGTTCTAAGTTGGTCAGCGAGGTGCGCTGTCGTCGTGTATAAGGTACGAACCTGACAGGAAACCTGTTTCGCTGCTTGTTGGCTCTCCGTCGATCGCGATGACCATTACGTTGTAGGTCGTGGACGGCCCTGCAGTAAAGGCCTCGCTGTTCTCCAAGTCGAGGTTTGGCTCGGTGGAGTAGGCAAATGTCGTGTTGCTATTGTCCTCCAGGTCGGTAACGACGACCAGGTAATTGCTTGCGTCGGCGACGTCTTCCCACGCAAGGCTGAGACCGTCTTCCGTGGTGGTCAGAACCAGGTTGGAAGGAGCCGTACCCAGAGGTTGAGGCAATGGACGCGTGTCGAGAGTTGCCATGTACTCGTCCTCACCCAAGAAGGCGGTGACCGTAATTGGCTTGTCGCCAAGTACCTCGTCCGTTGTAAGACCGAGTCCCGAGAACGTGATGAAGTACGGGCTGGCATGAATCACGCGGTCTCCGACCTCCCAGTAGCCTCGGGGCAATCCCTCGACTTCGTCTTCGCCGATCCTGTACTTGAAGTTCGCGTAGCCGTCAGTATCTGGGGCGCCGAACGGTTGCGTTAGGCCTGAGAGGAGCAAGATGCCCTCGTTGCCGGAGGCGTCCTTCGCGATCACGCTAGTTACGAAAGGCTCGATGACCTCCCTGAGTTCGACTTCGAAGCGATTGACGATGAGGAATCGAGTGAGGACGCTCTCGGTACCGGTAGCTCTTGCTTCGGTTGCGCGGAGGTAGAAGTCATACGCCGTTTCTCGGTCCAATGCGAAACGGTCGTCGTACTCGAAAGTCGCGTTTTCAGCGTCATTGGGCACACCCTTGAATAGAGGTAACCCAGTGGACCTGTTGATAAATGCCGCCGTGATGGTCGCTGCGTTGATGGAACCAAAGTCGACGCGGACGTCTTCGAGTCTGACCTCGGCGGTGATTCGTTCTGGAGCGGGTAAGCCCGTGGTATCCGTGAGATCGTACTCTTGTCTTGCAACCTCTTCGCCGTCGCGTGACGCCACGACTGTGTACCGCCCTGGCTTGTAGGAAAAGTTAGGGCGATCGACGTTTATGTTGCCGGTCTTGAAGTCCTTCCATTGTCGGAGTTCCGTCGTGCCGCCGATCTGTTCCTCGTTCTCGTCGAGGATCGTTATCTGGAAGGGAAGGTTCTCGTCGGCGGTCTCGGTTGAGTACAAGTAGACCTGGCTTGCAAGTCCGGTGCTCGTGCTCCCATCGCGTGAGACGACCGTGGCTGGCCCGATGGCAGCCGCAAGAGTGTAGTTGACCGTGGGTGTGGGAGTGGGGTCCGGATCGGGATCTGTGTCCCCGACGTCGGGGGTTTCAGTGGTGCCGCAAGCGGTAAGTATTACCGCGAAGGCGAGGAGACTTAGGAGAAGCTGCTTGACTCTCATGCTGTCCTTTCAGGCACGACTGTGCCAAGTCCTTGCCGGGCACTCTCGACCGGCGTAGGGGATGGCTGGCGTGTTGAGCCTGTTTGCCAGGAACGGCGCACGATCGTATTCGCTACCTACCCCGCTCCATTCGTAAGTGGCACCTGTTGCACCGAAGGCTCATGGCTCGTCCAGACCTCGGAGGCGAGGCGGAATTCGTTAGCGCGGATTGGATTTGGTGGGTAGTTAGCGCTGTTCTTATATCCCCCCGGACATGGGTCCTACCATCGCCTTCGAGCTATCACGGAATTCGCACATCCCAGAATCGACGCCAGCGAGCGATCCCCTGAGTCAAGGAGATTCACCGCCCCGCCCCGCCCCGCCCTGTCTTGGGTTGCCGTGGCTGGGGAACAGGCACGGACCGTACGTTGGTACATGGGGGTTGAGCGGGTAGGGTGTGCTGCAGGGTTCGCGCTAAAGCGCATAACGAAAGAACCCCGTCCAGGACGGGGTTCCACTTGGTGGGTCGTGTAGGGCTCGAACCTACGACCCGCTGATTAAGAGTCAGCTGCTCTACCGACTGAGCTAACGACCCAAGAGGCGCGCGCGGCAACGAGTCGCCGTCGAACGCGCTCGATAGTTTACGCGCTCGACGGCTGTCAGGTCAACCGGTTGCAAGACTCGCGGCTGCTACTGGGGAGCCTCCACCGTCACGTCCTGCCCGACGTCGTAGTAGACGACCCGGTCGATGCGCTCACCCTTGGTGATCTGCACGATCACGCGGCTGAAGCCGTCCCCTTCGGGGGTCAGCCAGATGTCGAAGCGGCCGGTGCCGACGACCGGCATGTCGGTGGTCGCGAAGGTGTAGTGCTCTGCGTCGACGCCGTCGACGTTCTCCGTGCCTACGAGCGTCAGGGGCTCGAGCTTCTCGGTGTCGCCGGCGGCGAGCATCTCGAGCGTCTCGTACATGGCGAACGGTGTGCCCGCGCTGCTGATGCCCATGTGGGTGAAGTCGAAGGACATGTTCCAGGCGTCGCCAGCGTTGTGGTGGCCCATGCCGCCGACGACGACCCATTCGCCGTCGCTGCTGCGGTTGGAGCCCGGGTCGGCCGGGTCGGAGGCGACGGTGTAGCGCCAGCCTTGCGTGTCGGCGTCGCGTTCGCCCTCGCCGCTGATGCGGCTGGTGGCGTCGACGGTCGGGTAGATCTCGTAGGAGAAGCGGTAGTCGGAGTCGCCTATGACTTCCAGCGCGCGGGTCACTTCGGCGAAATGCTCGGCCGTGTCCTGAGCCGCCGCCCAGCCGAACAGGGCCGCCACGGCCAGTAGCGCCAACGGGTACCTTCGGGTTCGCATCGCTAGTGCCTTTCCACTCCTGGTTTCGGGTGTTCCCCCGTCATTCTTGCAGGCCGTAAGCCTGTGGATACGTACCTGTCCGCCCGTTCGAGTTCACAACTGCTTAACATGACCGAAGTGGACGGCATAATCGACCTGTTCCTGAGGATCGCCGGCCCCAACCCCATCATGCAGGGGCTGGTAGGTGGCATCTTCATCGCCACCCTCAGCATGATCGGGGCGCTGCTCGTGGTGCTGTGGCGGAACCCCAGCCGCCGCGCGCTCGACGGGGCGCTGGGCTTCGCGGCCGGTGTCATGCTGACGGCCTCGTTCACCAGCCTGATCCTGCCCGGCATCGAGTACGGCGGCCTGCTGCCGGTGGTCATCGGCATCGTGCTGGGCGTCATCGTGCTCGACCGCGCCGACACCTGGGTGCCCCACGTCCACGTGCTCGTAACGGGCCGGCGCCGCAGCGACGCCGCCCAGGAGTCGGGGGCGGACGCCAGCCGGCGCAGCGCCAGGTCGAGCGTGTTCCTGTTCATCGTCGCCATCACCATCCACAACATGCCCGAAGGGCTGGCGGTGGGCATCGGGTTCGGCAGCGGCAACGTGGGCGACGCCCTGGCGCTCATGTTCGCGATCGGCTTCCAGAACGTGCCCGAAGGCCTGGCCGTGGCGGTCGCCGCCCGCAACGCCGGCATGGGCAGCCTCTGGTACGCCGCCTTCACCGGCATCCGGGCGGGGGTGGTAGAGCTGCCCATGGCGGTGATCGGCGCCTGGGCCGTGCACGTCGCCGCGCCGATCCTGCCCTACGCCATGGGCTTCGCCGCGGGGGCGATGCTGTTCGTGATCCTCGACGAGATCGTGCCCGAGACGCACATGAACGGCAACGAGCGCACCGCCACCCTGGGCACCATGGTGGGCGTGGTCGTGATGCTGGTGCTGGACATAGCCCTTGGATGAGCGGGGGCGTTGGCGTAAACAGCCCCCCGCGCCGCTCCGCGCGGCCCCGATCCGTCCTACGCTGGGGTAAGCCGCTACAGACGTCCGCACCACACGACGTTCACCAACCGCAACGAACCCTTCGGGAGGAACGACCATGAACCGAGAGATAGTCGACCATCTGGGCGCCGAGGCCGAACAGCTCCTCGGCTACGAGGCGCGCGGGATCCCCAAGGAGCGCCTGCACCTGCCGGGGCCGAACTTCGTCAGCGACAACTTCGGGCCCTCCGACCGCAGCCCGCGCGTGCTGCGCAGCCTCCAGACGCTCTACGGCCACGGCCGGCTGGCCGACACGGGCTACCTCTCGATCCTGCCCGTCGACCAGGGCATCGAGCACTCGGGCGGCGCCTCGTTCGCCCGCAACCCCGCCTACTTCGACCCCGCGCAGATCGTGGAACTCGCGATCGAAGGGGGCTGCAACGCCGTCGCCTCGACCTTCGGGGTGCTGGGGATGGTGGCGCGCAAGTACGCCCACAAGATCCCCTTCATCGTCAAGCTGAACCACAACGAACTGCTGACCTACCCCAACAAGTACTCGCAGATCATGTTCGGCACCGTCGAGCAGGCGTACGACATGGGCGCCGTGGCCGTGGGCGCCACCGTCTACTTCGGCAGCCCCGACTCGGAGCGCGAGATCATCGAGGTCGCCGAGGCGTTCGCGCACGCGCACGAGCTGGGCCTGGCCACGGTGCTGTGGTGCTACACCCGCAACGACGCCTTCAAGGTCGACGGCACCGATTACCACTCCGCGGCCGACCTCACCGGCCAGGCGAACCACCTGGGCGTCACGATGCACGCCGACATCGTCAAGCAGAAGCTGCCCGAGAACAACCGCGGCTTCGGCGCCGTGAAGTTCGGCCGCTCCGACCCGCGCATGTACGACGAGCTGATGCCCGACGACCACCCCATCGAGCTCGTGCGCTGGCAGGTGGCGAACTCCTACATGGGGCGCGTGGGCCTGATCAACTCGGGCGGCGCCTCGGGCAAGAACGACTTCGCCGAGGCGGTGCGCACGGCCGTGCTCAACAAGCGCGGCGGAGGCACGGGCCTGATCAGCGGCCGCAAGGCGTTCCAGCGGCCGATGGAGGAGGGCGTGAAGCTCCTCAACCTCATCCAGGACGTCTACCTGGACGAGAGCATCACCGTGGCGTAAGGCTGGCCGGCGTAGGGCGACAAGGCCGGTCGGTCACGCCCTCTTCGAGCGCATGGCCTTCAGCTGCTTGAGCGTGGCGTCAGCGGCGAGCTGGGCGTAGGCTTCCGTGCCGCGGCCGACGAGCGCGACGCGGCCCGCCTCGTCGAAGTGGAAGCCCCAGCCGTAGCGCTTGCCCAGCGGCGAGGCGCGCAGGCACGCCTGCGGCTTGGCGAAGAAGGCGGCCCGCGCCGCCTCGCGGTCCGCTTCTGCCACGCCCTGGCGGGTGGCATGGACCTCGAACAGCAGGTCGTCGGAGGTCAGCGCGTAGGGGTTGGCAGCCAGCAGAGCGTGCTGCATCGCCGCCACCGTCGAGCGGGTGGGGCGATCCGTAGGGGCTCCTGGGGCCTCGGCCTCGACGACCGGGCAGTCGTCCGCCACCTGGATGAACGTGCTCGCGTAGTTGGTCGTGGACATCGGACGATTGTAGCGGGCTGCGGGCTGCGGGCTCGGGGCGGCTCCCGTAACGGCGCCATCTAGCCTGCTACCGACCTGCTACCGAACGCCGTTCACCATGAAAACCAGGAGCGGCGTCAACATCGTCGACGCCGCTCCTGAAAGTATTTTCTTGGTGGAGCCGAGGGGATTCGAACCCCTGACCTCGTGAGTGCGATTCACGCGCGCTCCCAACTGCGCCACGGCCCCAAGTGCCTAACCAGCACCGAGTAGTCTATGTGCTCGGCCTCGGC
>CAZVCT010000104.1:0-7032 GCA_964625655.1 uncultured bacterium
AGCTGAACAAGGACCGCGGCATCACGTTCCTGCTCATCGAGCACGACATGCCGCTCGTGATGGGCCTGTGCGACCCGGTCGTGGTGATGAACCAGGGCAGCAAGCTCGTCAGCGGCCCACCCGACGAGATCCGCAGGGACCCGCGTGTCCTGGAAGCGTACCTAGGAGGCCAATATGGCGCTCTTGACGGTTGAGAACGCCGTCGCCGGCTACGGCGAGATGCAGGTCCTGAGCGGCGTGAGCCTCGAGGTGCGGCCCAACGAGATAGTTTCCATCGTCGGGCCCAACGGCGCGGGCAAGTCGACCGTCATGAAGCTCGTCTTCGGCCTGCTCAAGCCGTGGGAGGGCGCCGTCACGTTCGAGGGGCGCGACATCTCGGGGATGGCGCCCGAGAAGCTCGTCCGCATGGGGCTCTCGTACGTCCCGCAGGTAGACAACGTCTTCCCCAACCTGACCGTCGAGGAGAACCTCGAGATGGGCGGCTTCACCCGCACCGGGCCTTTGCAGCCGCACAAGGAGCGTGTCTTCGAGCTGTTCCCGCGCCTGGCCGAAAGGCGTAGGCAGCGCGCCGGCAAGATGTCGGGTGGCGAGCGGCAGATGGTGGCGATGGGGCGGGCGCTGATGCTCGATCCGAAGCTGCTGATGCTCGACGAGCCGTCGGCGGGCCTCGCGCCGCTGCTGGTGGACATGATCTTCGAGAAGGTGGTCGACATCAACAAGGCCGGCGTGGCGGTGCTCATGGTCGAGCAGAACGCCAAGAAATCGTTGCAGCTCGCCGATCGCGGGTACGTGCTGGCCACGGGCCAGAACCAGGTCGACGGCCCCGGCAAGGAACTTCTGGGCGACCCCGAGGTCGCGCGCCTCTACCTGGGGGGTTGAAGATGGTCCAAGGAAGCCAAGCGGTGCAGATGCGCCCCGGGGAGCGCCTCCGGCGCGTCCTGGGCAGCCGCGCCGCCATGCTCGTGCTGCTCGGCCTGATCCTGGTCGGGCTGATAGTCGCCGCCCAGGTCAGGGAGATCCCTGGCACGCTGCTCTTCTCCCTCTTCATCCGCGGGGTGCTCCTCGGCGGCACGCTGGCCCTCGGGGCCGTCGGCGTGACGCTCGTGTTCGCCGTTCTGAAGATGGCGAACTTCGCCCACGGCGACCTGATGACCCTGGGTGCCTACCTGGCGCTGATCGTCCTGTCGATCCTGCCGCAGGGCCCCGCGCTGGCGCCGTTCTCGTTCGGCTACGAGTTCCTCGTCGCACTGTTCCTGGTCGTGCCGTTGGTGGGGCTGTTCTCGTTCGGCCTCGACCGGGTGGCGTTCAGGCCGCTGCGGGCCAGGCGGGCGCAGCCCATCATGTTCGCCATGGCGGCGCTCGGCATCGCCTTCGGCGTGCGCAGCATCGTCTACATCTTCTGGGGCGCCGACTTCACCTTCTACTACCAGGGCCGCGCGCGGCCCGCCGTCGAGCTGTTCGCCGGCGTGCGCGTGCGTCCCGACCAACTGTTCATCCTGGGCCTGGCCGCCGTCCTGATCCTGGGCGTGTACCTGCTGCTGGAGCGCACCAAGATCGGCAAGGCGATGCGCGCCACGGCCGACAACCCCGACCTGGCACGGGTCAGCGGCATCGACACGGGCCGCGTGATCCTCTGGACGTGGCTCATCGGCGGCGGCCTGGCCGGCGCCGGCGGCATGCTCTACGGCCTCGACGTGCAGCTGCGGCCCGAGATGGGCTGGTGGCTCCTGCTGCCGCTGTTCGCGTCCGTCATCCTGGGCACCATCGGCAACGCCTACGGGGCGATGGCCGGCGCGTTCATCATCGGCATCGTCTGGCAGATGAGCAGCGCGTTCATCAACCCCGCCTACGGGCACGGCATCGCGTTCCTGGTGATGGTCCTGGTCCTGCTGGTAAGGCCAGAGGGCCTGTTCGGGAAGAGGAGGTAGCATGACCCCGCAGATCCTCGCCAAGGCCGCCCTCCTGGGGGTGCCTCTCTGGCTCCTCGTCGCCAGCCTCCTGAACATCAAACCTTCTTTCGTTAAGTACCTGGTCGCGGCCGTCGCCGGCTTCGCGCTGGCGCTCGTGGCGCTGCTCGTGGTGCCCAGCGGCATCCTCGCCTACGTGGTCTCGTTCATCCTCATGGCCAGCATCTACGCCGTGCTGTCGCTGGGCCTGAACGTCCAGTGGGGCTACACGGGGCTCTTCAACATCGGCATCGCGGCGTTCTTCGCCATCGGCGCCTTCACCAGCGCCCTCGTCACCACGGTGAAGCCCACGGGCATCAACGCCACCTTCACGCAGCAGGCCTTCGGGCTCGGCATGCCGTTCTGGGTGGGCATGCTGGTGGCCGGGCTCGTGGCCGGCGTGCTGGCGTGGCTGATCGGCAAGCCCACGCTGCGGCTGCGCGACGACTACCTGGCGATCGCCACCATCGGCATCGCCGAGCTGGTGCGCCTCGTCTTCCAGAACGAGCGCTGGCTCGCCAACGGCCCGCAGCCGCTGCGCGGCATCCCGCAGCCGGCCTCGTGCCTCGTGGGCAACGGCTGCGACTGGCTGCCCGGCTTCGTCAACTCGTTCTTCGCCTCGCTAAGCCCACGCGACTACCCGTTCGTCTACGTCGCCATCGTCGCCATCGTCCTGTACCTCGTGTTCCGCGTCCTCGAGCGCGCCATCCGCTCGCCCTGGGGACGCGTGCTGCGCGCCGTGCGCGAGGAGGAAGCGTCCGCGGCCATGAACGGCAAGGACGTGGCTGCCTTCCGCATGCAGTCGTTCGTGGTGGGCGCCATCATCATGGGTATCGGCGGGGCGCTCTACGCGCACTACGTCGTCTCGATCGACTACGGCCACTTCGACCCGCTCTACGGCACCTTCCTGATCTGGGTGATGCTGATGCTGGGCGGCAGCGGCAACAACCGCGGCGCCATCCTCGGCGCCTTCGTGGTGTGGGGCATCTGGTCGGGCACCAGCTTCATGGTCGACCTGTTGCGCCCGACGTTGGCCGCCATCTCGCCTGACCTGCCGTCGCGCGGGCCGTACATCCGCTTCTTCCTCATCTCGCTGCTGATGCTGTTCGTCGTGCTCTACCGGCCGATGGGCATCCTGCGGGAAGAGAAGGTGGTGTCGCTCGACCGCGACCTGGCCTGACACCCGCACCGCCTGGCTGACGAGAACACCGTTTAGCTGACGAGCATGAAGAAGGGCGCCCGATGACCGGGCGCCCTTCCCCTTGGCCTTGCGGCCGCCGCTAAGTCTGGGGGCTTACTCGGCCGGGATCTCCGAGGCGATACGGACCATGACGCTCTCGATCTCGCCGCCGACGTACTGCCAGATCTCGACCGGGGTGACGACGTCGCCGAGGTCGTCGAAGTCGACCTCACCGGCGGCGCCCGTGTAGTTGATGGCGGTGCCGTCCATCATCAGCTGCATCGCGCGTGCGAACTCGCCCACGCCGACGATCTCGCCTTCGGGGTTGGCCACTTCACGCATGCGGTCGCGGACGTTGTCGCTGGTGATCTCGACGCCGTCGATGTGGGCCTTGGCGATCGCGAGGCCGATGACGGCCATGGCGTCGTAGCCGGTGTCGATGTACGGGAGCGGCGGGCGCTCGCCGTAGGCGGCCTCGTAAGCGTCGGAGAAGGCAACGTAGCCGCCCCACTCGGGGTCGGCGCCCGGCGCGGTGCCGTAGAGGCCCTCGACGGCTTCGGCGCCCATGGCACCGATGATGTCGATCGACTTGGTGCCGTCGGTGAACTGCCAGCTGGTGTACTCGAACAGGTCGCGGGCTTCCGCCATGTAGACGGTGGCCTGGCCGGGGTAGCTGGCCGAGAGGATGACGCCCGGGTTGCCGGCCATCGCCTGCTCGAGGAGAGCGGCGTACGTCGGCTGCGGCTCTTCGGGGTGGGCGACCTTGGCGGTGATGGTGCCGCCGCGGGCGGTGAACGCCGCTTCGAAGGCATCAGCGAGGCCCTGGCCGTACGGGTTGTTGACGTAGATGATCGCGGCGGTGTCGAAGCTGTGGCCCTCGACGATCTCGCCACGGGCGAGCTGAGCGCCGACCACGCCCTGCAGGGCGTCGGAAGCGACCGTACGGTAGATGTAGTCGCCTTCGTCGGGCAGCATGCCCACGAGCGGCGAGGTGGAAGCGGGCGACACGAGGATCACGCCGCTGGGCATGGCCACGGACTCGGCCACGGCCACCGTCACACCGCTCGAGAGGGCGCCGATGATGGCGATCGCGTTGTCGGTGTTGACGAGCTTGCGGGCGCGGTCGACGCCGACCGAGGGGACGGTGGCGCTGTCTTCGCTGACGAGGTTAACGAGCGGGCCGCCGAGCACTTCGGACGCGGCCTCGTTGACCTGGTCGGCGGCGAGCTGGATGCCGTTGTTGATGGCGGGACCGAACTCGGCGAGCGCGCCGGTGAACGACAGCAGCGAGCCGACATTAGATACGGACGGGGCTTGCGCGGAGACGGAACCGGCGAGCACCAGGGCGAGAAGCCAAACCAACCTCTTCTGCACTTTTTCCTCCTATGGGAAAGTTACGCGAGTTGTAGACCTGCGGCGGTTGGACGCATCGTAAGAAACCTCCCAAAGGCTGTCAACGGCGACCCCCTCTGCGCGCAACGAACGGTTAAGGGGGTGAGAGCCGGATCGGCCCGGCGCGTCGGATCCGAATCTGCATCCCGTTCACCGCAAATATGACGTCTGGTCATTTCTTCGCGCACGTTCCGCACGTATGTGCTAATTTCATGCACGACGTCATGCACGAACATGAGTTCGTTGCTTCGGCAGGCGTCAGCGGAACGCACGACCGTACACTTCTGGCGGTGCAGCCCGCATGGACCGGCTCGCCGATCCAGGCGGACGGGCGAAGCGGACCCGCGAACGAACCACCTTGGAGGCGTTGTGGCGAACACCCGGCAAGACGTCATGCAGCTCCTGAAGGAACACGACGTAGCGTTCCTCAGGCTCCAGTTCACCGACATCCTCGGCCGCAACAAGAACGTCGAGGTCCCGGCGTCGCAGTTCGAGAAGGCGCTCGACGGCGAGATCATGTTCGACGGCTCGTCGGTGCAGGGCTTCACCCGCATCGAAGAGTCGGACATGCTGCTGCGGCCCGATTACGACACGTTCTTACTGCTGCCCCCGGCCATCGAGGGGAACGTACCGGGGCAGGTGGCGCGCTTCATCTGCGACGTCTACCAGCCCGACGGCACGCCCTTCCCCGGCGACCCGCGCTTGGTGCTGAAGCGCCAGCTCGAGAAGCTGCGGGCCATGGGCTACGACGACTTCTACGTCGGCGTCGAGCCGGAGTTCTACCTCTTCAAGCGCGGCGAAGGCGGCGTGCCCACCACCGTCACTAACGACGGCGCGGGCTACTTCGACCTGGCCCCCGTCGACCGGGGCGAGGACGCCCGGCGCGACATGGTCAACGCCCTGGTCGAGCTCGGCTTCGAGATCGAGGCGGCGCACCACGAGGTAGGCCCGGGCCAGCACGAGATCGACTTCAAGTACGCCGAAGCCCTCAAGACGGCCGACTCGATCCAGACCTTCAGGACGGTCGTGAAGCGCATCGCCATGAACCACGGCCTGCACGCCACCTTCATGCCCAAGCCGGTGGCTTCCATCGCCGGCTCGGGGATGCACACCCACATGAGCATCTTCAAGGACGGCGAGAACGCCTTCTACGACGAGAAGGGCGAGCACCAGCTGAGCAGGGCGGCCCTGGCCTGGATCGGCGGCGTCATCGAGCACGCGCCCGGGATGGTGGCCGTCACGAACCCCACCATCAACAGCTACAAGCGACTGGTGCCCGGCCACGAGGCGCCCACCAACATCGCCTGGTCGGTCTCGAACCGCAGCGCCATGATCCGCATCCCGGCGCGCCGCGGCAACAGCACGCGCGCGGAACTGCGCATGCCCGACCCCTCGGCCAACCCCTACCTGGCGCTGGCAGTCGTGGCGGCAGCGGGGATGGACGGCCTGCGCCGCGACCTCGTGCCGCCGCCGCCCATCAACCGCAACATCTACGAGATGAGCGTGCGCGACCGCCGCAAGCACAAGATCAAGGACCTGCCGGCGAACCTGCGCGAGGCCGTGGGCAGCATGCGCCGCGACCGGGTGATCGTCGACGCGCTCGGCGACCACGTCTTCAGGGGGCTGGTCGACGCCAAGACGCAGGAGTACGACGACTACCGCGTGGCGGTGCACGGCTGGGAGCTGGACCGCTACCTGGCCGAGTACTGAACGCCACGTACGGATCGTCACCTACTGAGCGTCACGTACTGAACGCTGCGAAGTGAGCCCTACCTGACGTCCCGCGGGGCCAAGGCTTGCGATACTCGGGCAAGTGAAGAGATCCGACCCTGTCCCCGCCGGACGCAACGAGCCGGCAACGGCGCCCCTGCGCGTGCTGGGCGTCGACCCCGGCCTCGCCAACCTCGGGTTGGGCCTCGTCGAGGAGGTGCGGCGAGAGTCGCGCCTCGTGGCCTCCGAGCTGATCACCACGAGCCCCAGGACGCCGCAGCACGAGCGCCTCCTGCTCATCCGCGGGCGCCTGCAGGCGTTCATCGCCCAGCACCGCCCGCACGAACTGGCCATCGAGGGCCAGTACTTCCACCGCCAGCGCGAGGTGTCGTTCCGCGTGGGTCAGGCCGTGGGCGTCGTACTTCTGACGGCCGCCGAACACGGCCTCGCCGTCCACGAGTACGGGCCCATGCAGGTGAAGCAGGCGCTGGTCGGCACCGGCCGCGCCGACAAGGCGCAGGTGGCGTTCATGGTGCGGGCGCTGCTGAAGCTGCAGGGCACGCCCAGCAGCAACCACGTGGCCGACGCCCTGGCCCTGGCGCTCACGCACCTGCAGAGCCGGCGCGTGCTTGGCTGATCCAGATAGCGACCGTCAGCGCGAGTCCGTCAGCGCGAGTCCATCAGCGCGAGTCCATCAGCGCCTGCGGCGCCGCGCCCGCCTGCGCGCGGCCGCACCACGCCGGCCGCTCAGCAGCACCGCCAGCGCACGCTTCGAAGCGCGTGCCGCGCCTGCAACTGGCGCTT
>CAZVCT010000105.1:0-2754 GCA_964625655.1 uncultured bacterium
GCGGCGGCGCCACCACCGAGAACGTCACCGCGGCCTTCAAGATCATCACCCGCGATCCGAACGTCAAGGGGATATTCATCAACATCTTCGGCGGCATCATGAAGTGCGACACCATCGCCAACGGCGTGGTCGCGGCCGTTCAGCAGGTCGGGCTCGAGGTGCCGCTGGTCGTGCGCCTCGAAGGCACCAACGTCGAGCTGGGCCGCAAGATCATCGACGAGTCGGGCCTCAACGTGGTCAGCGCCACCGACATGAAGGACGGCGCCCGCAAGATCGTCGAACTGACGGGAGGTGTCCAGTGAGCATCCTGGTCGATACCAACACCAAGCTGATCGTGCAGGGGCTCGGCGAGGCCGGCACCTTCCACACCGACCGCTCGATCGCCTACGGCACCAACGTCGTCGGCGCGGTGCGCCCCGGCAAGGGCGGCCAGTCCGTGCGCTTCGAGGGCGAGACCGATCACTCGGGCGTGCCCGGTCGCGAAGGCCGCTACGAGGTCGACGTCCCCAGCTTCGATACGGTGCGTCAGGCAGTCGAGGCCACCGGAGCGAACGCCACGGTCATCTTCGTGCCGCCGCCGTTCGCCGCGGACGCCATCATGGAGGCCGCCGAGGCGGGCATCCCCCTCATCGTCACCATCACCGAGGGCATCCCGATCCAGGACATGGTGAAGGTCAAGCGTTACCTGCAGGGCAAGGACGTGCGCCTCGTGGGCCCGAACTGCCCGGGCGTCATCACCCCGCACCAGTGCAAGATCGGCATCATGCCCGGCTACATCCACCAGGCGGGCCGCATCGGCGTCGTCAGCCGCTCGGGCACCCTCACCTACGAGGCCGTCAAGCAACTGACCGACGCGGGGCTCGGCCAGACGGCCGCCGTCGGCATCGGCGGCGACCCCGTCAACGGCACGAACTTCGTCGACGTCCTGAAGCTCTACCAGGACGACCCGGCCACCGAGGGCGTCATCATGATCGGCGAGATCGGCGGCAGCGCCGAGGAAGAAGCCGCCGCCTGGATCCGCGAGAACATGACGAAGCCCGTTGCGGCGTTCATCGCCGGCACCACCGCCCCTCCGGGCAAGCGCATGGGCCACGCGGGCGCCATCATCTCGGGCGGCATGGGCACCGCGGCCGACAAGATCACGGCTCTGGAAGCGGCGGGCGTCATCGTCGCCGACACCCCCTCCGACATGGGCAGGGCCATGCTGGAGGCCATGAAGCGGGCCGGCAAGGCCTGAGCAGCGCAAGGATGCCTGCAAGCCATAGGGGCGAACGGCCGTACCGCGGCCGCTTCGCCCCTTCTCCTACCGGGTGGCTGCACCTGGGCAACGCCCGCACCGCTCTGGTCGCCTGGCTGCGGGCGCGCGCCGCCGGCGGCGCCTTCGTGCTGCGCGTCGAAGACCTGGACGGGCCCCGCACGCGGCCGGAGGCGCTCGAGGGGAACCTGGCCGAGCTGCGCTGGCTGGGCCTCGACTGGGACGAGGGTCCCGACGTCGGCGGCCCGCACGCCCCGTACCGCCAGAGCGAGCGCTCGCACCTCTACCTCGCCGCCCTCCACCGTCTGGACGCACAGGGCCTGACGTTCGACTGCTTCCTGTCGCGCAAGGAACTGGCGGAGCTGGCCAGCGCCCCGCACGGCCCGGCCGGCGCCGGCGAGGGGGTCTACGGCGAGGCCGAACGCCGGTCGAGCGCCGCGCAGGCGGACGCCAAGCGCGCCGAGGGCAGGCGCCCGAGCGTGCGCTTCGAGGTCCCAGACAGGCCCGTGGCTTTCGACGACCTGTTCGCAGGGCCGCAGTTACTCGGCGCCCGCGAGGACGTGGGTCACGTGGTGATAAGGCGTTCCGACGGGCTCTGGGCCTACCAGCTGGCCGTGGTCGTCGACGACTTCGAGATGGGCATCACCGAGGTGGTGCGGGGCGCCGACCTGCTGCGCAGCACCGCCGCGCAGCTGCTGCTCTACGAGGCGTTGGGGTGGCAGCCGCCGCGCTTCGCCCACCTGGGCCTGGTGGCCGACGAGGCTGGCGAGCGCCTCGCGAAACGGCGCGGTTCGCTGACGCTGAAGGAGCTGTCGGAGGCGGGCGTAAGGGCGGAGCGCGTGGTGGGCCTGCTGGCGCATGGCCTCGGGCTCGTGCCCGAGCCGACCGAGCTGTCCGCACAGGAGCTGCTGAGCAGCTTCGACCTGCAGCGGACTAGTTTCCCGGCCGCGCACATCGCGAGCGAGGAGTTGGCCTGGCTGGGTGTGGCCGGAGGGTAGGCCTCTGGTGGGTCTCGTCGACTAGTTGGTCTGGTCGACGTGCAGCCGCGCCTCGGAGCCGACCTCGGCGTACAGCTCGAAGCCGACCATGATGTCGGCCGGGCTCTCGATCGGGAACTCCTGCGACACGACGCGCACGACCAGCGGGTCGCCCACCATCGGGCTCAGCACCATCAGCGTGCCCACCGGGTGGAAGCGCGACATGACCTCGAAGCCACGCAGTTCCTCCGAAGCCCCGACCCTCACGACGCCTTCGGGGAGGGTGAGCACCTCCACCGTCACCCGCGCGACGCCCGAGCCGACCATGCCGATCGCCTCGGCGCCGGCGCGCGAGAGGTCGATGATGCGCCCGGGCTTGAACGGCCCCCGGTCGTTGATGCGCACCACGGTGCTCCGCCCGTTGTCGAGGTTCGTGACGCGCACGAGCGTGTTGAAGGGCAGCTCCTTGTGAGCGGCCGTCATCTGGCTCGGGTCGAAGACCTCGCCGTTGGCGGTCAGGCG
>CAZVCT010000105.1:2854-6896 GCA_964625655.1 uncultured bacterium
GCGCGCTCACGCCCAGGTGCGCCGCGCCAGTTCCTTCTGGACCAGCACGAACGCCTCGAAGTCGTCGATGCCTGCGCTGCCGTCCTGGATGGCCGATTCGCAGCGAGCGATGATCTCGCTCAGTTCCTCGTTGCTGAGGTGGCGGATGCTCTCGCCCATTGTCCGTTCCTGCACCATCAAGTGCCTCGCCTTCGGTGGCTGCCATGGGCGGCACCCGGTGCCGCGCCGTCTGGCGGCGGGCCTCGCCCGCCTTCGGAGTGAACTTAGCAACCAGCGTCTTACGGCAATCTCACACGCGCCTGACGCGAACGGCTCGCTCGGCGCTAAGGGCCGGCGCACGGAGGCGCTACGGAGCGGACCCCGGAGCCGCTGTCCGTTTCCGTGACGTCGTGGTTCTTCCTCGCTCCGCTCGCACGTCGTCCTTCGGACAAGGTCGTGGGGAAGCGCGATAAGGTTGAACGGTGATCGACAGCCACTGCCACCTGGACCGTTGCGAGGACGAGAAGAGCGCCGCAGACCCCACGCTTCACGCGCTGGTGACGGTAGGAACCGACCTGGAGCGCAGCCGCGCCGCCGTCGCGGCCACGCGCCGCTACCCCAACGTCTTCGCGGCCGTGGGCGTGCATCCCAACGCCGCCGGCAAGGCCGCGGACCCCGCAACGCGGCAGGGCATCGAAGAGCTGGCCACCGACCCGCTGGTGGTAGGGATCGGCGAGACGGGCTTCGACACCCACTGGGACGACGCCACGCCCGCCGAGCAGAGCGCGGCCTTCGAGTGGCAGGCCGACCTGGCGCGGCGCACTGGCAAGGCGCTGATCCTCCACGTGCGCGACGGGCAGGGCCGGAACGACGCGTCGAGCCGCGCGGCGGAGGCGATCGAAGCGGCGGGCCATGGGCGCGGCGTGCTGCACTGCTTCAACGGTTCGAAGGAACTGCTCGAAGTGGGCCTGGCGCTCGGCTGGATGGTGTCGTTCGCCGGCAACCTCACCTACCGCAGCGCGGAGGCTCTGCGCGAGGCCGCCCTGCTCGTGCCGGAGGACCGCCTGCTGGTGGAGACCGACGCTCCGTACCTGGCGCCCGTGCCGCACCGTGGCAAGCGCAACGTGCCGGCGTTCGTCAGGCACACCGCCGCGTTCCTGGCCGAGCTGCGGGGCATGCCGCTGGCCGCGCTCGAAGAGGTGCTCGACCGCAACGCCCGCGCCCTCTTCGGCCTGGACGAAGCGGACGCCGCCCGCCGCGCCCCATGAGCACGTACGATGAGGGAATGGATGACGCTGACGCCAGCCGCACCCTGGACCAGGTCCTGAACGTCGAACGCAGCGACGCCGACCTCTACGTGGAGAGGGTGGGGCCTTTGGTTGCGCCTCTCCTCTACTACCTCCACGGCGGACCGGGCTACAACTCCCACTCGTTCCGCGACCTGATGGGCGACGACCTGGAGGACTACCAGGTCCTCTACGCCGACCAGCGCGGCGGCGGGCGCAGTTACGGCAGCGGCTCGTCCGACCTCGGGGTGCTGGCCTCAGACGTGGCTGCCGTGCTGAGCGCCCTCGAGGCTCCCCCCGCCGTCCTGCTCGCCCACGGCTACGGCGCGGCCGTCGCCGTACGGACGGCGCTCGACCACCCCGCGCTCGTCAGGGGCCTCGTGCTCGTCAACCCGTGGCTCTCGATGCCTCTGCTGGCGGGCGACCTGAACCGCGCCGCGCAGCGCCTGGCCGGCCAGGAGATCGGCGCCGGCGCCGAGCCGGAGGGTTACGAGGACGAGCCCGAGCGCCTCGTCGACGACGCGTTCGCCCTCGCCAACCCCAAGACCGTCTTCGACGCCCTGCAGTTCCCCGTACCCACTTCGCGCCTGCGCCTCGAGCACTCGGACACCGACGCGCTGTTCGGCCCGCCCGAGGAGGACGAGCCCGTGGGCGTCTGGCGCCTGGACGTCCTGCCGGAGCTGGAGCGCCTGAAGGCGCCGACGGTGATCCTGGCCGGCCGCCTCGACGGGACCGCCTTCCCCACGCAGGTGGAAGCGGCCCTGGCACGGCTGCCGGACGCGCTCGTCAGCATCGTCGATACCGGGCATTACCCGTGGCTCGACGACCCCGAGAGCTTCGTTCCGCTGCTGCACGAGGCGCTCGCCCACGTGGTCGGAACCGCCGAGGGAACCTAGGCGTAAACCCCGGCTGGAATACGGTTTCTTACCTGGGTTCGGAAACACGCGTGCTAAACTTCGCCCGTGTTCCGTCCCCACCTACGCGTCGCTACGGTCCACGAGCTCACCCCTGCGCTCCTGAAGGAACACGGTCTGCAGGCGCTGCTCGTGGACGTCGACGACACCCTGCTCGCCGCGCGCGACGAGCTCGTGGACCCCCGCGTCTTCGAGTGGTTCCGCACGATGCGCGACGCGGGGGTGCCGGTGGCCATCGTCTCCAACGGCAGCCCTGCGCGGGTGGCAGCCATCGCCGCGCGCGCCGGCGTGCCCGCCCTCTACATGGCCGGCAAGCCGTTCTGGTGGGCGTTCAGGCGTGGCATGAAGCTGCTGGAAGGCGCAGACCCGGCGCGCACCGCCATGGTGGGCGATCAGCTGTTCACCGACGTGCTGGGCGCCCGCAGCGCCGGCCTGAAGTCGGTGCTCGTGCGGCCCCTGTCGCCCGGCAAGCTGCCGCACACGCGCCTGGCCAGGCGCCTCGAGAGAATGGTGCTGAAGGAATCATGAACGTGGCGGTGCTCTCGATCGGAGACAAGCGTCTCGGGGCCGTGCTGCTCGAACGCGGCTACGTCACCGACGACGACCTTCAGCAGGCCATCGCCCGCCACGGCGAGGTAGGCGGCAGGCTGGCGGACATCCTGGTGAGCCTGGGGGTCATCTCCGAACAGCGCATCGCGCGCGCCATCGAGGAAGCCATCGGCGTGCCGCTCGTCAACCTCCCCCGCGTCGACGTCATGTCGGACGCGCTCTCGAAGCTGCCGGCCGAGCTGGCGAACGAGCTTAGGGCCATCCCCTTCGCGCTCGACGAAGACCGCCTGCGCGTCGCGTTCGTCGACCCGCTCGACGCCCTGGCGATCGAAGAGGTCGAGGACGCCTCCGGCTGCCTCGTAGAGCCGTACCTGGCCCTGAAGCGCGAGATGTTCTGGGCCATCGCCACCTACTACCCCGAGCTGGGCCAGGAGCCTCCGGCGGACCTGCACATCGACGCCAGTCAGCGCCTCGGCAACCTGGCGGTGGCTTCGGGCCTCGTGCCCGCAGCGCAGCTGAACGAGGCCATCGAGGAGCAGCAGCGCACGGGCAGCATGCTCGGGCGCGTGCTGGTACGGCGCGGGCTCCTCTCCGAGGAGCAGCTGACCCGGCTGCTGGCCGAGCAGTACCAGCTGCCGTTCGTCCCCGACCTGTCCGACGTGGAGCCCACCGAGAAGCTCGGCTCGCACCTCCTGCGCCTCGACGCCGTGCAGTTCTCGGCCGTCCCGTACAAGGTCGAGAACGACCGGCTGGTCGTGGCCGTCGCCGACCCTGGGCGCGTGGCGGACATCGAGTCGGTCGTCAACCGCGAGGTCGACTTCGTGGTCAGCCCCCTGGCCGCCATCGAGCAGCGCATCGACCTCATGTACGCGCAGGACCAGGGGCGCCTCGGCGAGACGCTCCTGCAGAACAAGCGCCTGAAGCGCGAACAGCTGCGGCGCGCCCTCGAAGAGCAGGCGAAGCTCGGACGCATCAAGCCCCTGGGCGAGATCCTCGTCGACCTCGGTTACGTCACGCAGGGCGACGTCGACGAGGCGCTGAACAAGCAGCGTTCCGGCGGCGGGCGCCTCGAGGACACGCTCGTGCAGTCGGGCAAGATCAGCCCCGACATGCTGGCGCGCAGCCTCGCGATGCAGCTCGGCTTCGAGTTCGTAGAGGAGAACGCCCGGATCGACCCGTACGCCGTCAGCCTCGTGCCCGAGGCCACGGCCAGGCGCTACACCGCCATGCCGGTCAGGCTCGACGAGAGCACGCTCGTGGTGGCGATGAAGGACCCGCGCCACGTCTTCGCGCTCGACGACATCCAGCTCATCA
>CAZVCT010000106.1:0-6802 GCA_964625655.1 uncultured bacterium
TGGTTCGAAGGCCGCGGCGTACGGCTGAAGACGGAGGCCGACGGGCGCATGTTCCCCGTGACCGACGACTCGGCCACCATCATCGACTGCCTCGTGGGAGCCGCGCGCGAAGCTGGCGTCGACATCCGCACGCGCACGCCCGTGACGGGGTTGCACGTCCAGGAGGACGGCGTCTTCGGCGTAGAGCTCCGCACGGGCGAGACGCTGCCGGCCGACCGCGTGCTGCTGGCCACCGGCGGCGCCCCCGCCGGCTACCGCTGGGCGGCGGCGTTGGGGCACACCGTCGAGCCGCCGGTGCCGTCGATCTTCACGTTCGAGGTAGCCGACCCGCGCCTGGAGGGGCTGGCCGGCGTGTCGGTGCAGCACGCGCGCGTGCGCCTTGACAGCGCCCGCGAGGCGCACGAGGGCCCGCTGCTCGTCACCCACTGGGGCCTGTCGGGGCCGGCGGTGCTGCGGGCGTCGGCGTGGAGCGCCCGGCTGCTGCACGAGCACGGCTACAGGCTCGGCCTGACGGTTAACTGGCGGCCCGACCTGAGCGAGGAAGCGGTGCGGCAGGCGCTGCAGGACGCGAAGTCGAACGACGCGCGCCGCATGGTGCTGGCGTCGGGTCCGTTCGGCCTACCGCAGCGGCTGTGGCGTTCCCTGGCCGCGGCCGCCGGCGCGGGCGAGGCCACGCGCTGGGCCGACGCCTCGAAAGCTTTGCTGGCAGCGCTGGCGCGCGAGGTGCACGCCGGCCGCTACGAGGTGGTCGGCAAGGGGGTATTCAAGGAGGAGTTCGTCACCTGCGGCGGCGTGCGCCTGAAGGAGGTCGACTTCGCCACCATGCAGAGCCGCCTGGTGCCGGGCCTGCACTTCGCGGGCGAGGTGCTCGACATCGACGGCATCACCGGCGGCTTCAACTTCCAGAGCGCCTGGACGACGGGGTGGCTGGCCGGCCTGGCCATGGCTCAGGACTGAGGCTGCCCCTGGTTCGCGGCTTCGCGTCGCCTGCGCGCCCGCACGCTGCGGCGCCACACGAACCAGCCGACGATGGCCGCGATCAGCAGTACCCACAGGAGGCCCTCGATGCGGTCGACGACGTCCAGCACCAGCTCCCACTGCTCGCCCAGCGCCCAGCCCGCCAGCATCAGCGCGCCGTTCCACAGCACGGTGCCAAGCAAGGTGTAGAGGGTGAAGCGGCCGAACTCCATCTTCGCGACGCCCGCGGGCAGCGAGATGAGGCTGCGCACGCCGGGCACGAAGCGGCCCCAGAAGATGACCTTGCCGTCGTGCTTGCGGAAGAACTCGAGCGCGTCGGTGTAGTCGGCCTCCTGCACGAGGATGTAGCGGCCGAAGCGCCTGACGAAGGTGCGCACCTTCTCGTCCCCGAGCTTCCGGCCCAGCCAGTAGAAGGCGGTGGTGCCCAGGAAGCCGCCGAGGGTGGTGGCCAGCAGCACGCCCAGCAGCGAGAGGCGCCCCTCCGCCACCAGGAAGCCGGCGAACGGCAGCACGAACTCGGAGGGGATGGGCGGGATCAGGTTCTCGATCAGAGAGAGCAGGGCGAGGCCTACGTAACCTAGGCTCTCGACGATGCCGAGCATCAGGTCTTTGAGGCCATCGAGCAGGGACGTCACGCGCGTACGGTACCGCAGCCGATGCGGGTCCATAGGGTCACGTCTCTCGGTACGGGCGACATGCCTGCGGCATAACGTGCCCGACGTTCGGGAAGTAAGCTCGGCGCGGGAACGACACTCAGGGAAACCGCCACAAGAAACAGCTAGAAGAAGCAACTAGGAGGAGCACCGCATGCCACCCGCGTTCAAGGTCGAACTGCTGCCCCACGACCCCGCTTGGGCCGACCTAGCCGCGGCCGAGGCCCGAAGCCTGGCCGGCGCCCTCGGATCGCTGCTGCTGGCGGTGCATCACGTCGGCTCCACCGCCATCGCGGGCATACGCGCTAAACCGGTCGTGGACCTGCTGCCGGTGGTGGCGAACGTGAACCGGCTGTACGAGTTCCGTGACCGATTCTTGGGGTTGGGCTACGAATGGTGGGGCGAGTACGGGCTGCCGGGCCGGCGCTACTGCACGAAGGACGACCCCGCCTCTGGTCGACGGCTGTTCCAGCTGCACTGCTACGAACAGGGTTCCCCCGAGGTTACGCGGCACCTGGCCTTCCGCGATTTCATGCGGGCGCATCCCGAAGAAGCGGCGGCTTACGAACGCGTGAAGGTCGACTGCCAGAAGCGGAACGGAGGCAGCTCGCACGCCTACTCGGACTGCAAGGGGCCGTGGATCGCCGAGGCGGAGAAGCGTGCGCTGGGCTGGTATCAGGGGCACGAAGGGGCATAACGTTAAGGCCGCATTTGCCCCGCCCCCGCACGCCCACATCTGCTTCCGAAGCAGCCTCGCTACCCTCCAGACGCAGGTGCCGCCCTCGGGCATGGCCGCTGCGGAAACGGAGGCCCGGTCATGTCGTGGCAAGCTACGCAGACGATCTTCGCGCTACTCGCGCTCGCCGCGTTCGGCACCGTGCTGGGCCAGGCCGCGGCCGCGCCTCAGGAACCCGTCGCAAAGGAGGCCATCGTGTGGCCAACACAGGTGTGCGACCCGTCCGACCCTGCGTCCACCACGGGCAACGCCTGGGCCGACTGGCGCCCGCGCATCCTCGACGAGGTGGGGCCGACGCCGCCCGAGCACCTGCTGATGCCCGTCGAGGGCGCGCTCGTGGCCGACGTGTACCCGTCGTACGGCGACCCGCGTGGTGGCGGGCGCCTGCACATCGGCATCGACATCATGGCGCCGCGCGGCACGCCCGTCAGGCCAGCTGCGCCTGGCTACGTGCTGCGCACGACCGATGCCGACCGGGGCGGCATCTCGGTCAGCATCGTGGGTGACGGCGGCGTGCGCTACTTCTATACGCACTTCGACTCGCTGCCGGCCGGCCTCGAGGTGGGCCAGTACGTCGACCTCGACACGGTGATCGGCTACGTGGGCAACACCGGCAACGCCGCCGCCACGGCGCCGCACCTGCACTTCGAGGTGCACGTCAGCGGGTCGGGCGAATGGTGCGGCTGGTCGCCCGTCGATCCGCTGCCGCTGCTGTCGGACAGGTTGGTCGGCGGGGAGTGAGGCTCGGGCGCCAAGCGCGGCCTGCGCCACCTGGCAACGGATTCGGACATGGCCTCAGCGCTTGGCTCCCGGCCGCAACACCAACAGCACGCTCAGCACCACCACCGCCATGCCCGCAAGGCCCGGCAGCGTGACGCGCTCGCCGGCGAACGCCACGCCCAGAAGCACCGCCACCACGGGGTTCACGTAGGCGTACGACGTCAGCAGTGCTGGCCGCACGCGCTGGTTGAGCAGGTAGACGTAGGCACTGAAGCCGATGAGCGAGCCGAATACGACCAGGTAGACGAGCGCCAGCACGGGGCCCAGCGAGGGCGCCGCCTCCAGGCGCTCGCCCCGCAGCAGGCCCAGCGGCACGAACAGCAGGCCGGCGGCCAGCATCTGCACCGCCGAGCCCATCCCGCCCAGCGCTTGTGGCAACCTGCGCGTCAGGGCCGAGCCCAGCGCCCACGAGAACGGCGACACGATCAGAAGTAGGGCTGCAATTGGGTTGCCGCGCAGGCCACTGCCCAGGTTCAGCAGCAGCACGCCCAGCAGGCCGATGCCCATGGCGACGTAGTCGACCGGCCGGGTGCGCTCGCCCCCCAGCGCCAGGAAGAGCGTCAGCCACAGCGGCATGGTGGCTACCATCACCGCGGCCAGGCCGGAAGGCGCGCCGAACGACTGGGCGAGGCCGACGCTGCCCATGCCGCCCACGAGCAGCAGTACGCCCACGGCGGCGGAGCCCAGCGCCTGGCGCCTGGTGGGGTTCGCCGCGCCGCGCGAGCGCATGATCACGTACAGCAGCCCGCCGGCCACCCCGAAGCGCACCGCCAGCATCAGGTACGGCGGAAGCTCGGCCACCGCGAAGCTGATGGCCAGGTAGGTGGAGCCCCAGACGATGTAGAGGATCAACAGCGCCGCAGCCACGTCGAAAGACACGGGCCCGATCTTGCGTTCGCGAAGGGCCCTGAGGCGCATCATCGGGCGATTCTACGGCCGCAGCTGGGCAGGTCGGGTCTCGGGCGGTTCCCCGTACGCGACCGGTGCGTCGCCGCGCCCCGCCCGCCACATGCGGTGCTTCGCCCACCGAGGGTACGAAGACGCCCGACCTCGTCCCCGACGTAGACTGGCGCCATGCTCGAAAGCGCGTTGAAGGCTTGGGAAGACGCCGACCTGGGGCCGGAGGCGCAGGCGAACGACGACGGCACGCTCGTGCTCCTGCGCCGCGGCGCCCGCGCCGTGCCGTTCGACCAGCGGGGCCGGCCGCTATTGTGGCTGGCCCCCGAAGTTTCACCCGGCGGCGACCTGGACGCCTGGCTGGCGCGCCGCGCCTGGAACTTCGGCGCCGAGCGCCTCTGGCTGGGGCCCGAGATCCGCTTCATGGTCTCGGACAGGGCCGACTTCGACGGCTCGTACCACCTGCCGGGCGCCATGGACCCGGGCGAGTGGAGCGCGGAAGCCGAGCGGGGCGCCATGACCTTCGGCCAGAGCCTCGAGCTGCAGGCCCACCACCCTGCCGCGCGCCTCAGGCTGCAGGTGGAGCAGCGCCTGGCGCCCGCCGCGGATCCCACGCGGCGCGAGCGGGCAGGCGGCGCGCGTCACATGGGCTGGACGCGCGAGGTCTCGCTGAAGCGCGCCGAAGGCGACGAACGCAGCGTGGCGTGCCAGGCGTGGATGCTCATCCAGGCCGACGCGGGCGGCCAGGTGCTGGTGCCCGGCGCGGCCGCCGCGCGCCTCACCGACTACTTCGAGCCCGTCGACGAGCGCCACGCCTGGCGGAGCGGCGACGACCTAGTGTTGTCGCTCAGCGGCGAGCAGCGCTTCAAGGTGGGGGTGAAGACGGGTCAGCACGAAGGCCGCGCGGCCTACTGGAAGGACCTGCCAGGTGGCGAGGCGCTACTGGTGCTGCGCACCTTCCTGGACTCGCCCTCCACGCGCTACCTGGAAGAGCCGCCCGGAGAGGTGGGCTTCGAAGGCGACAGCCTCTACTTCTACAACGACGACGGCCGCAACGGCGCCTTCGGCGAGGTCGAGGCGCTGGGGCGGGCGCTGGAGCCGGACGCCGACTCGGTCACGGACGTGTTCGAGCTGCACCTTTGGTGGGGAGAGCGGGAGGACGTGGCGGAGGTGGCGCGCCTCGTGGGGCTTCGTTCGTTCGAGTAGTGCGGCTAGGCAGAGTAGAGGATGAAGTCAGACGGTGCTGCTTGGATCTGGCCTTATCAGAGTGGAACCTCGGTCGTGAATGGGTCGACGATGGTCACTCCTCCGACTTCCGACCCCGCGGAGAGATCCTGGGTTAGCAACGCGGGGATCCCGTTCAGCCGAGCGACAGCCCACATCTGAGCGTCGAAGAAGGATAGCCGGTACTCGCTCACGCCACGAAGCGCCTCGATCACGACCACGGCGGTTACGGGTAGCACCTCGAACGCACGGGTCAGGTCGGTCAGGTGTTCGGAGATCGCCTCTGTGCTCCACTGTGGTTGCATCTTCTTGAGGCAGACGTTCGCCAGTTCGGTGAGGGCCTGGTTGGACAGGGCGGCCGCGTCGGTCTCCGCCAAGTACTCGAGCCACGCGCGTGCTCGTGCTTGCCGCGCCGGGGACCGTGCATCCAAGGCGTACACGAGTACGTTCGTGTCGATCAGGTAGTCGCGCATCCGTTACGAGGGATCGTGGACCAAGCGGTCCATACGCCCTTCGTAGATTGCATCGCGGTCGAAGCTTTCTTCCAGGCTGGTGTCGGGGGAAGCCCATTGGTTCTTGAGTCTGGTAATGGCAGCTTCCCGACCAGGGCGCCAGCGAGTCGGCTCCCGGCCCCGCAACGCCGCGTCCAAGGCACGCCGGACAAGTTCGGCTTCCGATACCCCTGCCTCTTCGGCTTTTCGCTTGAGGTCGGCCTCCTGGTCCGGAGTTATGTAGAGCTGCTTGCGCACCATGTACATCATTCTACATCACTCTTTGGCGGACGGTGTGGCCTAGTCCGTCGGCTCCGTCTCGCATGACGGAACGTGCATAATGGGCGTCGCCTATGGCTAAAGACTATCGCTTCTCCCGTTGGGTGTCCCCGGCGCCCCTGCGCCACCTCGCTTGCGCGCCCTGCGCGCTGCTCTTCCTGCTCGTCGTCCTTCTGATCAACGTCTTCTCGTCGGCCTCGGCAGCCGAGCCCTTCTTCCTGCCGACCGGCACCGAGGTCCACAACACCGGCGACCCCAGCATCCGCACCGACTCGAGTGGGAACATCCACATGGTCTACCCGATGGTGGCCTCGTCGGGCGCCGTCTACGCGTTCTGCGAGGCGGGCTGCCCGAGCGCCGAGCATGTGTGGAGCGTCGCGTTCCCCACCGACGAGTTCGGCTCGGTTCACACCGCGCTCGTGGCGCTGGACGCCAACGACCGGCCGTACCTGCTCTTCTCCACCTACGACAGCATCATCTTCGCCGAGTGCAACGGCGACTGCCGGCAAGGCGGCAGCTGGTCCGGCGCCCGCATCTACGTGCACGAGGGCGACTGGGAGCTGACCGGCGACGCCTTCGCCATCGACCCGCAGGGCCGCCCGCGCTTCCTGATGCACGCCTACCAGGCGTACCTGGGCCTGTTCGCCCCCGAGCCGGGCACGCGCCTCTTCGCCTGCGACGCGGCCGACTGCCAGGACGGCAACGCCTGGCGCATGAGCCTCATCAGCGAGCAGTCGTGGCTGCAGCCGGTGCTGCGCTACGAC
>CAZVCT010000107.1:0-6712 GCA_964625655.1 uncultured bacterium
ATCCCCCGGAGGCAGCCATGAAGAAATTCGGCACTCTTATGACAGTGCTGTTGGGACTAACCCTGATCGGAGCATGCTCCGGAACCCAGGAGCCCAGCCTGCCTACCCTATTGGTAGTCGGGATCGAGAGCGGCGGGCAACGCCAACTTGCGCTCTTCGAGGACGTGTTGGACACCGACGCGCCACCCACGACACCGAGGCTACGCCTCCTGCCCGGGGGCACTCGCGACATAGCGGCTCCAGCGGTATCGCTCGACCTCACGGACCGCAACTTGGGACGGGACACTGCTTGGGTCCTGTCCCGAGAGGTATCGGGCACAGGCGCTGCTACGCAGGTGGCGTCGTTCCTCTACCGGTTCTCCGTGAGCGCCATCGACCCGGACTCTCCGACCGCGTTCCAACAGCTGGACGAGGTGTTGCTTGTCGATGACGCGGCTCCAGGAACCGGCGTCCTCGGCACAGTGGGCAGGGCGGGCGGAGGCATGATCTGCCCTTCGGAAGTCAGATCCAGCCGTACGGGCTCGCACCTCCTGATCCTGGACGACCCATCGGCTTGCGTTCCGTCGACGTCCGACTTCCCCGCCATGTGGCTGGTACACACGTCAGATTGGAGTGCCCGTCAACTGGAGATCGGAAATAACGTCCTGGGCGTGCCTCCGCATACGGACCAGGCATCCACGACGTCGGCGGAGCGCGGCTACTTCCTCGTCGGCGCGGCGGGTGCGAGCACTCAGGTATACGTGGTCAATTTCGAGACGGAGCGAGCGGAGCCGTTACCGGAACCGCTCATGCCGGCGGACGGAGCGCTCATCGTCGACCTGACGGTGAACGGCTCTCTGTTCGTAGCCATGACCGTCGACGGCCTGGCTTGGCTGCAACTCGGTGATTCGGAAGAACTGGGACGGGGTACACGCTCCCTGGATACGCCCCAGGGGATCGTCTCGGACACGTCAGGTGCCCTGCGGCAGCTGATCGTCTGGAACGGAAACCAGGTAGGGCTTCATGACGACGCCGAGGAAGACATCACGGCGGGGTCAAGCGAAGACACGGTCAGCTTCGGAGCCGCGGCTGCAGTCATCGATCCGGCAAGGTCGTGGGGCTACGTCATAGGCCACACGCAGGTCCTGATCATCGATCTACTGACGATCCTGGGAGATTCCGGAACCTTACGCGAGAACTACCTCACCCAGCCGGTCCCCGAGATGGAGTTGCCGACGGCAGCGGGTCGCCGGCTGAGCGTAGTCAGCTGGGTGCGGGCGGCCGAACCTCCTCCAACGCCGTAGCCAGCCGCTCGAGCGCCCCCGCGTTCACCGCCTGCCGCGCCGTGCGCACCGCGCTGGCCACGGCGCGCGCGTCGGCGCTGCCGTGACCGATGAAGGCGTAGCCGTCGACGCCCAGCAGCGGCTGCGCCCCGTACTCGGCGGGGTCCATGCGGGCCGCCACGCGCTTCAGCGCCGGCCGCACCAGCATGCCGCCCAGGCTCGATCTCAGGTCGCTCTTCAGGGCGTCCCGCACCCAGCCGAACAGCGCGCGCGCCTCGCCTTCCGCCAGCTTCAGGATCACGTTGCCGGTGAAGCCGTCCGTCACCACCACGTCGACCAGGTCCGAGAACAGGTCGCGTCCTTCGACGTTGCCGTGGAAGCGGATCCCCTGGGTCTGAACCAGCAGTTCGTGGGTCTCGCGCACCAGCTCGTTCCCCTTGTGCGGCTCCTCGCCGATCGACATCAGGCCCACCTTCGGCTGGGGCACGCCCCACACGCTCTGGACGTAGGCGCTGCCCATCAGGGCGAACTGCTGCAGCCAGGCGGGCTTGCAGTCGGCGTTCGCGCCGGCGTCCAGCAACGCGAGGAAGCCCGACTCGCGGGGGACGTTCGCGAGGATGGCCGGGCGGTCCACGCCGGGCAGGCGCCCGAGCACTAGCAGCGCGGAGGCCATCGTGGCGCCCGAATGCCCCATCGACACGCAGGCATCGGCGCGCCCCTCCTTCACGAGCCGCATTGCCACCATGATGCTCGAGTCGCGCCTGCGCCGCACGTCGGCCGCGTGATCGTCCATCGAGATGACGTCCGAGGCGTGCACCACCTCGAGCATCAGCCCGCCCAGGCGCTCCAGCTCGGGCTTCAGCACGGCCTCGTCGCCCACGAGCACGACGCGCTGCCCCGCCAGGTGCGCCTTGATGGCGCCCTCGACGGCCGCCTGCGGCATGTGCTCGCCGCCCATGGCGTCGACGGCCACGACCGGCTCGTTGCCGGCCGGCCGGCTGGTGGCTACTACCTCGGTGCTGCGCTCTGACTTCGGCGGGGTTCCGGCGGGGCTGCTGTCCATATCCGGCGCAGTATAGCGCCGCGCGCCCTGCCGTTCCGGTGGCGCTAGACTGCTCTGATGGAGTTCCGGACATTCGACGCGCCCGCCGGCGAGCGGCTGGACGTGGCGATAGCCATGGCGCTGGAGCTGTCGCGGACCTACGCCAAGGACCTGGTGACGGAAGGGTACGTGACGGTGGACGGCCGGCCGGTCGGCAAGGCCTCCACCAAGCTGACCGGCACCGAGGTCGTCTCGGTGGTGCTGCCGCCGCCGCGCCCGATGCACGTGGAGGCCGAAGACCTCGAGCTGGACATCATCTACCAGGACGGCGACCTCGCCGCCATCAACAAGCCTCCGGGCATGGTGGCGCACCCCACGGCCACGCTCCGGACGGGCACGGTCGTGAACGCGCTGCTGGGCCGCATCGCCCTCTCGAAGGAGCGCCTGCAGGACCCGAGCGACGAGGCGTACCGGCCAGGCATCGTCCACCGGCTCGACAAGGACACCTCGGGCGTGATGGTGGTGGCGAAGCACGAGGAGGCCCACAGGCACCTGTCGCTGTCGTTCAAGAAGCGCTTCACCGAGAAGGAGTACGTGGCCATCGTGGTGGGCGCCATCGAGGACGGCGCGATGGTCGATGCCGCCATCGGCCGCCACCCGGTGAAGCGCCAGAGCATGACCGTGGGGGGCGAGAACCCCAAGAGCGCCACCACGCGCTTCCGCGTCATCGCGTCTTTGCCCGGTTACCAGCTCGTGAAGGCGCGCCCGCATTCGGGCCGCACGCACCAGATCCGCGTGCACCTGGCGCACCTGGGCGCGCCGATCCTGGGCGACGAGGTCTACGGCCGCGCGTCGGGCACCATCGCGCGCCAGGCGCTGCACGCCTTCCGCCTGACCGTGCCTCACCCCCGCGACAACCAGGCGGCGACGTTCACCGCGCAGGTTCCCACCGACATGGTGGAGGCGTGGCTGAAGCTGGGTGGCAGCTGGCCACCCGAGGGCGACGAAGAGCTCTGAGCCAGGCGGGCGCCGGTGTTAGCCTTCTGGAAGCTAGAAAGGAACCGAGCGTGAACTACCGAGACCTGTTCGACCTGACCGGGCGCCACGCCCTCGTGATCGGCGCCGGCTCCGGCATCGGCCGGGCCACCGCCCGCGGCCTCGCCGACTTCGGCGCGCGCGTGGTGGCCGCCGACTCCAACGCCGACGCAGCGCGTGCCACCGCCGAAGAGCTGGCAACCCTGGGCTACGACGCCGGCTCCGCGGGCGTCGACATCACCGACGAGAGCCAGGTGAACGAGCTGGTGGCGTCGCTGCCGCAGCTCGACGTGCTGGTGTGCACCCCGTCCATCAACGTGCGCAAGCGGCTCACCGACATAACCTCGGACGAGTTCGACCGAGTCATCACCGTGAACCTCAAGGGCAGCTTCAACGTCATGAGGGCGGCCGGCGCACGCATGGCCGAGCAGGGCAACGGGAGCATCGTCTTCTTCTCGAGCATCCGCTCGCAGGTCGTCGAACCGGGCCAGGGCGTGTACGCCGCCACCAAGGCGGGCACGCTGCAGATGATCCGCGCGCTGGCCTCCGAGCTGGGGCCGAAGGGCGTGCGCGCCAACGCCATCGCACCCGGCGTCGTCGAGACGCCACTGACGGAGCCGATCAAGCAGCGCCCCGAGTGGTACCGGGCCTACGCCGACAAGAGCGCCCTGGGCCGCTGGTCGCAGCCGAGCGAGCTGGTGGGCGCCGTCATCTTCCTCGCCTCCGACGCCGCGAGCTTCGTTACGGGTTCGCTGCTCTACGTCGACGGTGGCTGGACCGCCCAGGACGGGCGCTTCACGCCGCCCCTCTGAGCGTGGCCGGAGAGAGTCCCTACCCGACCGAGCTGGCGCGCCGCGCCGCGCAGGCCGTCGACGCCGCGCGCGTGGCGCAGCTTGCGCAGGAGCTCGTCCGTATCCGCAGCGTCTACGACGCGGAGGCCGGCACCACCGAGCGGGCCGCGGCCGAGTACGTCGCCGACCGGCTGCGCGAGCTCGGCCTCGACCCCGTGCTCGAGGAGGTGGCGCCGGGCCGCCCGAACGTCATCTGCGACTGGGTTGGCAGCGCGTTCGAGCCGGGCAGGCACCGCACGCTCATGTTCGAGGGCCACACCGACGTCGTCACCGAAGGCGACCCCGGCAAGTGGCAGGTGCCGCCGTTCGAGGGGCGCATCGAAGGCGACGTGCTGCATGGGCGCGGCAGCGCCGACATGAAGGCCGGCGTGGCGGCCAGCATCGCCGCCCTCGAGGCCGTCATGCGCGCTGCGCCCGACCTTCCCGGCCGCATCCGCCTAGGGATAGTCGTCGACGAAGAGGGCATGATGCTGGGGATCAAGAGCTTCATCGAGCGCGGCTGGGCCGACCAGGTGGACGGCGCCATCGTGGCGGAGCCCGAGGAGAACGAGATCTGCCTCTTCCAGAAGGGCGCGATGCGCGTGAACGTGCGCGTGAAGGGCGTCATGAGCCACGGCGCCATGCCGTACGCGGGCGTGAACCCCGTGCGCGGCCTGGCCGACTTCGTGGTAGCGCTGCGCGAGTTCGAGCGCCGCGAGCAGGAGCGGTTGGGCGAGCACGAGTACCTGGGTCTGCCCTGGATCACCCCGACGGTGACGCGCGCGCCCGCCAGCGGCGAAGCTCAGCTGAACGTGATGCCGGAAGAGGCTTACGTGGCGCTGGACATCCGCACCGTTCCGGGCCAGGAGCACGGCGACATCGAAGCCGAGCTGAACCGCATCGCTCGCCAGCTCGAGGCTGGCACGCCGCGCCTGAGCTTCGACATCGACGTCTTCGAGTCGCGCCCCTGGACGCGCACGCAGCCGGACGACCCGCTGGTGCAGGCCGTCGAGGCGGTCTACCCCGCCGTGCTGGGCGGGCCGCCCCGCTACGGCGGGGTGCCCGGCGCCACGGACGGCACCTTCCTGTGGGCGTGGAAGGGGATCCCGGTCGTGACGATCGGGCCGGGCGACCGCACCATCCCGCACCAGGTGGACGAGTTCGTGCGGCTGTCCGAGACGGTAACCTCAGCGCGCCTCTACGCCGCCGCGGCAGTCACGTACCTGGCGGGCGGAGGCGACCAGGGCTGAGGCTGTCTTCGCTTGGGCCAAGGGCCCCCCGGGTTGGGGCCCGCCCACCCTAGGCGACCGGCCACCGGCATGTGTAACGCCCGAAGCGGCGGGGCCGTAGGCAACTACGCGGCCCGCCGCTTCTCCTTGGCCCCTCTGTGCAGCAACCTACACGAAACCCGGCCGAACTCAAGATGGGTCACCCGCGGGAAGAACCCACTTGGAGGCCGTCAGATGACGAAGGAGACCGGCATCAGGATCATCACCGCCGACGAGAGCTTCACGACGCTCGTCAGGCCGGTGGTCGACAAGGTCGACACCAGCGCCCAGCACTGGACGAACGGCAACTACGCCCACGTCCTTCTCGACTTCCCGCTCACCTGGGCGATCGGCCAGCTGACGCTGATGAACAGCGTCGAGCGCGCCCGCACGGTCGTCGCCACCCAGGCCACTCACGTCGCTTATCACGACATGCTGGCCAGCTTCCACGTCAGCTCGGTGGTGGTGAACCACGACGCCAACGGACTCATCACCGGCATCTACGCCGCGGCGTCGGCGCTGAAGACGTACCAGTGGAAGTCGGGCCTCACCTACATGGAGCTGCGCGTCACGCGCCTTCTCGTGCAGGGGTTCGATACCGCCCGGGCCGCAGCAGAGCTGCGCGTGACGCAGAAGACCATCAACGCCCACGTCTCCAACATCCTCACGAAGCTGGGTTACGAGACGCGCGCGCAGTACGTCGCCGCGCTGATCTCGCACCATCCCGAGTGAGAGGGGCACCGCGCCGGCTTCCCGGGCCGGCGCCTAAAACCTGCGCATTCCTCCGGCGCCTACATCCTGCGTAGCCGCCGGATCCGCTCCTCGATGGGCGGGTGGGTGGCGAACGCCCCGGCTGCGTTCATCTCGAGCTGGGGGTTGATGAAGAACATCGACCGCACGCCCTCGCTGGCCTTCAGGCCATCGCCGGCGTTGTCGCGCAGCTTCTCGAGCGCGCTCGCCAGGCCCTCGGGGTTGCGGGTGATCCAGGCGCCGGCGGCGTCGGCCAGGTACTCGCGCTGCCGGTTGGCGGCCATCCGCACCAACGCCGCCACGATCGGCCCCACCACCAGCAGCACCAGAAGCAGGATCATCGCGATCCCCTCCCCCTTGCCGCCCCCGGAGCTGCGCCCCGAACGGCGGCTGCGGCCCATCCCGCCGAAGTACGACCAGCGCAGCACCAGGTCGCGCAGCACGAGCAGCGCCCCGAAGGTCGCCAGCAGCATCGACATGAAGCGGATGTCGTAGTTGCGGATGTGCGCCATCTCGTGCGCCACC
>CAZVCT010000108.1:0-6623 GCA_964625655.1 uncultured bacterium
TGGGTCATCGCCTCGCAGACGGTGCCGATCATCGCGCTCGTGCCGGTGCTGCTGTTGCTGCTGGGCAACGCGGGCGTGACGGTGCAGTCGAGCCTGGTGCCCGCCACCCTGATCGGCGCGTACATCGCCTTCTTCCCCGTGACGGTGGGCACCGTGACGGGCCTGCGCTCCGTCGACCCGCTGGCGCTCGACCTCATGAAGAGCTACGCCGCCTCGCCGCTCGAGGTGTTCTGGAAGGTGCGCTTCCCGGCCGCGGTGCCGTTCTTCTTCACGAGCCTCAAGCTGGGCGCCGCCGCGGCGCTCGTGGGCGCGCTGGTGGCCGAGACGGAGTCGAACAACCGCTTCGGCCTCGGCTACTCGATCGTCGGGCAGGTGCAGGCGGGCAACGTCGCCGACGTCTGGATCCTGCTCATCATCTCGGCGCTGCTGGGCATCGCGCTGGTGGCGCTGGTCGGGCTGGCGCAGCGCGTGCTGGCCCCCTGGGAGCGCCGATGATCGGCGCCCAGGAGCACGCCGCGCCCCGCAGCGCGCTGCTGCGGCTGCGCCCGTTCTGGCCGGCCGTCGCGCCGCTGCTGCTGGCGGGGGCCGGGCTGTTCGGCCCGTTCGGCGCGGCAGGCGAGACGCTCGGCTGGGGATCGGCGGCCCCGCTGGCCGCCCTGCTGGGCCTGGCGCTGCTGCCCGCGCTGCACGGCGGCCCTTGGGTCGTGTGGCTGGCCACGCCGTTCGCGCTGGGCGCGGCCTTCGCCGCCATCCTGGCGCAGCGCGCGCTGCCCACGGCCGCCGGCTGGGGCTACTGGGCGGTGCTGGCCGGTGCGCTGCTGGCGGCCGCGGCGGCCACGGCGCGCGTCGGCGTTCTGGACCTGCAGGGCGACGACCCGGCCTGGAAGCACCACCTGCAGCGCGCGCTGCCGGCCGGCGCCGTGGCGTTCCTGCTGCTGCTGGCGTGGGAGGGGCTGGTGGTCGGCAGCCGCGTGCCCAAGGGGATCTTCCCGCGGGTGTCCGACATCGGCACGGCCCTCGTCTCGTCGTGGTCGGTGCTGCTGGCCGACGCCTACCTGACCTTCGTGCAGGAGGTGGCGTTCGGCTTCGCGGTCGGCCTGTCGTTCGGCTTCCTCGTGGGCACGGCCATCGCCTTCAGCCCCTTCCTGCAGCGGGGCTTCCTGCCCCTGGCCACCGCCTTCGGCGCCGTGCCGATCGTGGGCCTGGCGCCCGTGCTGGGCCGCGCGCTGGGGGTCGACTGGGAGTCGAAAGCCGCCGTTGTCGTCATCGTCACCTTCTTCCCCGTGGTGCTCAACACGGTGCAGGGCCTGACGAACGTCGAGCCGATGAAGCTCGAGCTGCTGCGCTCGTACGCCGCCAGCCCGCTGCAGGTCTTCTTCAAGCTGCGGCTGCCCAACGCCCTGCCGTACCTGTTCACGGCGCTCAAGGTGGCGGTCGTCATCGGCGTCGTCAGCGTGATCGTCGCCGAGTTCCTCATCCCCGGGCCGCCCAACGGGCTGGGGCAGCGCATCAGCCTCTCGGCCCACCGCGGCGCCTTCGACATCGTCTTCGCCGCCATCCTCGTCTCCAGCGTCATCTCGATGGGCATCTACGCAACCATCTCGCTACTGGAACGCCTGCTCACGGGCTGGCATCCGTCGCATAGGGGGTCCTGACCATGTGAACGCCGCCCGCTTCGCGCCGCTCGCCTTCTTGAGAAAACCGCAGGTCTTTCAAGCACCGCAGGCTCGAGAACACCGCATCAGGCCCAGGAGGTCCGAATGAAACTCAGAGCGTCACTAGCACTCTCGCTGCTCGTCCTCTTCAGCATGGCGTCCGCGCAGGATCTGATCCCCGTCAACTTCCAGTCGAAGTGGTTCCCGCAGGCGCAGTTCGCCGGCTACTTCGTGGCGCAGGACAAGGGCTTCTACGCCGAGGAGGGGCTGACCGTCACCGTGCTCGACGGCGGCAACGTGAACCCCACCGTGGCGGTGGCCTCCGGCAACGCCGACTTCGGCACCGACTGGCTGGCCAACATCCTGACGCAGCGCGACCAGGGGCTCGAGGTCGTCATCATCTCGCAGGTCTACCAGACCTCCGGTTACCGAATGGTGGCGCTGCAGAGCTCGGGCATCGAAGAGATCGCCGACCTGGCCGGCCGCCGCGTGGGCGTGTGGGGCTTCGGCAACGAGTTCGCCGCCGAGGCCGTGTTCTCCGCCGCCGGTTTCACCTCGAACCTCGACCCGACGGTCACCGATCCCGACGTCGACGCCGTCGTCTACGCGTTCGACCCGTCGCTCGTCTTCCCGAACGAGGTCGACGCGGCCAGCGCCATGACCTACAACGAGCTCGACCAGATCGTCGGCCTCGGCTACGAGCTCGACGTGCTGACCATCCTCGACCCGGCCGACATAGGCGCCGACCTGCTGGAGGACTCGATCTTCGCGACCCCCGCGACGCTCGAAGCCGCCGACTTCAAGGGCTCTGGCCTAAGCGGCCGCGAGGTGGCCGAACGCTTCCTGCGCGCCAGCATCCGCGGCTGGGAGTACGCCATCGCGAACCAGGAAGAGGCCGTACAGATCGTCATGGCGCACTGCGGTGACACCTGCGCCGGCTCGGGCAGCCGCCAGAGCCCGCTGATCCACCAGACGTGGCAGATGGCCGAGGCCGCGAAGCTCGTGATGCCCACGCCCGACACCGAGGTCGGCGCGCTGAACCGCGACGCGTTCGAGCGCTCCGTCGACCTGCTGGTGGAGGTCGGCCTCATCGAGAACGCCTACACCTGGGACGACGTCGTGGACCCGAGCATCTACGAGGCGATCAGGTAGGACCCAGACGGGCGCCGTGCGCGGCGCACCGTAACCACACGTTGCAGGCAGGGGCCGGTCGTGGCGCGCGACCGGCCCCTGGCTGATCGTCAGGTCGGCGTCAGGGCGCGCGCTCGAGAAGCTCTTCCACCCGCGCCCGCGCACCTTCCGCCGCCAGGCGGTCGAGGAACGCCATGCGGGTGCGGCGCTCCAGCACGTCGTCGGCCGTCTGCGCGAACTCGACGTCGCGCGCGTACTTGACCTCGGCCTCGATGTAGGGAAGCCCCTCCGCCAGGCGCGCGCCCAGGCCGGCCTCCGCCAGCGCGGCCACCTCGGGGGCGCGGTCGCCGTAGGCGCGGTGCAGGTGGTGGGCGACGTCGGGCTCGAGCGAGAAGCGGGCCGCCAGCTCGTGCTGGGCGCCCGGCTCGAAGCCGGCCGAGCCGACCAGGGGCAGGTCTGCCGTGACACTGGGACCCTTAGGCTCCAGCCCGCCCTCCGCGATCGCCACCTCGACGGCGTCCTCGGCCATGCGGCGGTAGGTGGTCCACTTGCCGCCCGTGATGGTGACGAGGCCCGACGGGCTGACCAGCAGCGTGTGATCGCGCGACAGGCGCGCCGTGCTCGTTTGCGCCGCAGAGCCCGCCGAGCCGTTCTGCACGGCCGCCACCGCCTCGGGCTGCACGAGGGGGCGCAGCCCGGACCAGGCCGACAGCACGTCGGTCTCGCTTACCGGCAGGTCGAAGTACTGGCGCACGTGCCGCAGGATGTAGGCGACGTCGGTGCCTGACGCCTGCGGGTCCTCCTCGACGGGCGCGGCGTTGTCGGTCGTGCCCACGAGCGTGTGCCCCATCCACGGCAGCAGGAATAGCACGCGGCCGTCCTCCGTCTTCGGTATCAGCAGGCCCGTGTCGGGCGGGCTGAAGCGGCCCGGCAGCACGATGTGGATGCCCGAGCTCGTCTTCAGCACCTCGGGGGTGTCGGGGTCGTCGAGGCGCCGCAGCGCGTCCACGAACGGGCCGGTGGCGTTCACCACCACCTTGGCGCTCACCTCGAAGCGCTCGAGGCCGCCGGTGGCTTCCGCCAGGTCGTCGCGCACGACCGCCCCGCGGACCTTCCCGTTCTCCTTGACCAGCTCCTCGACGACGGCGTAGTTCAGGACGGTGGCGCCGTGCTCGGCGGCCGTCAGCACGAGCGCGACGTTCATGCGGGCGTCGTCGAACTGGCCGTCGTGGTACTCGACGGCGCCGCGCAGGCCCTCGTGCCTCAGCATCGGGAAGCGCTCCAGCGCCTGGTCGCGGTTCACGAGCCGGCTGGGGCGCAGGTTGGCGCGGCCCGCCAGCATGTCGTACAGCTTCAGGCCCGTGTAGTAGTAGGGGAGTTCGAGCGCGCCGTAGATGGGCGTCAGCAGGGGCAGCGGCTGGGCGAGATGGCGCGCGTTGGCCAGCAGCCGCGAGCGCTCCTTCAGGGCCTCGCGCACGAGCAGGAACTGCGAGCGGTCGGCGTGCTTCACCGCCTGCTCGAGGTAGCGCACGCCGCCGTGCACGAGCTTGGTGCTGCGGCTGCTGGTGCCCGAGGCGAAGTCGTAGCGCTCGACCAGCGCCACCTTGAGGCCCCGTGTGGCCGCGTCGAGCGCGATGCCGCTGCCCGTCGCGCCGCCACCCACCACCAGTAGATCGAAGCTCTCGTCGGCGAGTCGTTGAAGATGCCGGCTGCGCGTACCCACCTGCGTTCCTCGCTTCCACGGCGCTTGACAGTGCTCGGTAGATGGTAGCACCGCCGTCCACCGGGCGGCGGAACGCGGTGTGCTGCGGCCGGCGCAGTCGGAACACGGCTCGGTGACGCACACCCGCGCGGTCGGTGACGACGGTGCCCTGCTCCCTGTAAGAGGTGGCCTAACCTGGTAGCTGCAAGCGGGTCGTCCCGCCTATCTCCCCTGCGTCAACTTAGTGGTCGACCGGAAGGGAGACTGACATGGCTACCTTTATGCTGATATTCGGCTCGGCGTTCTTCGTCGGCTCCGCCGTGATGCTGTACAGGTTCTTCAACAACCCCGGACGCCGCATGCCGGGTTCGACGGCGCTCGAGTCCGCGGACTTCCCCCACATCGCAGGCCTCATCGAGGGCGTGGCGATGTTCGCCTTCGGCGCGTTCCTGTTCGCCCTGGGGCTTGGTTGGTTGCTGACGGGTACCCCGGCCGGCTGAGCTGACTACCGAAGCGGGCGGGTTACACAAGCCTCGCTCGCGTGACTATCCGATCGACACGGCTCCTACTGGCCCGGCGCAAGCGCACCGCTCGAAGCGGGTTCCGACGGTTGGGCTTCTCAGCCGCCGGCCAGCACGAAGGCGAAGAGCTGGGCCAGCAGGATGCCGGTGATGAGGGAAAGCAACGCCGTGGGCGTGAACGGGTGATCTGGTTCGCGTTTCATGGTTCTCCTGTCCTGTTGCGCGCGCCATCAGAGGCACGAAATACAACCTTACAAGCCAGCGAAGTTCTGCCGTAGGGACGTAAGCCCCATTTCGGCCGGTAGACTCGTGGCATGGAAGGTGGACCCGCGCGCCCGAACGTCTTCCCCTGGCTACTGGCGGCCGTGGTGGCGCTGGCTCTGGGGTGGCTCGTCTGGTCGCTCCTGACGCCGGTAGACCCGAACGCCAAGCGCTTGCCCGACCTGAACCTCGAACGCCTCGAGGGCGGCACGCTGAGCTTCGCTTCGCTCGAGGGCGAGCCGGCGGTCGTCAACCTGTGGGCCACCTGGTGCCTCCCCTGCCTGCGCGAGCTGCCGCTACTGGCGCGCCTCGACGAGGCCAACCCCGACGTGCGTTTCGTGTTCGCCGACCAGGGCGAAACGCGCGAGAAGGTGACCGCGTACCTGACCGACATGCCCGAGCTGCGCCTGGAAGAGGTCGTGCTGGACCGTGACCTCGACCTGAGCCTCGAGTTCGAGACGCTGGGCCTGCCCGTCACGCTCTTCTTCGATGCCGGTGGGGCGCTCGTGCACAGCCACGCCGGCGAGGTGACCGAAGAGGAGATGGAAGAGTACCTGACCCTGGTGCACAGGGGCGGCCGCTAGGGCGTCGTGTATCGTCACGAACGAGTTCGTTCCACCGTGTAATCTCGTATCACAGCTGCGCCGCGGCTCTCTTCGCGGCGCCTTTCGGAGGAGAACCTACTGATGTTGTTGATATTCATCGTCACGCTCGGCGCGACCCTGATTATCCAGATGTACCTGCGTAACACCTATGCCCGCTGGGGCAAGCAGCCGGCGGCGTCCGGCATCTCGGGCGCGCAGACGGCGCGCACGATCCTCGATTCCAACGGCCTTGACGACGTGGCCGTCGAAGAGGTCCCCGGCCAGCTGACCGACCATTACGACCCCACCAAGCGCGTCGTGCGCCTGTCGACCGCCAACTACCGCGGCGCCAGCGTGGCGGCGCACGCCGTGGCCGCTCACGAGGTGGGCCACGCCATCCAGCACGCCAAGGCCTACGCGCCCCTGAAGATCCGCAGCGCACTGCTCCCCGTCGCCAGCATCGGCGCGAACTTCGCCCCGTGGATCATCATCGCCGGCGCCATCTTCGGCGCTTTCGGCCTCATCCAGGTGGGCATCGTCCTGTTCGGCGCCGCGGTGCTGTTCCAGGTGGTGACGCTGCCCGTCGAGTACGACGCCAGCCGCCGCGCCGGCCAGCAGCTGCAGGCGCTGGGCATCGCCACGACCGGCGAGATCACGGGCACGCGGCAGGTGCTGAACGCCGCCGCCCTCACGTACGTGGCGGCTGCCGCCGCTTCCGTGCTCTACCTGCTCTACTACGTCTCGATGTTCATGGGGAACCGCGACTGAG
>CAZVCT010000109.1:0-6621 GCA_964625655.1 uncultured bacterium
GCTTTGGCCGCGAGCCTTGCGGCGCACGTGAAGACGCAAGCCCGCCCCTATCAGGCGCTGGATCAGACTCACGGCCTCTCCCCCACCACGCACGAACGTTCGCTCATGAACACATGATGCGCCATACCGAGATGATCGAGTTGGCGCGGCCACGACCCTCGCACATGCTTGGTAACGGCGTCCCGGGGCTTAGGGCCGTTCTCCCCAGCGCCTCTCGAGCCTCGCCCGATGAGATTGGCTACCTTCGTCCGTGATGGTCTGGGTGATGCGAACGGGTACGCGGTTGTGCTTTCCGGAGACTTGGCCCTCGAACTCCGCAACAGTGTCTTCCCGCCCTTCGATCACTGTATTCGGGATGGCTCGTTGGGCTTCGGTCTCGGTCGTGGCGTCGAGGTTCGCATAGCCGGTGGTGAACTCACCTACGCCGCTATCCTCGATCTCGCCGTTCCCTTCATAGGTCCTGCCGTCAACGATGAGTCTTGCTGGAGGCATTGGCATGGCCCCATCTTGCCCAGCCAACAAGTGTGAAGGCTTAGCAGTTCAGGGGCTCCAAGACAGGTGATGGTGGGAACCTGCCACCCTTCTCGGTCAGTCCACCGGGCCTCCGCTGGCGCTCAACACACCGTCTTGACGGTGATGTCACCATAATCCGGAAGGCCGAACCGCATCACTTCGCCCGAGGATCCAACCGGTCCCGAACCCAGTCCCCCACGAAGATCAATCCGAGCACCAACATCGAGATCGCCACCCCTGGGAACGTAGCCAGCCACCATGCGGTCGCGAGGTAGTTCCTCCCTTCGGCGAGCATGCGGCCCCAGGTGACGGCGGGCGGTTGCACCCCGAGCCCGAGGAACGACAGCGACGCCTCGAGGATGATGATGGAGGCGATGTTGAGGGTCACGACCACCAGGACGGGGCCCATGATGTTGGGAAGGATGTGCTTCGCGAGGATCTTCCAGCTGAACTGACCGGAGGCGCGGGAGGCTTCCACGTACTCTCGCTGCCGCACCGTCAGGACTTCGCCCCTGACGATGCGGGCGAAACTCGTCCAGTTGATGAAGCCGATGACCAGGCAAAGGGTGAGGAGGCTAGGGCCGAACACCCCGAGCGCGGTCAGGTACAGCAGGATGTTGGGTACGGACATGAGGGTGTCGACGAGTCGCATGACGACCGTGTCGACCCAGCCGCCGAAGTAGCCGGAGACGAGGCCGAGGGTCACGCCGATGAGGGCAGCCAAGGTGACGCCGGCGAGCCCGACCATCAGGGCGATACGGGCGCCATGGATCAGCCTGCTCAAGACGTCCCGTCCAAGCTGGTCGGTGCCGAGGAAGCGTTCCATCGTGCCACCGGCCCACGCGGGTGGCGCCAGGCGGTTCATCAGGTCCGTCTTGGCCGGGTCCACCGGTGCGATGAGGGGCGCGAACAACGCCATGATCACGTACGCGGCGATCAGCAGCATGCCGACGACGACGGTGGGGCGCATGCCCTTGAGCGGACGGAAGCTCCGCCGAACGGTTGGGGTGTTGGTAACTAGGCTCACGTGTACTGGATCCTCGGGTCGACGAGTGTGTAGAGGAGGTCCACCAGGAGGTTGGCCACCATCACCATCACGGCCACCACGATGACGACCGCTTGCACCACGGCCATGTCTCGGGAGTTGATGGCTTGCACCGCCAGCAGGCCCACACCGGGCCAGGCGAACACCTGTTCGGTGACTACAGCGCCGGCCATGAGCGCCGCGAACTGCATTCCCAGCACGGTGAGGTACGAGATGGAGGCGTTCCTGACGGCGTGCTTGAGCACCACGGCCCGGCGCCTGATGCCCTTAGCGTGAGCTGTGCGGATGTAGTCCTGGCTCAAGACCTCGAGCAGGCTCGTGCGCATCAGTCGTGTCAGCAGCGCGGCGGAGGAGGCACCCAGGGCGAGTGCGGGTAGCACGAGGTTCTGCCACCCCTCGCGGCCGGATACCGGAAGCCACTGCAGGTTCACCGAGAAGAGAAGGATGAGCATGATGCCGAGCCAGAAGTTCGGCATGGCTTCACCCACGGTGGCCAGCAGCGTTGCGCTGGTGTCGGGCCAGCGGTCCTTCTTGAGGGCAGAGACAAGGCCTGCGGGGAACGAGATCAAGATAGCTATCGCCATGGCGGCCGCTGCCAGCTCGAGGGTGGCAGGTAGGCGTTCGAGCACCAGTGGCAGCACAGGCCGGTTGGAGTACCGGAACGACAGGCCGAAGTCGCCTTGCACGAGTTGGGTGATGTATATGACGTACTGTTCCCACACCGGCTTGTCCAGGCCCAGGTGCGTTCGTAGCTGGTCGATCTGGGCTTGGGAGGCGTCCTCCGGCAGGAGGAGGACCACCGGGTCTCCGGATACGCGCACGAGCAGGAACACCAGCAGGGTTATCCCGAAGAGCGCGGGCACCATCTGAGCGATACGCCTTAGAAGATAGGTTGTCACTGCGCTCCGTCCCGTTGGTCTATGGGGGCGACCGGAGGTGTGAGCCTCCGATCGCCGGGAAGTTGGTGGGTCGTCTGCTCCTTAGCGGGGAGCGGCTTCGAACATCCACAGCAGCGCGTCCTGGCGGGGGGTCCAGTTCACGCTCGAGTTCACGCCGATCAGGTCTTCGCTCTGGAAGAGCATGATCTGCGGGCGCTCTTCGGCAACGATGTAGTAGGCGGTGGCGATGTACTCCGCGCGCTTCTCGGGGTCCATCTCCATGGCCGCTGCGTTGACGGCGTTATCGAACTCTTCGTTGCACCAGTTGGTCTTCTCTTTGTAGCTGCCTTCGCAGAGGATGGCGCGCTGTGGGTACCAACCGTCGAACATGGTGTTCGAGAGACCCATCAGGGCCATGTGCTCGATGTTGTGGGGGTTCCAGATGCGGTCGGCGAACGCGCCCCACTCGAGGATCTCGAGGTCCACGTTGATGCCCACGCCTTCGAACATCACGCCGATGATCTGGGCGAGGTCGGAGTCCATCGGGTAGCGGCCGAGGGGGCTCTGGATCTTCAGGGTGAGTTCGCCGGGGCCGTAGCCCGCTTCCTCGAGGAGTTGGACGGCGCGCTCGGGGTCGTAGTTGTAGGTGTCGTACAGGTCCATGGGGGAGCCGGTGACGGCGGGGCCGACGCGGCCGAGGACGGGCACGCCGTAGCCGCCCATCACGGCGTCGACGAGCAGGCGGTCGTCGATGGCGTAGTCGAGCGCTTCGCGCACGCGGCGGTCGCCGGTGGGGAGCTCGTCCGCTGTGTTCATGACGAGCATCATCACGCGCGGGGAGGGCTGCGGGAGCACCTGCGCGCGGTCGCTGCCGTTCACGCGGTCGACCTCGAAGGGCGGTACGGCGGCGGCGATGTCGATGCCGCCGGTGATGAGTTCGTTGACGCGGGTGGAGTCCTCGGGGATCACGCGGTGGATGACGCGGTCGTAGGCGGGGCGGCCGCGGAAGTGCTCTTCGAACGCTTCCAGGATCAGCCGGTCATCGCGGCGCCACTCGGCCACCTTGTACGGGCCGGTGCCGACGGGGGCGTCGTCGAAGGCGGTCCAGCCGACCTCCGCTATGTAGGCGGCCGGAACGATGGCCGCGCCGAGGGAGGAGAGCCGGTGCAGGAGGATGGGGTCGGGGTACTCGGTGTGCACGTCTACCGTGTAGTCGTCGATGATCTCGACTTCGGTGATGTGCTCGTAGACCTGCTGGGAGGTGAGAGTCGTGTCGAAGGCGACGCGTTCGATGGAGAACTTGACGTCGGCTGCGGTGAAGGGCGAACCGTCGTGCCACTTCACGTCCTGGCGCAGGTTGAAGCGCCAGGTGGCGTCCCCGGTGATCTCCCAGCTCTCGGCGAGGGCCGGCTCGAAGCCGCCCTGGGCGCCGCGCATGACCAGGTAGTCGAAGATGTTCACGAACACGGATTCGGCCGAGCTGGTCCTCACATTGTGGACGTCGAAACCGGTGATGTCCGTGCTTTGCGCTATCGTTATCTCGCTTTGCGCAGTAGCGGCACCGAGGCTGAGGAGTACCAGAAGGCCGATTGCCATGCGCTTCACGAACTGGCGTGCGAATCTCGACTGCATCTATTCACTTCCCTTGGATTTTGGCGATGAAGGGGGATCGATCGGATAGCGGTTGGAAGGTTCGATCACTCGGCTAGGACACTCTTCACCTCCTCGCTCAGCGAGGCCGCCGCTGCGCTTAGCTCTTCCCTGAGGGAACGAGCCTTCCGCGACGTCTCGGCGATGCGCGCACGCGCGGCTTCGGTCATGGAGCGCACCGATACGGGTGCCGGTCCGCCCGTATGCGAACGCAGACCGACGCCGAAGGTGGGGTCGAGCGCTTGGCGCACGGCCTTCTCGTCGAGCTCGAGCGAGAGGCCGAACTGTTCGAGCGCGACGGCTTGGACGTCGGAGGCGGTGATGGTGGTGGCGTCTCCGCCGGCGTCCAGCACGCGCCTTACGGTGCCGCCGACGATCTCGTGCGCTTCGCGGAACGAGACGCCCGCCCGCGTCACCAGCGTGTCGGCGAGCTGCGTGACGGTGGAGAAGTCACGGGCGCAACGCTCGAGGGCGCGTTGGCGGTTGACCTTGAGGTTCTCGGCGGCCACGCGCGTGAGGATCAGGCCGATCTTGAGTTGCTCTAGCGCCGGCCAGGTTGGCTCGAAGCCGATGCGGTTCGCGTCGATGATGTTCTGGTAGTGGCTGTTCCTGATGCCGGCGATGGCACTGGTGAAGGCTCCGATGAGGTGCGCGGTGCGGCCCTTCACGCTCTCCAGCAGGACCGGGTTCTTCTTCTGCGGCATGATGCTGCTGGTGCCCGAGACCCGGTCACGGAAGTCGATCAGGCCGAACTCCTGCGTGTACCAGACGTACAGGTCCTGTACGTGCCGGTTCACGGTAGCGGCCATGATGGTGCCCGCCGCGAGGGTCTCGAGCAGGTAGTCGCGGGTGGCTACGGCGTCGAGCGTGTTGACCGCCACCGCCGGGAAGCCGAGGAGGCGCGCGGTGAACTCCCGGTCGATGGGGAAACCGGTGCCGGCGGACGCGGCAGCGCCCAAGGAACTTGCGTTGGTGGTGTCGTAGGCGGCGAGCAGCCGCTCCGTGTCGCGCGACAGTCCGGCCTCGATGGCGGTGAAGTAGTGCCCCAACGAGACCGGCTGTGCTGGTTGCAGGTGTGTGTAGCCGGGGAACACCACCTCCGCGTACTCTTCGGCGCGGTCGATCAGGGCGCTACGCAGCTGCACTACCTCGTCAGCGAGACTGAGGATCAGCTCGCGCGTGCGCATGCGGACCATGGTGGCGCCGAGGTCGTTGCGGCTGCGGCCGGTGTGCATCTGTCCGCCGACGTTGGCGCCGGTGAGGGTGACCACCGCGTGCTCGTAGTTGAAGTAGAGGTCTTCGCGGGAGGGGTCGAAGTCGAGCCCCTCGTGACCGCGCGCTTCGACCTCGACGAGGGCCTGCAGCAGCTTCCGTGCCACGTCTTTCTCGATGACGCCTTGGCGGTAGAGCATCACGACGTGGGCCTTGTTGATGGCGGTCATGAACTCGAACTGGTCGGCGTAACTGTCCGCCGACGAGGGCGTGTACAGGTACTTGATCAGTTCTGGCGCGGGCGGTTCGGCTAACCGGTCGCCGACCTTGGACACGGTGGACATATAGGCAGACTCCTATTGAGTAAGGGGTGAAGGGTTGGGGGTAGGACGGTGACGCCAGACCCGGAGGACCTAGAGTTGTGCGAAGGCTGGGGTGCGCGGGGGACGGTTGGACGCAGTACTACGACGCGGGGTCGGGTGGTGCGCTTCGGGGTCGGGGGACGTGGTGGGGCTTGGCGGTACGGGCGGGTGGATGCGGCTTCGGTTCAGGCGTGGCTTCGTTGGCCCGCTAGGGCTTCGAGTCCGCCGTAGCGGCCCTGTCTACGTGTCACTGGTGGCTCTTTCGATGATCTCCTTGTAGATGACGCCGGATTCGGTGATGTGCTTGCGCATCTCGAACTCGGCGCGTTCGGGTTCGCCGGCCGCGATCGCTTCGATGATCTTCCGATGCTCCTTGAGCCCCTCTTTGCTACGGTCCTGCGGGGCGAAAGCCCGGTAGCGGCGCATGGCGGTCATGACGTTCTCCAGGATGTCTATGCACCGCTGGTTGTGGCTCAGGCGGTGAACGAGCAGATGGAAGTTCGTCGTGTACGGCCGACTGTCAGCGTCTCCCCTGGTCGGGTTCTCCACTTGATCGGCCAACAGGTCGCGCATCGCTTCCAGTTCGGCCACTTCTTCGCTGCTGAGCTTCGATTCGGCGAGGTTCTTCGCGGCCCTGCCCGCAGCCATGCTCTCGAGCGCTGCGCGGATGTCGTAGAGCTCTTCGATCTCGGACGCCGAGAACGGCGGAACTATCATCCCGCCGCGAGGTAGACGCTCGAGCAGCCCCTCGCGCTCCAGCAGGGTGAAGGCCTCGCGCAAGGGGGTCCGGCTCACTTGAAGGCGAGCGGCGACGGCGCTCTCCACCAGCCGTTCGTTGGGCCTGAACTTGCCCGCGACGATGGCCTGTTTCAGGCGCATGTAGGCCAAGTCGCCGACGGTTACCGTCTTCACCGGCGTAAGCGTGAGGTCGTCTAGCGCTTGCTTCGTCACTGTAGGCGTC
>CAZVCT010000110.1:0-6493 GCA_964625655.1 uncultured bacterium
TCGTCGCGCGTTCCGAGGCGCTGATCGGCCGGCCCGACTTCATGGGCATCCGGGTCATCGGCTCGCAGTTCTCGCGCGACACGTTCCGCATCCGCGACTTTCTCGCCCGCAACGACGTGCTCTACACTTGGATAGACATCGAAAAGGACGACGAGGTAGGCGCGCTGCTCGACCGGCTGCAGGTGCGCCCCGACGAGACACCGGTCGTCAGCTACGCCGACGACTGGCTGCTGCGGAACCCCAGCAACACCGAGCTCGCCAGCCGGCTGGGACTGAGGCGGGTGGCTCCCGAAGGGACCATCTACGACCTGGCGATCGTGGGGGGCGGGCCCGCCGGCCTGGCCGCGGCGGTCTATAGCGCCTCCGAGGGGCTGAACACCATCGTGCTCGAGAGGCACTCGCCCGGCGGTCAGGCGGCCGGCAGCGCCCGGATCGAGAACTACCTCGGCTTCCCTACGGGGATATCCGGCGCCGAGCTGGCCAGCCGCGCCGTACTGCAGGCTCGGAAGTTCGGGTCCACCCTCTCGACGCCTGCGAACGTCACGGGTCTGCACTTCGAGGGGAGGTTCCCGGTGGTCGAGCTGGAAGGCGGCGAAGCCGTCACCGCCAGGGCGTTGCTGATCGCCAGCGGCGCGAATTACCGACAGCTGCAGGTGCCGGGGCGCGAACGCTTCGACAGCACGGGCGTCTACTACGCCGCCACGCCCGTCGAGGCCGAGATGTGCGCCGGCGGACAGGTGGCCGTCGTCGGTGCGGGCAACTCGGCGGGGCAAGGCGCCATGTTCATGGCGCAGCGCGTGGCGAGGGTCTTCATGATCGTCAGGGGCGACGACCCGGCGCGGTCCATGTCGCAGTACCTGCTGCAGCGCATCCTGGAGACGCCCAACATCGAGGTGCTGACGAACTCCGAGATCACGCAGATCCACGGCGGAGAGACGGTCGAGCGGGTGGAGGTGGCGAACGACGCCACGGGCGCGAAGCGCGACCTGGACGTCAACGGCGTGTTCTCGTTCATCGGCGCCGTGCCGTGCACCGACTGGCTGCCACGCGAGATCCGGACGGACCGGCGCGGCTTCGTGCTGACCGGTCAGCAGGTAGCCGGAGCCGCTTGGCCTAACTTGCATAGGCCGCCGTTCCTGCTCGAGACGAGCCACCCGGGCGTGTTCGCGGCCGGCGACGTGCGCTCGGCCTCGGTGAAGCGGGTGGCGTCGGCCGTGGGCGAGGGCGCCATGGCGGTGCAGTACGTGCACGAGTACCTCGCCGAGGTCTGAGCCGGAGAAACACTTGGGGAGAGCGCTGGCGGGCGAGAATACGTGTATGAACCATCCGTCGACCTCGAGCCGGACCCCTCGCGCTTCCCGGCGCGCGCTACTCCTCTTCGCGTGTCTCGCCCTCGTGACAGCCATGGGCGGTAGCTCCTTCGCCCAGGGGGAGCCCGTGCCTGCATCGCAAGTTCAGCTGGTGGCCGTGCAGATGACGCTCGACTTAGGCGACTACTGGAGCCGCGACGCGTTCGAGGCCAAGATCCGCGAGCAGATGGAGGCGGTGGCCGCCGCCACCGACCCGGTGCTGCCCACGCTGGTCGTGTTCCCAGAGGACGTCGGGCTGATGCTCGTCGTGCAGGGGATGGAGGAGAGGCTGGCCGGCATCGACTCGATAGAGCAGGCGATCGGCACGGCCGTGCAGTCGCAGCTCGTGCCGCTGCTCTGGACGCGCCTCATCCGCTGGAAGTCGTGGGTGCCGGCGCTGTTCCTGAACCGCAACCGCCTGATCGCCGAGACGTACTTCGAGACCTTCTCCGCCGCGGCGCGGGAGCACGGCGTCTACCTGGTGGCCGGCTCCGTCGCGCTGCCGCCCTACCGCATCGAGGAGGGCGTGGTGCGCTGGGACCGCGGCCCCACCCAGCACCGCGTCTACAACACCTCGTATTTGTTCGGGCCCGACGGCCGCGTGATCGGCAAGCAGGACAAGGTCGAGCTGATCGATCTCGAGAAGGAGGCGGCTCTGAACCTGACCTCGGGCTCCATCGACGACCTGCAGGTGTTCGACACGGCCGTCGGCAAGGTGGGCATCGCGATCTGCCTGGACGCCTTCAGCGACGAGGTGGTGGAGCGGCTCGTGAGCCAAGGCGCGCAGGTGCTGGTGCAGCCGTCCGCCAACCCGGGCCCGTGGAACGAATGGCAGCAACAGGACTGGATGCGCAGCAACCACGCCAAGGTGGCGGTGGATGGCAGCTTCGCCTACGGCGTCAACCCGATGCTGACTGGGCCTCTGTGGGACATAGCCTTCTTCGGGCAGTCGTCCATCGTGGCGGCCGGCGCAAGCGATCCGGTGAGCGCCTACCTGGACCTGGAGCCCGTCCCCGGCTTCGCGGCGCTGGCGGCGAGCGACGACCTCGAGGAGGTCCTGGTGAGCGTGCTGCCGCACCCCGACACGCTCGAGTGACCGGGCGCGCGTAGAGCGCCGACGCGTCAGCTCCGGGCCACCACGCTCACCCGCTCGGGTGGCTTCTCTAGCGCCAGGAACGAGACCGCTCCGAGCAGCCCCACCACGGCCAGGAGCCCGAAGCCCCAGGCGTAGCCGCCGGTGCTGTCGGCCAGCAGCCCCACGGCCAGCGGGCCGAGCACCGAGCCGACCGTGACGATCAGCGACGACAAGCCCATCACCATGGCGAAGGCGGCGCGCCCGAAGTAGTCGGCGCGCAGGGCCGACATGAGCGGGCCGCGCATACCCCACCCGAGGCCGTGCATCACGGCCGCGACCACCGCCCCGGCCAGGCTCGGCATCAGGGTGAGGGTGAGCATCGCCGCCGCGTGGAGCAGCATGCCGGCGCCCGCCACCCAGCGCTTGTCGAGGCGGTCGCCCAGCACCCCGCCCGAGGCCTGCCCGACCATCTGGCAGATCGTCACCACCATCAGGAGCGTGGCGGCCGCCGTGACGGTCAGGCCGATGACCTCCTGCGCGTAGATGACGAAGTGCACGCCGACCGCCCCAACGATCGCCAGCGCGTTCGAGTGCCCGATCGAGATCAGCCAGAAGGCGCGCGAGCGCAGCGCGTGCCGCGCCATGCTCCTCGTGCCGGAACTGGAGCGCGCGGCCGCGTCGCCGCTCGCCTCGGCCGCGTCTGCACCGGCCTCGGCTTCGCCGCTCGCATCCTCGTCAGTGTCCCCGGTCGCCGCGTCGCCGTCCGGCCGCATCCCCAGCGCCTCTGGTTCGTTGACCAGCAGCCGCCCTAAGGGCAGCATCAGCGCCAGGAACAGGACTCCCGAGCCGACCGACACGCCGCGCCAGCCGTAGCTCTCGATCAGCCACGCCAGCAGCGGCGCGGTGAGCCCGCCGATGCTCATCCCGAGCCCCACGAGCGCCATGGCGGTAGCGCGGCGCCGCTCGAACCAGTTGACGATGACCGTCATCAGCGACAGGAAACCCGAGAAGCTGGCGCCCACCGCCATCACGAGGAAGGCGGCGACGAACGTCGCGAAGCCGGTGGCGAAACCGAGCCCGACCATCGCCAGGCCCATCAGCGCCAGGCCGATGATAGTCATGCGCTGCGGCCCGTAGCGGTGGACGAGCCAGCCGTTCACGGGCCCGAGCAGGCCGCTCTCGGTGCGCTGCAGCGAGTGGATGAGCGAGATGGTGGTGCGGCTCCAGCCGAACTCCGCCATCCAGAACGGCGCGTAAACGCCGAAAGCGCCGTGGAAGAGCGCCGCCTGCAACCCTTGGACGGCCATCGCGCCCGACACCACCCACCAGCCCCGGAAGAGGGGACGGCGGGATCTGGTCGGTTCGGTCACGCGGTACAACTTAACCGGTTACGTGAGTGACGGGCGCGGCTGTTGGGTTAGCCGAGGTCTTGGAGCGGTGAAGGGGGAAGCGTGAGGCTTGGGAACGCTGTGCGGTAGCGGTCCGCGTCGAGCGTGAGTAGTCGGTCTGCCTCGAGTAGGGCATGGGCCCCGATAACGAAGTCGACCAGGAGCCGTTTCGGGTGGCCGTCACCGGACAGCCGCCTTCTCTCGGCGTAGGCGGCGAAAGCCTCGCCCGCTGTCTGCCAAACTGAAGCCCTTAGCGAACGGTCATCCCTTATACCGGAGTCTTTCAGGAAGGCCCGAACGAACGCCGGCGAAGCACCTGGATGCGCCATCAGCTCGGCCTCAACGGGAGCGCAGATGACCAGGCCTCCTGCGTACCTTGCTTCGTTTAGCCAGCGCGCCAGCCGATCGGCCTGGGGCTCGCGCGACCAGAGCGCCGAGATGACGTTCGTATCGATGGCGTGCAACACCGCTAGTCGTCGTCGCGCATAGAGCGCACCCAGTCACGTGCCTCGTCCGCGCTCTGGAGCGTTCCGAGAGCGCCTACATATGATTCGAACGGGTTGTCTCCCGCTCGCGCTGGTTGCAGGTACGTGACGCCGTCCTCGACGACGAAATCCACGGTATCGCCTTGTTCGAGTCCGAGGCGCCGGCGGATCTCGATCGGGATGGTCACTTGTCCTTTGCTCGTCACTGTCGCTTTTATCCTCACTTTGACTAACCTCCTTAAAGTAAGGATATGAAGTCCTTACACCATAGGTCTCCGCAATGAAACCTGCGAACCGTCGAAAACACCTCGGCGCGCGCGAGGCAAGCCAGCGCCGATGACCGGGATGTGAGGTAGGTTCGGAACGTCAAGTGTTGAACTCTGCTGCGTTAGAAGCCCACCTTCTGGAGGCCATGTCCAGCGAACGGATCCCGGCGCTAGCCGTGGCCGTCGTGAGCCGGGAGCGCGTGCTGTACGCCCGCGGGTTCGGGACCACGGCCGAGGACGACACCGGGCGGCCGGTGACGCACGAGACGCTGTTCCGGATCGGGTCGACCACCAAGCCGCTAACGGCGTTGCTGGTCATGCGCCTGGTGGACGAGGGCCTGTTGGAGCTTGACGCGCCCTTGACCGCCTACGTGCCGGAACTACGCCTGAGCGTGCCAGGTGCTTCAGAGCGCGTCACGGTGCGGTCGCTGCTCAGCCATCGCTCGGGCCTGCCGTCGGGCGGGGAGGAGCTGGGGCATCTCGGGCCTGGGGCGTTGGCGGCGTTTGCTCGCGACACGCTGCCCGGTTACGAGCTGGTTGCGCCGCCTGGGCTGCTCTTCAGTTACAGCAACCCTGGGTACAGCCTGCTGGGGCACGTCGCCGAGCGCGTCACGGGCGAGCGGTTCGGCGTTCTGATGGAGGAGCGGGTCTTCGCGCCGCTTGGCATGACGCGGAGCTTCTTCGACCCGTTGGTGGCCCTGACTTACCCGCTGGCGTTGCCGCACCGGCTGGAGGCGGACGGCGCCCTGACGCCGGTGCATCGGTTCTTCGACGAGCCGGCGGCGTGGCCCGCCGGCTTCGTGATGTCCAACGCCGTCGACTTGGCGCGCTTTGCCCAGGCGCTGCTGGACGCGGCAGGCGGCGGGGGGCTGCTGCGCGGTGACGGCGTGCGGGAGATGTTCAGGCCGCAGGCTGACCTGCTTACCGCCGACGGGGGTGCTTACGGCCTCGGGTTCTTCCTGCGGACGTACAAGGGCGTAGCTTTGGCCGAGCACGGTGGCTCCATCCCCACGTACGAGTGCTCGTTCTCGCTGGCGCCCGAGGAAGGTGTGGCCCTGATCGCGCTCGCCAACCGGCCCCACACGGGGGCCGTGGCTGCCCTCGCGCACCACGTCTTCGACGAGTTTCTGAGTCTGGATGAGGTGCCTCGGAGGCCCGCCTTCGAGGCTGCTGGTGAGGTGAACCTGGCGGAGTTCGAGGCGGTCGTGGGCGATTACGTGGGGAAGCGCCGTGGCTTGGTGCGCCTCCTGGTCGACGAGAACGTTCCGTGGATGGAGCTGAACGGGCGGCGGTTGCGCCTGCGGGGCGTGCGGCCGGACGTGTACGTCGGCGAGTTCCCGGGTGGCAGGGCTCGCGTCTCGTTGGGCGTCGCCCGAGACGGCGCGGGGCCCGTGCGGTTCGTGCTGCTGGAGGGAACCGTCTGCGAGCGCGCCGAGCTCGGGCAGGTGGAGCCGCCGACGGCCGAGGCGCTTTCCCGCCTCGCGGGTCGTTACGAGGGCTTCGACGTAATCGAGGTCGAGTTCGAAGAAGGCTTACTGCAGATCGCGTCCCAGATGCACGGCGAGCGGCGCATGGCGTGCCTGCCGCTGGGAGGGCTGCGGTTCGCTTCCGATTACGGCGTCATGGAGTTCGTGGAGGACGCCGCCGGGAACGTCACCGAGCTCGAGGTGTGGGACCAGTTCCCGCTTGCGCGAACGCCGCCCCGCTGAGCTCGGTGAACCGTACTGGCTTTGGTAGAGACTCACTATCTCAAGCAGATAGACCCCCGGACCCTTCGGAGGAGGAGCGGGCCGTAGTCCACGTGTGCCGACATTTCTCACCGGCAAATCGGCCTCGATAGGTACCCCGATTGCAGATAAATCCGGTGCGTACGTTACTACCGCTGGTAGACATCCACTGGTGGAAAATAGCTTCTGTAAGCATCTCCGAG
>CAZVCT010000111.1:0-6464 GCA_964625655.1 uncultured bacterium
GCCCTCAAGGGCCTGTCGGGCGCCGCCAGCTTCCACGTCACCGACCTGATGCTGGTGACGCCCGACCTCGGAACCGCCACCCAGACGTGGCTGTTCGTGGGCATGGCCATCGGCATGATGGTGAAGCTGCCGCTGTGGCCGCTGCACTCGTGGCTGATCGACCTCAACGAGCAGAACCACCCCTCGGGCGCCGCCGACGTGCTGGGCTCGCTCTACAAGGTGGGCGCGTTCGGCTTCTTCGCCTGGGCGCTGCCGCTGCTGCCCGCCGGCGCGCTGCGCGTGGCGCCCATCCTGCTGGCGCTGGCGGCCGTCACGGCCGTGTACGGCGCGCTGGCCGCCATCGCGCAGGAGCACCTGAAGCGCTTCCTGGCGTACGGCTCGCTGTCGCACATGGGCATCATCGGCGTGGGGCTGTTCGGCCTCCACCTGGCGGGCCTCAACGGCGCCATCTACTTCCTGGCCGCCCAGATGCTGTCGACCAGCGCGCTCTTCCTCGTGGCGGGCATGCTCTGGCAGCGCCGCCGCAGCTTCATGCTGCGCGACTACGGCGGGCTGGCCAAGAGCGCCCCCGCGCTGGCCGCCATCTCGCTCTTCCTGATCTTCGCCTACATCGGCGTGCCCGGCCTGTCCAACTTCCCGGGCGAGTTCATGTCGCTGCTGGGCGCCTTCCAGACCTCGCCGTGGCCGGCCGCCTTCGCCACAATGGCAGTGATCGCAGCGGGCGTCTACGGCGTCAACGTCTACCAGCGGCTCTTCCAGGGCCCCACCACGGTGCCCACCCGCGACCTCGACGTGCTCGAGATGTACGTGCTGGTGCCGTTCATCGCCGGGGTGCTGTGGCTGGGCATCTCGCCCGCGCCGCAGCTTAGGCAGATCGAGCAGCAGTCCGACCTGACGATCCTGCAGATCGAGCGCGCGAGCGCGCCCACGGGCGTGGCCGAGCGTGTGCTGACCGACGCCGCCGGAGGCGCGCGATGACCTTCCCACCCGTCCTCGACATCGACTGGTCCGCCCTGGCGCCGGCCATCACCCTCCTGGTGACCGCGGTCGGCACCCTCTTCTTCGCCCTCTTCCACCGGGATTCGCGCCATGTGGCCGTGACGGCGCTGCTGGGCGTGGGCACGGCCTTCCTCTTCGCCCTCTCGCGCTTCCTCGATCCCGGCCCGGCGGCCAGCTTCGGTCTGCGCTACTACGGCGACACCTGGGCGATGGCGTTCACGTTCATCATCCTGATCGGCACGGCCGTCGCCATCCTCGTCAGCTACGACCAACTGCGCCGCCAGGAGCTCGAGCGCCCCGAGTACTACCCGCTCATGCTGTTGTCGGCGCTCGGCGCCGTCATCATGGCGTCGGCCGGCGACCTCATCACGCTGGTGCTGGGTCTCGAGATCATGTCGCTGCCCGTCTACGTGTTGGCGGCGTGGCGCACGAACGACCGCCAGTCGGAGGAAGCGGGGATGAAGTACTTCCTCCTCGGCGCCTTCGGCTCGGCGATGCTGATCTACGGCGCAGCCCTGCTGTACGGCGCCGGCGGCACCTTCGTCTACGACGGGCTGGTGGCGGCGCTCGGCGGCTCCGAGCTGACCATCCTGGCCTCCCTGGGCGGCGCGCTCGTGCTCGTCGGCCTGGGCTTCAAGGCTTCCCTGGCGCCGTTCCACCAGTGGGCGCCCGACGTCTACACGGGCGCCCCCACCCCGGTCGTCACCTTCATGAGCGTCGTGGTGAAGGTGGGCGCGTTCGCGGCGCTCGTGCGCATCGTCAGCACGGTCTTCCCGCAGCTGGCCCCCTGGCTGATGACGGCGCTGGCCATCATCGTGGCGGCCACCCTGATCATCGGGAACCTCTCGGCCCTCATGCAGCGGGGCGTGAAGCGCATCCTCGCGTACTCGGCCGTGGCGCACGCGGGCTACCTCGGCCTGGCGCTGCTGGCGCCGGAGCACGGCGGCGCGTCCGCCGCGGCGTTCTACCTGACCGCCTACACGGTCATGAACGCCGGCGCCTTCGCCGTGCTGTCGCTCATGACCGACGCCAACGACCGCGGCGACGACCTCGACCGCTTCGCGGGCCTGGGCCGCACGCGCCCGTGGCTGGCCGCCACCCTCACGCTCTTCCTGCTCAGCCTCGGCGGCATCCCGCCCCTGGCCGGCTTCGCCGGGAAGGTGCTCGTGTTCCAGGCCGCCATCGAGGCCGGCTACGTGTGGCTGGCCGTGCTGGGCATCCTGACCAGCGTCGTGGCGCTCGTCTATTACTTCCGGATCATCGCCTACATGTACTTCCGCGAGAGCGAGTACGAGCCCCCGCGCTTCGCCTCCACCGCCACCAACCTGGCCATCGGGGTGGCGCTGGCCGGCACCCTGCTGCTCGGGGTCTTCCCGGGCCTGTGGCACGACCTGCTGGGGGTGGGGCAGACGCTGTTGGCCGGGCTCTGATCCGGCTGGGCGGCTCGCCCTGAAGCCTACGGCTCGTTTCGCAACCTTTCACTGCGCAGCTCCTACCCGCACCCCTTCGCGTGTAGGATGCTGCGCAGTAACCTACGTGAGAACCGTTGTATGAAGCGGGGTAGGAACCGTAAGAGCGCCGTAAGGCGTTGGCCCGTAGGATCGGCTCGAAGCTCGCTTGCCAGCACCGGCTGTTTCCGAATGCCGCTGGCCGAGCGCGCACTCCGCTCCATCGGGGGGTTGGGGGAAGGGGTTTCCGGGTGACCTTGACAGCGAACCGCACGGACGCGCCGAGCGCCGAACTGGCGGCGATGCGCATCCTTCTCGTGGACGACGAGCAGGCCTCGATCGTGGTGATGAAGAGCCTCCTCACCACCGCGGGCTACACCAACGTCCACGTCTGCGACGAGCCGCAAGCGGCGGCCGCGCTCTTCGTGCAGCTGAAGCCCGACCTTCTCGTCCTCGACTACCACATGCCCGGCCGCGACGGCCTGGGCGTGCTCGCAGACCTGGCGCCCCACCTGCCCGACGCCTTCCCGGTGCTCATGGTGACCGGCGACGAGCGTCCGGGCCTGCGCGAGACGGCGCTCGCCAGCGGCGCCACCGACTTCCTGACGAAACCCGTCAATCAGGTCGAGGCCCGCCTGCGCATCCGCAACATGCTGGAGGCGCGCCACCTGCACCTGGAACTGCAGCGCCACAACGACCGCCTCGAGGCGGCCGTCAGAAGGCGCACGCAGGAGCTGGAGCACAGCCAGCTGGAGATGCTGGTGCGGCTGGCCAGGGCGGCCGAGTACCGCGACGACGACACGGGCCAGCACACCTGGCGCGTGGCGCACGTATGCGGCGTCATCGCGCGCGAGATGGGCGTCAAGCACGAGCGCGTCGAGACGCTGCTGCGAGCCGCCCGCCTGCACGACGTGGGGAAGATCACCATCCCCGACGGCATCCTGATGAAGCCGGGCCGCCTGAGCCCCGCCGAGTACGCCGTCGTGCAGGGCCATGCACGGGCCGGCGCCGAGCTGCTGTCGGGCAGCCGGTCGCCGCTCATCCGGCTGGCCGAGCAGATCGCGCTGACGCACCACGAGCGCTGGGACGGCGCAGGCTACCCGCAGGGGCTGGCTGGCGAGGCGATCCCGCTCGAGTCGCGCATCCTCGCGGTCGCCGACGCCTTCGACGCCCTGACCCACGACCGCTCGCACCGCAAGGCGGTGTCGATGGTGGTCGCGGTGCGCGAGATCCGCGAGCACTCCGGCACGCAGTTCGACCCGGCCGTGGTGGAAGCGTTCGAGCGCGCCTTCGCCAAGGGCATGCTCGTCATCCCCAGCGAGGCGTAACCCGCGCGGCCGGTTCCCGTGGGTGTTGCGCGAACGGGGCGTGGCCCGCGGCTCAGCTAGAGTGTGCGGGCATGAGCGACGACATGATCACTCCCAGCGAGCGCCTGGCCGGCCGCGACCCGATCGAGGTCCTGCAGGCCACGCCCGCGTACCTGGCCGAGCTGTTCGAGACCCTTCCCGAGGACGCCCTGGACGAGCCAGACGAAGACGGGGGCTGGAGCCCGCGTCAGGTGCTGGCGCACCTGGCCGACGTAGAGGTGGCGACGGGCTGGAGCCTGCGCCAGACCGTGGCGACCCCCGGCGTGGCGCTCTCGCTGTTCGACGAGGACGCCTGGGCAGCGCGCTACGGCCGGCTGGATGGGGCGCTGGCACTGGAGGCGTTCCGCGCCCTGCGCGCCTGGAACCTGGCGCTGCTCGCCTCGCTGACGCTGCAGGACTGGCTGGCCGAGGGCTTCCACCCGGAGCGCGGTTTCGAGAGCGTCGACGCGATGGTGCGCTACCTGGCGGCGCACGACCTGCTGCACCTGTCCCGGTTGGGGCTCGAGGTGGCGCCGCCCCTGTAAACGGCCCCGCGAAGCGGCTGAGCGTGCGCGTTTCGGGCCGCCGGACGCGTGGTATCCTCCAGCCGATATGGCTACCGAACGCACTTTCGCGATGGTCAAGCCCGACGGCGTGCGCCGTGGGCTCGTGGGCAACCTCGTCTCTCGGATCGAAGCCAAGGGGCTTCGCATCGTCGGCATGAAGCAGATGGTCATCTCGCGCGAGCTGGCCGAGCGCCACTACGGCGAGCACAAGGGCAAGCCGTTCTTCGAGGGGCTGGTCGGCTTCATCACCTCGGGCCCGGTCGTGGCCATGGTGCTCGAAGGCGAGAACGCCATCCTCGCGTGGCGCGGCATGATGGGCGCCACCAACCCGGCCGACGCCGCCCCCGGCACCATCCGCGGCGACCTCGCCAGCACGATCGACGAGAACGTGGCGCACGGCTCCGACGCCCCCGACACCGCCGAGCGCGAGATCGGCATCTTCTTCGAGGCCTCCGAGCTGCTCGACTGATGGCCACCGGGCTCTCGCACCGCATCGAGGCGCTGAAGGCCTCCTCGACCGTGGCGTTCGCCAGCCGCGCGAAGGAGCTGGCGCGCCAGGGCGTGGACGTCATCTCGATGACGGCGGGGGAGCCCGACTTCCTGCCGCCGCAGCACGTGCTGGACGCGGCGCGGCAGGCGATAGAGCTGGGCCTGACGAAGTACACGCCCTCCGAGGGCACCGCCGAGCTGCGCGAGGCGATCGCGGCGAAGTTCAAGCGCGAGAACGGCCTCGAGTACGGGATAGACCAAGTGATGGCCAGCACCGGCGGCAAGCAGGTGCTGTACAACGGCTTCCTGTCGGTGCTGAACCCGGGCGACGAGGTGATCCTCGTGGCGCCCTACTGGGTCAGCTACCCGGCGCAGATCGAGCTGGCGGGCGGCGTGCCCGTGGCGGTGTCGGCGCCCGCCGAGACGGGCTTCGTGCCCGACCTGAACGATGTGCGCGCCGCCATCACGCCTCGCACCAAGGTGCTGCTGCTCAACTCGCCCTCGAACCCCACGGGCGCGGTGTACCCGCCCGAGCTGATACGGGGCTTCGCCGAGCTGGCCGAAGAGCACGATCTGTGGCTCTTCACCGACGACCTCTACGAGCACCTCGTGTACGACGGCGAGTTCGTGACGGCCGCCAGCTTCGCGCCCGAGCGCACCCTGCTCGTGCACGGCGCCAGCAAGGGCTACGCCATGACCGGTTGGCGCTTGGGCTTCGGCGCCGGCCCCAAGCGCCTCGTCCAGGCCATGAACCGCCTGCAGGGCCAGTCGACGAGCGGACCCAACTCGGTCGCGCAGCACGCAGCCGTCGCGGCGCTCAACGAGGTCGAGAAGACCGCCGAGTTCCAGAGGATGACGCGCGCAGCCTACGTCGAGCGCCGCGACGTGCTCGTGGAAGGGCTGAACCGTCTCGGGCTCTCGACCCCGAAGCCGCAGGGCGCCTTCTACGTGATGGCCGACAGCAGCCTCATCGACGCCGACGAGGAGAAAGCGGCCATCCGGCTCCTCGAGGAGGCGCGCGTGGGGGTGGTGCCGGGCACCGACTTCCAGGCGCCCGGCCGCCTTCGCTTCAGCTACGCCACCAGCCTCGACAACGTCAGGGAAGCGCTCAGGCGCATAGAAGACCTGCTTCAGTAACCGGCTCCGGAGGGGCGATGTTCGACAACAGAGCCAGGGCCACCCAAGTGGCGTTCACCACGCGGCGCGGGCAGGAGGTCCTGGCGCGCCTCGACATACCGCGCGGACGCCTGCGCTCGTACGCGCTCTTCGCCCACTGCCTGGGGCCGAACGGCGACGCGTCGGCCGAGGCGTTCGTGGCGGGTCTGCTGGAGTTCGGCATCGGCGTGCTCAGCTTCGAGCTGACGGCGCCCGAAGCGCCGCCCGACGAGGATGGCGAGGACGCCGGCCTGGTGGGCGAGGGCGTGCTGGCGCCGTCGCGGCCCGACGAACCGCCGCTGGCCCTGGACACGCAGGACATCGTCGACGCCGCCTCGGTGCTGCGCGTGTCGCACGCCGCCCCCGAGCTGCTCGTGGGGCACTCGCTGGCGGGGGCGGCCGTGCTGCACGCCGCGCCGCTGCTGCACGAGGTGCGCGCTGTGGCCACCGTTGCGGCGCCC
>CAZVCT010000112.1:0-6355 GCA_964625655.1 uncultured bacterium
GGCGACCCCGCCACCCCCATCGCCAGCACCGTCTGCAGCGAACCGCCCCCCAGGATGGCCACCACCAGCAGGATCAGCAGGAAGCCGGGGAACGCCAGCAGCGCGTCGAACAGGCGCGACAGGGCCGTGTCGGTGAAGCCGCCCGCCCCGGCGGCGACGAGCCCGAGCGTGGCGCCCAGCAGGATGGTGAGCGCGGTGGCAGACAGGGCGATCAGCAGAGACACCCGGCCGCCCGCCAGGGAGCGCGAGAGGACGTCGCGGCCCAGCCCGTCGGTGCCCAGGGGGTGCTCGGCGCTGGCCTGGGCGTAGCGGGCGCGGTAGTCGGGTTCCAGCGGGTCGTGCCCGGTCAAGAGCGGCGCGAAGAGCGCCGAGCCCGCCACGAGCACGAAGAGGATCAGGCCGAACCGGGCGCGCTTCACGAGGGCGCCCTCAGCCGCGGGTCGGCCAGCAGCTGCAGCACGTCCGCCACCCAGTTGACGAGCACGTAGATCGTGACGGCCAGGATCGTGACCCCCTGGACGACGGGGTAGTCGCGCGCCGAGATGGCGCCCAGGATGGTGAGGCCCAGCCCCGGCAGGCCGAAGACCTGCTCTACGACGATCGTGCCCGTCAGCAGGCCGCCCAGCTCGAGCGCCAGCAGCGGCAGCACGCCCGGCAGGGCGTTCGAGGCGATGTGCCTTGCCACCGATGGTGGCTGCAGGCCCTTGCTGCGCGCCGTGCGCACGTAGTCGGAGCGGCGCTCCTCCAGCACCCGGGCGCGCGCCAGGCGCGCCAGCTGCGCCGCGCGCGGGATGGCGAGCGTGATGGCGGGCAGCATGAGGTTCCAGCTGGCCGCCAGCGTCAGCCCCTGGGGCGGCAGGCCTATGACGGGGAACCAGCCGAGGTTGACGGCGAAAAGCAGGATGAGCACGAAGCCGAACCAGAACTCGGGCACGGCCAGCGCCGCGGTGGTGAACAGCAGCGTCAGCCTGTCGAAGGTGCCGCCGGGCCGCAGGCCCGCCAGCAGCCCGAGGCCGAGGCCGACCAGCAGCGAGATGACGAAGGCGAGCGCGGCGAGCGTGAGCGTGACGGGCAGCCTGTCGAGTAACACCCGCACCACGGGGCGGCGCTCGCGCAGGGAGTTGCCGAGGTCGCCCTGGCTCAGGTCGCGGAAGTAGTCGACGTACTGGGCCGGCAGCGAGCGGTCGAGGCCCAGCCTGCCCCGCAACGCGTCGACCTGCTCCTGGCTCGTGTCGATGCCGCCCAGGATGGTGGCGGCGTCGCCGGGCAGCGCCCGCACGGCGAAGAAGACGAGCGTCAGGACCGCCCACAGCGTGACGACGAAGGAGAAGGTCTGCGTCAGGAGGTAGCGCGACACGCGTTTCCGTTCAGGCCCCTAAAGCCGCGGGCGATTCGGCAAAAGGCGCGGGCCGGCCCCTTGATGGCGGCCGGCCCGCGCGGCGGTCCAGGTTACTCGACGGTCGTCTCGCGGAAGTCGAAGCTGTCGAGCAGCGGCGTCATCCAGAAGCCCTCGACCGAGGCGCGCTGTGCGTAGATGCGGTCGGGGGTGCCGAAGAAGAGGAACGGCGCCGCCTCGTGGATCAGTTCCAGCGCCTCGCCGTACAGCTCGGCGCGCTGGGCGGGGTCGGAGGTGACGTTGGCGGTGGCGACGAGCTCGGCGACCTCGGGGCTGTCGAGGCCCGTGTAGTTGCGGGCGGGGTTGCCGATGCCGCCGAGGCGGCCCGAGGGGTCGAGCTTGCCGGTGTGGCCGATGACGGTGATGTCGAAGTCGAACGGGCCGCCGTTGACCTCGGAGAGCCAGACGCCCCACTCGACGATGCGGATCTCGGCCTGGATGCCGACGTCGCTCAGGTAGTCCTGCACGATCTGACCGGCCTGGATGTGCTCTTCGTAGGGCTGCGGCAGCACCATGTCGAGCTTCAGGTTCTGGACGCCGGCCTCTTCGAGCAGCGCGCGGGCCGCTTCCGGGTCGTAGCCGTACGGCTCGACGCTGTCGGGGTACCAGGGGCTGCCGGCCTCCATGAAGGTGCCGACCTGGGTGCCGCCGTTGTAGGAGACCTCCATGACGACCTCGGTGTCGACCGCCAGGTTGATGGCGCGGCGCACGCGCGGATCGTTCAGCGGCTCGCGGCGGTTGTTCAGCGCCGCCACCAGCACGAGGCCGGACGGCTCGCGCACCAGCTCGAGGTCGGCGTTCGATTCGACGGTCGGCAGGTCGGCCTGGGCGACCGTGTCGATGACGTCGAACTCGCCGGTCAGCAGGCCCTGCAGCTGGACGGCGCTGTCGGTCACGAAGCGGATGACGACGCTCTCGAGCTGCGGCGCGCCCTTGTAGTAGTCGTCGTTCCTGACCAGGGTGACCGCGTTGTCGCGCACCCAGTTCTCGAAGCTGAACGGGCCCGTGCCCACGGGCTGGTTGCCGAAGTCGTGGCCTTCGGCCAGCTTCTCGCTGGGGAGCATGGCGCCCCAGCCGGAGGCGAGGCTGGCCAGCAGCGCGGGCGCCGGCTGGCTGAGCGTGACGACGGCGGTGCGGTCGTCCTCTGCGACGACCGAGGTGATGGACTGGAACTCGGCCGCCTTCGGCGAGGCCGTCTCGGGCGCACGGATGCGGTCGAGGGTGGCGACCACGTCGGCGGCGTCGAAGGGGGTGCCGTCATGGAAGGTCGTCTCGACGAGGTGGAAGGTGTAGTTGAGGCCGTCGTCCGAGATCTCGTACGAGGAGGCGAGGGCCGGAACGATCTCGCCCGAGCGGTCAACCTCCACGAGGGTGTCGTAGATCGACTTGCTGACCTGGAAGGCGGCCGTGGCGGCCGTGACCTGCGGGTCGAGCGTGTCGGGCTGGGCGCTCATGGCCATGGTGAGGCCCTGGGCCAGCGCCGAGCCGCCCAGGAGAGCGAGCGTCGCTGCCAGCACGAGCGTCCGGAGCCGGGAAGTGATGGGTCTCGCGATCATCTACGTACCTCCTGAGGGTCGCCCTGCGCTTGTGCAGGGAGCCTGAGTGGGGCCGGCCCCCCGGGAGGGCCCCGTATGCTGTCGATGGCTGCATGCTAACTGACGCCCGCCCCCGGCGTCATCATGGCTGCGTCAGCCCCCTTGAGCCTTCGCTCACGCAGCCGCCTGCTCTTCTGCCACGGTCCCAGGCCAGCCGGTAAGGCGGCAATGTGAGGTTACCCACGTAGTCAGGTAAGAGTCCCGTAACTTTAAGTCCTGTAGCATCGCACCACTATGCGTTCCTGGGTCAGGCGGCTCGCTCCGCTTCTAGTCTGGTTCGGCTTCATCGCCGGCTACCCACAGCTCCATGAGCTGGTGGGGGCCTTCGCGCCCCTGGTGGGCCTGCTGCCCGTAGCGCTCGCGGGCTGGACGTGGGGGGCGTGGGGCGGACTCGTGGGCGGCATCGTCGGTTACGTGACGGTGCAGGCGCGCGCCTTCGGCCTCGACCTGGCCCCCTGGAACGGCGCAGGCTACGGCACCATCGGCCACGCCTTCGCGGTGCTGTCGTACGCCGGAACGGGTCTGGTCGTCGGCTGGCTGCAGTACCTGTCGCGCAACCTGAAGCACGAGCGCGCCGTGTCGCAGCGCGCTCAGGTCGACCCCCTGACCGGGGCGCTGACCCGCGCCACCTTCGAGGAGCGCCTCCGCGAAGAGCTGCAGTTGGCGCAGGAGACCGGCTCGGGCCTGGCGCTGCTCTTCGTCGACCTCGACCGCTTCAAGTTCATCAACGACACCTTCGGGCACGACACCGGCGACAAGCTGCTGCGCGAGGTGGGCAAGGTGCTGCGCGGCAACGTGCGCTCGGCCGACCTCGTCGGCCGCGTGGGCGGCGACGAGTTCATGGTGGCGCTGCTGGGCGTGAAGGACGAGGACGCCGCCGGTCAGGTCGCCCGCGGCCTCGTGCGTGAACTGAGCGCCCCCATCGCCGTCGAGCAGCGCGAGCTGCAGGTGTCGGCCAGCATCGGCATCAGCCTCTTCCCGCGCGACGGCAGCGACAGCGACGAGCTGCTCCACAGCGCCGACGCGGCCATGTACCAGGTGAAGCAGGGGGGCAAGAACGCCTATCACTTCTCCACCGTCGAGGTGCGCACGCGCCTCGGCCGCCGCCTCGAGCTGGAACGCAAGCTGAGGCGCGCCCTGGCCGACAACGAACTCGAGATCGTCTACCAGCCGCAGGTGCGCCTCGCCGACAACGCCCTGGTGGGCTTCGAGGCGCTGCTCAGGTGGCGCAGCCCCGACCTGGGCATGGTGTCGCCGGCCGAGTTCATCCCCGTCGCGGAAGAAGCCGGCCTCATCGGCCCCATCGGCCACTGGACGCTGCGCGAGAGCGCGCTGCAGCAGCAGGCATGGCGCCGCCAGGGCCTGCTGCCCGTGCGCATGGCCGTCAACGTCTCGACCCTGCAGTTCCACCAGACGTCGTTCGTCGACACCGTGCGCGGCGCTCTGGCCGACTCGGGCATAGACCCGCAGATGTTCGAGATCGAGGTGACCGAGAGCGTGCTCGTGCGCGACCAGAACCTGGCCGTGCGGACCCTGTTCCGCCTCGAGCGCCTAGGCGTACGGACGGCGCTGGACGACTTCGGGACCGGCTACTCGTCGCTGGCCTACCTGCAACGGTTGCCGATCAGCAGCCTCAAGATCGACCGCTCGTTCGTCAAGGGGCTGGTGCCGCCGGACGTCCATGGCTCCGAGGCCAGCGCCGTGCGCGGCGCGAAGCGCCCGTCCCAGGCCGGCCCCAACTCGGGCGACCCGGTGGTCAGCGGCGCGGGCGAGATCGGCGTGGTGGGCGCCGCCCCCATCGTCGAAGCGATCTGCGCCATGGCTCACAAGCTCGACAAGGAGGTCGTGGCGGAAGGCATCGAGACGGCCTACCAGCGCGACTACCTGAGGCGCCTGGGCGTCGACATGGCGCAGGGCTACTTCTTCTCGCGCCCCCTGACGCCCGTGCAGGCCGAAGAGCTGCTGCGCCGCGTGACGCAGGAGGCGAAGGACGAGGAGCGTCGGCGCGCCGGGGCAGCGAGCCGCAAGGCGCCGGTCGCCAACGGCGCGCCTGTGGCGCTGCGGACGAGGGAACCCGCCGCCGTGGTGGCGGCCGCCAAGTCGCGCGAGGCCGAGAAGTCGGTGCTCGACGACGTGATGCTCTGGGAACGCTGACGCCACACCCCCGAACCGCCGCAGGGCACGTTCTCCGGCGCTACCCGCAACATGAGGCCGATGTGTTAGACTTCCGTTTCGCAGGCAAGATGGAGCGGGGGCCGCAGGCGGCCTTCCCTCGCCTGCCGATCAGGTGGCCGACGAACTGAGTCGTGACCGAACCAACCCAACGACGCGGCCGGCTTCAGGCCGCGGAACGCGTCGTTTCTTCCATCCCCCAACTGACGAGAACCGACCGAACCAGAGCAGTACAGGCGAGAGCAGCGCAGGAGGTAACGGTGGCTGAGGCCAAGAAGAGCGAAACCAAGAAGGCGCCCGCGAAGAAGAGCAGCAAGAAGGCCGAGCCCAAGGGCGCGGCAGCGGCTTCCGAGACGACGGGCGTAGCGGTGGCGGACGCGCCGAGCGCCGCCAAGACCAAGGCGACCAAGGCGACCAAGGCGACCAAGCCGAAGGCCGCCAAGGCGCCGGCCAGCAAGACGGCCGGCAAGGCCGCCGCCAACGGCGAGGCGACCACGGCCAGCGAGAAGGCGCCGAAGGCCAAGGCCGCTTCGAGCAAGGGCGCCTCGAGCAAGGCCGCCAAGGCCAAGAGCACCTCCGGCAAGGCGGCCAAGGCCAGCGCCAACGGTGACGTCGCGCCGGCTGCAGCGGGCGCCGCGGCACCGGCCGGCTCGGCTTGGCTGGGCTCCACCGTCATCTCCGACCTGGTGGCGCGCGGCACCGAAGGCGGCGGGCAGCTCGACAGCGAAGAGATCGCCGATGCCTTCCGCCGCGCCACCACCGGCGCGGGGCTCGACCCCGAGGAGCAGAACTTCGAGGAGCTCATGGAGCACCTCGAGAAGAACGGCATCGTGGTCGCCGACCTCGCCGAAGACGAGGTCATCGACGAGGACGACGTCGACGAGGACGAGCTGACCGACGAGGAAGAGGCCGAGCTCGACCGCGAAGAGCTCGAGGCGCGCGCCGAGGCCATGGCCGACGCCCGCGTCAAGACGAACGACCCCGTAAGGCAGTACCTCCAGGAGATCGGCCGCGTCAAGCTGCTGACCCTCGAGGAGGAGATCGACCTGGCCCGCCGCATCGAGTCGGGCGAGGAGGCCCGCGCCCAGCTGGAAGAGCAGGGCGCCGAGCTCGACGAGCGCTCGCGCCGCCGCCTGCAGCGCGTGGTGGAGGACGGCGACCTGGCGCGGCAGCACCTGATCGAGGCGAACCT
>CAZVCT010000113.1:0-3819 GCA_964625655.1 uncultured bacterium
GACTGCTCGCCACCCACCGAGAGGCCGCGCTTGCGCAGCTCCTCGAAGACGTAGCGGTCGCCGACCTTGGCGCGGTGCATCTTCACGCCCTTGCCCTCGAGGTAGCGCTCGGCCCCGAGGTTGCTCATCTGCGTGGCCACCACCTCGCGCTCGCCGCGCGAGACCGCCGCGATCGCGATGATGTGGTCGCCTGAAACGAGGCGCCCCTTCGCATCTATCAGCAGCACGCGGTCGGCGTCGCCGTCGAAGGTGACGCCCACGTCGAAGCCGCCGGCCATCACGTGCTCGGCCAGCGACTCCGGGTGGGTGGAGCCACAGGCGACGTTGATGTTGCTGCCGTCGGGTTCCACGTTCAGGACGTCGACGCGCGCGCCGATCTTCGTGAAGAGCTGCGGCGCGATGCCGTAAGCGGCGCCGTGGGCGCAGTCGAGCGCGACGCGCAGGCCATCCAGGTACGGCGCGTTCTCGAGCAGGTGGCGGAAGTACGGGTCGAGGATCGACCCGCCTCCCAGCGGGGCGTGGCCCAACGGCGTCACGGAGCCCACGTCGGCGCCCGTGATCGGCTCGAGGCCGGCGAGCTCGTCGTGCTGCAGGGCGTCGATCAGCTCTTCGATGCTGCTCTCGGCTTCGTCCGACAGCTTCTCGCCGTTGGCGTCGAACAGCTTCAGGCCGTTGTCATGGAACGGGTTGTGGCTGGCAGAGACCATCAGCCCTGCGTCGGCGCCCAGCGCTTTCGTGAGGTACGAGACGCCCGGGGTGGGCACCACGCCCAGCAGGGTGACGGTCGCGCCGCGCGACGTCAGGCCCGCGGCCGCCGCGTGCGCCAGCATCGGCCCCGAGCGCCGGGTGTCCATCCCAATGAGCACGTGTGGATGCCCATGACCGGCGCGGCGCATCGTCTCCGCGGCGGCCACCCCCAGGCGGAGCGCGAACCCCGCCGTCATCGGACTTTCGCCTGCCACACCGCGAACGCCGTCGGTACCGAAGTAACGCCTTTTCGACATGGCGCAATGTTACCTGGCACGGGCTACTGGAGACTGAGAACTCGTCTCGCTATTGGCGGGCGCGAGATGGTAATGAGGCCGAGGTGAGTACCCGGAACGCCGGACCGAAGGGCTAACTGGCCTCCAGCCAGTTGCGCCCGACGCCGACGCTCGCCACCAGCGGCACCCGCAGGGGGTAGGCGTCCGCCATCAGGCGCTCCACCTCGGCCGCGGCTCGTTCCGCCACCCCATGCGGCACCTCGGCGACGATCTCGTCGTGCACCTGCAGCAGCAGCCTGCCTCCCAGCTCCTGCAGCGCGGGCGCCAGGCCCAGCATGGCGATCTTGACGATGTCGGCGGCCGTGCCCTGCACCGGCATGTTGTAGGTCATGCGCTCGGCCGCCTCGCGCACCTGGCGCTGCGGGCTGCGCAGCTCCAGCACGCTGCGGCGGCGCCCCAGCAGCGTCTCGACGTAGCCGAGCTCGCGTCCGCGCGCCAGGGTCTCGTCTATGTAGCGCCTGACGCGCGGGTAGCGGGCGAAGTACGTGCTTATGTACCGCTCCGCCTGGGGGTAGGGGATGTCGAGCTCGATGGACAGCCGCTGGGCGCCCATGCCGTACAGCACCCCGAAGTTGATGATCTTGGCCACGCGGCGCATCTCGCGGTCGACCTCGTCAAGGTCGACGCCGTAGATGGACGCGGCGGTGGCGGCGTGGACGTCGGCGCCGGCGTTGAACGCCGCCACCAGGGCGGGCTCGTCGGCGATGTGCGCCAGGACCCGCAGCTCGATCTGCGAGTAGTCGGCCACCAGCAGCAGCATCCCCTCCTCGGCTTTGAACGCGCGGCGCACCTCGCGCCCCAGCGCCGTGCGCACCGGGATGTTCTGCAGGTTCGGGTTCGTGCTCGACAGCCGGCCGGTGGCCACCACCGCCTGCTGGAAGGTGGTGCGCACGCGGCCGTCATCGTCGGCCAGTTCCGCCAGCGGCTCGAGGTAGGTGTTCTTCAGCTTGGCCAGCTCGCGGTGCTCGAGGATCAGGTCGACGGCCTCGTGCTGCCCGGTCAGCGGCTCTAGCGCGCTGACCGCCGTGCTCAGCTTGCCGGTGGAGGTGCGGCGTCCGGCCCGCAGCCCCAGCTTGTCGAACAGCAGCTCGGCCACCTGGTCGCGCGAGGCGACGTTGAAACCTGGGTCGTCGGCGATCTCGCGCAGCCGCAGCTCCAGGCCCTCCAGGCGCCCCGACAGCTCCGAACCCAGCTGCTGCAGCAGCGCCAGGTCGAGCTTCACGCCCGCCAGCTCCATGTCGGCCAGTACCGCCTGCAGAGGCTTCTCGATCTCCTCGTAGATGCGCCGGGGCGGTCCTTCCAGTTGGGGGTCCAGCAGCTTCAGCAGCTCGGCTCCCACCACGGCGCGCGAAGCGGCGTCGTCGCCCCACTCGCCCGCGCCGAGGCGGCGCGCGAGGGTCGCCGGCGCCGCCGACGAGCCGTCCAGCAGGTGGGCCATGAGCAGCGGGTCGTCGCCCGGCACCGCGTCCGCGCCCGCGCGGCGGGCGGCCACGGTCAGCGCCTTGGCGTCCGGGGCGTTGATGCTCCCCGCCAGGAAGCGCGCCAGCGGAGGCTCGGCCGTGGCGACCGCGCCGCCCGTGGCCACCGCCAGTTCCGTGACCGTCGCGGCCGTCGGGCGCTCGGCGTCCAGCACGTAGCCGAACGACCAGGGAGCCTCGGGGGCCGCGAGCAGCTCCTCGAACGGCCCGGAACGGTACTCGACCGCTTCCGCCAGGCCAAGCTCGCGCAGCACGCTGCCGAACTCGAGCGAGCGCAGCACCTCGGCCAGCTCCTCGCGCTGCGGCTCGCGGCGGTCGAGGGCGCCGGGCGCCAGCTCGAGGTCTGCATCGACGACGAGCTTGCTCAGTTGGCGCGAGAGCTGTAGCGCAGGGAGCGCCGCCGCGATCTTGCGGGCCTGATGCGCCGGCTCGACATCGTCCAAGCGCGCGAGGATGGTGTCGAGGTCGCCGTAGCGCTGCAGCAGGCCGCTGGCCGCCACGGGCCCGATGCCGGGCACGCCAGGGATGTTGTCGGAGGTGTCGCCCGTGAGCGCGCGGTAGTCGACCCACTGGTCGGGGCGGACGCCGTACTTCTCCAGAACCTCGTCCGGGCCCACGGACCGGCGTGCGTCTGGCGTGCGCACGGTAACGCGGTCGCCGACCAGCTGCAGGGCGTCGCGGTCGCTGGTGACGATCTCGACGTCATATTCATCGCCTGTGGCCGAGCGTGTGAGCGTGGCGATCAGGTCGTCGGCCTCGAGCCCGGGGCGCTCGAGCCGCGGCACGCCCAGCAGGTCGAGCAGGTGCTTCATGGTGCGCAGCTGCTGCGGCAGGTCGGCCGGGGCAGGGGGGCGCTGCGCCTTGTACCCCTCGAACTGCTCGTGCCGGAACGTCTTCGTCGGCGCGTCGAACGCTACCGCCACGCGGTCTTCGGGGCCGGCGCGGCGCAGCTCGTCGAGCAGGGCGCGCAGGAAGCCGTACGTGGCGTTCGTGGGCACGCCGCGCGAGGTGCTCAGCTGCTTGAGCGCGAAGTACGAGCGGAAGGCGAGGGCGTGACCGTCGATCAGGACGAGGCGCCGGGGCCGCCCGGCGCGGCGGGCGGGTCCGCGGCGGCTCTCCCCGGACGCGGTCGGCGCTTCAGGCGTCTCGAAGAGCGCAGGCTGCGAGGCCCTGGGGGGCTGAGCGCCTGGGGCTCCAGCCTCGGGGTTTCCACCCTCTCCATTGGCGGACATACACCATGCTAAAGCGCAGGACGGGCGCTGGGGCCGCACCGGTGACGTGCCAGCCCGTGGCGCGCC
>CAZVCT010000113.1:3919-6269 GCA_964625655.1 uncultured bacterium
CCGTGGCGCGCCGTTCGCGACGTGCCACCGTGATGCGTCTTCTCAGAGGTTCCAGCCGCCCGCCACCTCGATGGTGACGCCAGTCGTGTACGCCGCCTCGGGCGACACGAGGTAGCGCACCGCCGCCACCAGCTCCTCGAGCCGGCCCGTGCGCTGCATCGGCAGCTCGCGCAGCGGCTTGGTGTCGCTGTTCTCCATCACGCCGGGGCTGACGACGTTGGCCGTGACGCCCCGCGCGGCCTCGGCGAGCGCGAGCGACTTCGTGTAGAGGATCACGCCGCTCTTGGCCACCACGTAGGGGGCGATGTTCGGCCGGGACTTCAGCATCTCGGCGCCCGCATAGCCCAGGTTGACGATGCGGCCGCCGCCCGGCGCCGCGCGCAGGTGCGGCAGCGCCCGCTGGCAGGTATAGAAGGTCGAGTGCAGGTTGCTGGCGAGGATGGCGTGCCACACCTCGCTACTCAGCTCGCCTAGGGGGCCGTTGTGGTAGTCGCCGACGTTGTTGACCAGCACGTCGAGGCGCCCGAAGCGGACGTGCGCCTCGTCGACGAGTCCGGTCGCTTCCTCCTCGACCGTCACGTCCGCCTGGAGCACAGCGGCGTCGGCGCCCGCCGCGCGTGCCGCCTCGGCCACCTCCTCCGCGCGCTCCCGGCTGCGGCGGTAGTGCACGGCCACGTCGTAGCCGTCCTCGGCCAGGGCCAGCACGATGGCGCGTCCGATGCCGGTGGCAGAGCCCGTCACCAGCGCAGCGGGCCGGCCGGGGGCACCTGCGTCGCCGGCGCTCATGCGGCCCTTCCGGCTCTCACGCGGGTGTGCCACGCCTGAAGCGCGCCACCCGCAGCAGCTGCAGGGCCAGGAAGTAGGGGAGCTGAAGCAGAACGAGCATGACGTAATCGTAAGGCCTGCCCACGGCCGCGCACACGCCCAGCGCCAGCAGCTGCGTGCTGAGGCCCAGGTTCACGAGCGCCGCGGCCGAGAAGCGGTCGGCCCAGCGCTGCCGCTCGGCCCCGGCCGCGGCTCCCCAGCGTGTGCCGGAAGCGATCCGGAAGAGGCGGGCGTCCAGGGTGCGAAGCGCGCGGTCCTGAGGCGCGAACACCAGCCGGTAGCCGCCCCGCAGGAGGCTCAGGACCCAGGCGGGTGCCCCTGGCGGAGCTGCCGCAGGCTCTTCGGCGCCGTGCTCCTCGAGGTGACGGCGCATGGCGTTGAACTCGGCGCTCAGCACGAGCGTCAGAGCGAGAAGCGCCGCGAAGGCCATGGTCGGGTCGCCGTGGCGCGCCAGCGCGAAGAACAGCGCCACGTTCACCACCAGGTCCATCGAGGTGTCGAGGTAGCGCCCCAGCTCGGTGACGCGCCCCGTGGCTCGCGCCAGCCCGCCGTCCACGTTGTCCAGAAGCGTCTTGACCTGCAGGAGGAGGGCCGCTGCCAGCAGGCGGGCCGAACCGTCACCGGAAAGGAGCCACGCCGCGGCCAGGCCGATGAGCGTGTGCGCCAGCACCACGTGGTGCGGCTGAACCCTCGTACGAGCTAGCCTCAGAACGCAGCGCCTTGCCAGCGGCTGCACGAGGTGCATGAGCGCCTCGCGGCTCGGCCGCGGCTTCGCGATGGTCGGCAGCGTCATACGGCTCGATGCTACCAGGGGCTGCGGCGGCTGGTTATCATGCCTCGCAACGCCAAAAGGCCGACACCGGACCGCAGACGACGGAGACCGACCCCGGGGGGCCCGTGGCCGGCCACGGGACCGGGACGACGGCAGCAGGAGGAAGAGCAGGTGGAGGTCCAGTTCAAGTTGATCAGCTCGCACGATCCGGAACTCTTCGAGCGGCGGCTGAACGAGTTCGTGGCGTCCTTGGACCGCGACGACATCATCGTCGACGTCAAGTTCACGACGACAGCCGTGAACTCGAGGGTGGAGTACAGCGCAGTGGTGCATTACCAGCCGACGCAGGGGTGGGAAGCTTGAAGGTTCCCTGGAACGTGGCGCGCCGCCGTCGCATCGTTCACAACCCGCGCAGCGCTCGGAACGGTAGAGTCGCGCGATGACGACCACCCTAGTGATCGTCGTGGACGACGAGCCGGCGATGCTGAAAGTCAGCGAGATGACCCTGCTCCAGGCCGGCTACGAGGTCCTGACCTTCGACGATCCCCGCGAAGCCTTGGCGGAGCTGAACGACGGGCTGCGCCCGGACGTGGTGGTGTCGGACGTCAACATGCCGCCCATGGACGGCTTCGACTTCTACGAGAGGGTGCGCCAGATCCCCGAGCTGCGCGGCGTGCCGTTCCTGTTCCTCACGGCCCTCGAAGATCGCGCCTCGATGCGGCGCGGCATGACGCTCGGCGCCGACGACTACCT
>CAZVCT010000114.1:0-6031 GCA_964625655.1 uncultured bacterium
CCGCGCTGACCGCCACGCGGTCCGCCGCCGTTGCTGGACGGACGGCCACCGGACGGACGCGAGCCGCCGCGGCGGTTGCCGTACTGCTGGCCGGAACGGGCAGCAGCGCTGCCGGGGCGAAGGTTCTCGAGAGCCTCCGTGGGGCCGGCGAAGCCGTCGATCGTCTCACGGTTGACGCGCATGCCGAGCTTGCGCTCGAGCTGCAGCACGTTGCCGAAGTCGTTGTCGGTCACGAACGTGAGGGCCTTGCCACTGCGCTGCGCGCGGCCGGTGCGGCCGATGCGGTGCGTGTAGGCCTCGGGCGTGTCGGGGAAGTCGAAGTTGATGACGTGCGACACGCGCGCCACGTCGATGCCGCGAGCGGCGATGTCGGTGGCCACGAGCACGTGGTAGGTGCCGTCCTTGAAGCCCTCGAGGGCTTCCTGGCGCCGGCGCTGCGAGAGGTTGCCCTGCAGCTCGGCGACGAAGACGTTGGCTTCGTCCAGCACGCGGGCGAGCTTCTTGGCGCGGTGCTTGGTGCGGGTGAAGACGAGGGTCGAGCGGTGGTCCTGCGTCTTCAGCATGTGCAGCAGCAGGGCGGCCTTGGCGTTCTCGTCGACGGCCACGAGCGCGTGCTCGATGGTCTCGGCGGGCGCCTGGCGGTTGATCTCGACCCGGTGGGGGTCGTCGAGGATCTCGTCGGCGAGGTGCGCGATCTCGGTCGGCATGGTGGCCGAGAAGAGGAGGCGCTGGGCGCCTTCGGGCACGGCCTTCAGGATGCGCCGTACCGGAGGGAGGAAGCCCATGTCGAACATGTGGTCGGCCTCGTCGAGCACGAGCACTTCGACGTTGGTCAGGTCGGCGTTGCCGCGTTCCATGTGGTCGAGGAGCCGGCCCGGGCAGGCGACGATGATGTCGGCGCGGCCGCGGAGGGCCTCGATCTGGGGCTGGAAGCCGACGCCGCCGTAGACGGTGGCGCTGCGGAGGCCCGTGGCCTGACCGAGGGTGCGGAACTCGTCGTTGATCTGCTCGGCGAGCTCGCGGGTGGGGGCCACGACCAGGGCGCGGGTCTTGCGCCGGGTGCCGCGTCCGCCGTGGCGCTGGCCCTCGGGGCCCTGGCCGGCGAGGAGGCGGTCGAGGATGGGGAGGACGAAGGCGGCGGTCTTACCGGTGCCGGTCTGTGCCAGCCCGAGTACGTGACGGCCGGTCTTGGCCTCTGCGATGGTCTGCTGTTGGATGGGCGTGGGCTGCTCGTAGCCGGCAGCTTTCACACCGATATTGACGCGCGGGTCGAGCCCGAACGCCTCGAAGTCGTTTTGGATTTGCATTGAGTGTGTTTCCTTCCTGGCCTACCACAAGCCAGGACGTCACTCTGGACCAGCGGAAAGCGAAGATCAGTATAGGGCATGGGGATGAGAGATGGATGGTGCCAGCCCACACGCCGGCCAGTTCGAACTCAGGAATCGGGCACGGGCAGCTGCCGCGGCGCTTGCGATCCGAGCCGCGCCATTATCTCGTGCAGCAGGTCGACTATCACCCGCGTCGTGCGTCCCAGGTTGCTCTCGCCGTACTTCACGGTGGCGCCGTCCAGGTAGCTGCCGGGGCCGTTGTGGCGCATCGGCCCCATGTTCACGAACCGGAGCCGGTCGGACCTGACCATGCGGTTCCAGTGGGAGCGGCGCGCGATGGGCCAGCGTCCGGGGAACATCGCCTTGCCCCACTCGGGGATGCGGTCGGTGGAGCTCTGCAGGTGGTACATGAAGTCCAGGTACTCGAGGCCCGGCTCGCTGGCCATCACGCCTGCCAGCGAGATCATCGACAGCGGAGCGTTCAAGGCGCGCCGCAGGAACGGCGCCGCCGCCAGGCCCACCTGCACGCCGCCGCTGTAGCCGATGATCGTGATGGGCACGCCGCTGCCGGGCTCGTAGCCGGCCCGCACGAGCGCGTTCAGCATCACCTGCGCCTCGCCCCGGCCGTAGATGCGCCCGTAACGCGGGTCGGCGGCCACCAGCACCTGGTAGAGGTTGCGGATGTTGATGCTGAACGATAGCGGCGAGCGCTGCCGCTTCAGCTTCTTGGCGAACATGCGCCGCCACCAGAGCGACAGGGGCCGCTCGGACGAGACGAGCGCCACGTCGCGCACCGAGTAAGGCATCACGCTGCCGACGACGACCGTGTAGGGCAGCGCAGCGTCGAGGCCGTCCAGCAGCGCCTGCACGTCGTGGTAGTGGTAGCCGCCGACGTTGGCGATGCCGTCCAGGTAGAGGATGAAGTGGCGCGCCTCGGGGGCGTCCTCGTCGACGGTCGCCGGATCCGGCTCGCCCGGGTCGACCAGCCCCTGGCCGTACCAGCCCGCCCACCAGCCGAGCGTCTCGATGGGCGACAGCAGCAGCGACACCACCACGGCGAGCAGCGCCATGACCACGAGCAGCGTGATCACTGGGGCCCGTACCTCCGCGAGGCCGGACCCTGCGGGCGCTGAACGAGGCCGGCGTCGGGCGCCGAGTCGATGAGCTCGCGCAGCTGGTCGCGGTCGGTGATCAGGTCGACGCCCGCCGCGCGCCCCCGCGCCAGGCGGGCGAGCGCGAGGAGCGGGCGGCCGATGGTGCGTTGCAGGGTGATAAGGAGGAGGCCGCCCAGGGCCACGGTCACGGCTGCCTGCCACGGCGCCAGCTCGAGCAGGGATGCGACGCCGCGGGTGGTGGCCAGCAGGCTCCAGATCCAGAGGAGCACCGACACCGGCAACCCGAAGTAGGGGAGGAAGACGAGGAAGCCGAAGAGGCGCGGCGCCTGCGCCACGGCCACGACGGCCGCGACGGGCAGGAGGCCGACCTCGACGCGGAAGCCGAAGCGGGCCACGACCCAGATCGAGGCGGCCAGGAACAGGTAGGTGAACGCGAAGATCAGCGCCGAGATGAGGAGGCTGCGGATGAAGTAGCGTGGCCTGACGCGGTTCAGGAAGAGCACCACGCTCTCGCCCAGCGCCTCGGAGAGCCCCGCGAGCACGAGGACGAGGAAGGCGAAGCGCACCCCTGCCCCGGAGCCCACCACGGCGGCGACGGTGTCCGCCCGCAGCAGGAGAGCGCCCATCAGGAGTTCTAGTGCGGCGCCCGGGCCGAGCATCGGCTCAATCTACCAGAGCCCCCGCAGCTTGAGCGGAGCGCGTGCTTGTGCTAACATCGGCAGGCTATCGGCCCCATGGGCCGTCCGTAGAGCGAACTTTCGGCCGCCGAACCAGCCTGGCGGCGCTTCCATGGGGAAGCAACAAGAGGAGCACCGTGCCACAGAACGCATCCACTATGAAACGTCACCGCCAGGCGGAGAAGCGCCGCACCGCCGCCCGCGCCAAGAAGAGCACCATCCGCACCTTCAGCAAGAAGGCCGTCGCCGCTGCCGAAGCGGGCGACTTCGAGGCCGCCGCGAAGTACCAGAAGGTCGTGCAGGGGCTCGTCGACCGCGCCATCAAGACGTCGGTCTACCACCCCAACACCGCCGCGCGCCGCAAGTCGCGCCTGGCGAAGCGCCTCAACCAGCTCAAGCAGGCCGAAGCCTAAGGTTCCGCCTCTGCGTAGGCGGCCGTTCGGCCGTGGCGCCCGTGGGTCCCGTACCCGCGGGCGCTTCCCTTTGCCGTGGCTGGTTCGCCGAGTCTGGGCGTGGCGCCGTGCCTGGCCGCTGCGGCCCTCGGCCGAGCGGTTGATATGCTCGCCCGCGTGAACGGGCCCCGCGTAGTGCTGGTCAGGACGAAGGAGTCGGCCAACGTCGGCGCCGCCGCCCGCGCCATGCTCAACTTCGGCCTGCGCGACCTGTGGCTCGTGGCGCCCCGCTGCCGCCTCGATCACCGCGCCTACGCCCTGGCGTCGCACGCCGCCGAGGTGCTGGACGGCGCCACGGTCGTCGACAGCCTGCAGGAGGCGATCGGCGACCGGAGCCTGGTGCTGGGAACCAGCGCGCGCCCGCGGGCGGCGGACAACTACCCCGTGCTGCAGCCGCGCGCCGCGGCGGCCGCGCTCGACGAGCGGGCGGCGGTGCTGTTCGGTCCCGAAGACCACGGCCTCGCCAACGACGAGCTGACCGTGTGCCAGGGGCAGATCGTCATCCCGACGCAAGACTTCTCGTCGTTGAACCTGGGGCAGGCCGTGCTCGTGGTCGCCTACGAGGTGGGCGCACGTAGGGCTGCAGTCACGCCTGAAACCGGTGGCCAGGCTACGAGCCCTTCCGCCGCACTGAGCGCCGAACCCAGCGGAACGCCCGCCGAGCGCGACCAGGTCGAAGGCTTCTACCGCCAGCTCGAAGACACCCTGCTGCACATCGGCTACACCGACACGCCGCGCCTACCCGGCGTCATGCGCCTCTTCCGGGGCCTCTTCGACCGGGCCAGGCCCAACGCCCACGACCTCGCGGCGCTGAGGGGGCTACTGCGGCAGACGCGCTGGGCGGCCGACCAGCAGCCGTCGCGCGTGCCCGGCAACGCCGCTGGCTCCGCCGAGGACGGCGACGCTGCCGAGCGCCCCTGAGGCTTCGCTCCGACGTACGGCCCGAGGTCCGGCCCCGACTATTGGCGCGCATCAGGTGCCCGAAGTCCTGACCCGAGGCACGGGCCCGGGGTTCAGGCGATCCCCGCCAGCTCCTTCGCCGACCCGAGCACCGCGTCGAACATGCCGGCCGTCAGCCTGCCCGTGTTCGTGTTCTGGAAACTGACGTGGTAGACGTCGACCAATGGCAGAGCGCCGGCCTCGGCCGCACCCGGAAGCAGATCGAGGCGGTGGACGGCGCCGTGCGAGAACGCGTTGGCCGCCAGCGTGGTCTTCAGCCCCCGTTCGCGCCACGCGCCCAGCACCGCGTCGTGGGCGATCTTCCCTAAAGCCATCACCGCACGCAGGTTCGGAAGGCCGCCGAAGTCGTGCAGCAGCCAGCCGCGGCACGTGAGCAGCTCGTCGCGGGTGGGCTTGTTGCCCGGCGGAGCGCAGCGCGCCGCCGAGCTTATCCAGGTGCCGTGCAGGGTCAGCCCGTCGTCGCGCGAGCGCGACACCGGCGCGCTGGCCAGACCGGCCCGGTGGAGGGCAGGGTAGAGGAAGTCGCCCGACGCGTCGCCCGTGAACATGCGGCCCGTTCGGTTGCTGCCGTGGGCGCCGGGCGCCAGGCCCATGAGCAGGAGGCGCGCCTCGGGGTCGCCGAAGCCGGGGACGGGCGCGCCCCAGTACACTTCGTCACGGTAGGCGCGGCGTTTCTCGCGCGCCACCTGTTCGCGCCACGCGGCCAGGCGTGGGCACAGGCGGCAGGTAGCGAGTTCGGGCGGGTAGGGGTCGAAGGCGTTCACGCCCCGATTTCACCATCTGGCAAGGCGCGAAGACGTCGCCGGGTGCGCGGCTCGTTCGTGCTGCGTTGACACGCTCGGAGGCGCGCGTGTATCCTCAAACGCTGTCCGTGGCGGACGGTCGTCGGGCGTGGCTTACACCCCGATGCCAGCCGCGGCCAGGGACCACGGAGAGGTGGCCGAGCGGCTGAAGGCGCTCCCCTGCTAAGGGAGTATGGGGGCCTAAACCTCCATCGAGGGTTCGAATCCCTCCCTCTCCGCCAACCGCTCGTTCGAGCGGTGCGCAAGCGCCCGTAGCTCAGCTGGATAGAGCGTCTGACTACGGATCAGAAGGTCAGGAGTTCGAATCTTCTCGGGCGCACCATGACGGCGGCGCGGCACCAGGTGCTGCGCCGCTTCTCTTTCTGTTCGGCCTAGTGCCGGTCGCCCGGACGTTCGTTGACACCCACGAAGGGCGTCCGTATACTCGGGCCTGCTCGCGGCGGCCGGCGACGGCGCCCGTTACCGGCGGCATGGCTGCCGGGGCAGCGAACGGCGGGGAAGGCCTGGAGGGTTGGCCGAGCGGTCGAAGGCGGCGGTCTTGAAAACCGCAGGCGGGGCGACCCGCCCGGGGGTTCGAATCCCTCACCCTCCGCCAGCCGTGCTAGACTACTTGGCCGAACGGCCCTTGCGGGGCCCGGCACCAAGCGCCCGTAGCTCAGCTGGATAGAGCGTCTGACTACGGATCAGAAGGCCAGG
>CAZVCT010000115.1:0-5912 GCA_964625655.1 uncultured bacterium
TCGAGCGCGTGCAGCAGCGCGCCGTGTTCATCCACGTCGACGAGTACCAGGACACGAACGCCGCGCAGTACCGCCTGACGCACCAGCTGGCCGACACGTACCACAACCTGATGGTGGTGGGCGACCCCGACCAGAGCATCTACGCCTTCCGCGGCGCCGACGTGCGCAACATCCTCGACTTCCGCCGCGACTACCCCGACGCCGCCGTCTACCGCCTCGAGCTGAACTACCGCTCGGTGGGCAGCGTGCTGAGCGTGGCGAACGCCATCATCAGCCAGAACCAGGGGCGCATCGAGAAGAGCCTCAAGCCCGTGAAGGGCGAGGGCGAGAAGGTGCGCCTCTACCGCGCCGCCGACCACCGCGCCGAAGCCGAGTTCGTGGCGCGCACCATCGAGCGCCTGAAGGCCGAGCGCGACCTGCCGTACGAGGCGTTCGCCCTCCTCTACCGCACCAACGCCCAGTCGCGCGTGCTGGAGGAGTCCCTGCGCCGCGCCGGCATCCCGGCGCGCATCGTGGGCGGCGTGGGCTTCTACGACCGGCGCGAGGTGAAGGACGTGCTGGCGTACGCGCGCGCGGCGCTGAACCCCGCCGACGACGTGGCGTGGCGCCGCGTGCTTAACCGGCCCAAGCGCGGCATCGGCGCCACCAGCGAGCAGAACCTGGCGGCGTGGGCGGCGCGCAACGGCGTGCCCTTCTCGGCCGCCTGCCGCGAGTCGGCCGAGCTGCTGTCGGGCACCCCGGCCGCCAAGCGCGTGGCCGAGTTCAACGAGCTGATGACCGACCTGACGCGCGCCGCCGAGGAGCTGCCGGCCGCCAACTTCCTGAAGTTCGTCTACGACGCCACCGGCTACGTGCAGGCGCTGAAGACCGAGGGCACGCACGAGGCCGAAGGGCGCCTCGAGAACCTCGACGAGCTGCTGAACGCCGTGGCCGAGTGGCAGGAGGAGACGGAGGGCTCGGTGGCCGAGTTCCTCGACGAGGCGGCGCTGCTGGGCAGCAACGACGACCGCGCCGTCGAGGCCGTGAACGGCGAGATGGTCGACGACGCCGTCACCCTCATGACGCTGCACAACGCCAAGGGGCTCGAGTTCCCCATCGTCTTCCTCGTCGGCATGGAGGAGGACCTGATCCCGCACCGCAGCTCCACCTCGAGCATGCAGGAGATCGAGGAGGAGCGCCGCCTGCTGTACGTGGGCGTCACGCGGGCGCAGGAGGAGCTGTACCTGGTGCACTGCGAGTCGCGCATGCAGTTCGGCCGCACCGAGATGGCCCGCCCCAGCCGCTTCCTGGAGGACATCCCCAACGGGCAGCTGCAGGAGACGGACGTGTTCGGCCAGGAGCTCGACCGCACCCACGCCAGCAAGTTCTCGCGCAACGTCTGGCGCCCGCCGGTCGCCGACTCTGCGCCTTCGCCCAACGGGGGCGCAGCTTCGAGCGGCGGCCTCACCCTGCGTGGCGGCGAGCGCGTCAAGCACCCGAAGTTCGGCCTGGGCACGGTCGTGGGCGTCACGGGCGAGGGCGCGCGCGCCGAGGTGACGGTGGTGTTCGAGCAGGCCGGCGCCAAGCGGCTGCTCGTGAAGTACGCGGGGTTGTCGGCGGCCTGACCGAGCGTTAGAAGCCCGTCGCAAAGCGGTTTCCCCGACGCGCACTTCCGCGTCGGAAGCGTCGGGCCCGGCCGGTTTCGGCCCGCGAAACGGCCTTCGGCCCCGGTGGTATAGTTCCCGGAGCCGCAACATCGGGCCCCCTTTTCGGGGCCAGCAGTACGAGGAGGAACGACAACTGTGAACGCCAAAGCCATCGTGGTGACGTCCGGCAAGGGGGGCGTAGGCAAGACCACCACCACCGCCAACGTCGGCGCGGCACTGGCGCGTTTGGGCGAGAAGGTCTGCGTCATCGACACCGACGTCGGCCTGCGCAACCTCGACGTGGTCATGGGCCTGGAAGGCCGTGTCGTCTACGACCTGATCGACGTCTTCGAAGGCCGCTGCAGGCTGCGGCAGGCCATCATCCGCGACAAGCGCGTCGACACACTGCACCTCCTCGCCACCTCGCAGACGCGCGACAAGAGCGCCCTGTCGGAGGAGCGTATGAAGGAAACCGTCCGCGCCCTGCTCGAGGACGAGGGCTTCGACCGCGTCATCATCGACAGCCCCGCCGGCATCGAGTCGGGCTTCCAGACCGCCGCCTCGGCTGCCACGGGTGCCCTGGTGGTCGTGAACCCCGAGGTCTCCAGCGTGCGCGACGCCGACCGGATCATCGGCCTGCTCGAAGCGCGCGAGATCCCCGAGGTGCGGCTGATCATCAACCGCCTGCGCCCCGAGATGGTCGAGCGCGGCGACATGCTGGAAGTCGACGACGTCCTCGAGATCCTGGGCGTCAAGCTGATCGGCATCGTGCCGGAGGACGAACGCATCCTGGTCTCCACCAACGTCGGCAACCCCGCCTCGCTCGAGGAGGGCCCGAAGCTCGCCGCCGGCGCCGCCTTCCGCGACATCGCCAGGCGCATCCGCGGCGACGAGGTCGCCTACCCGTCGTTCGACCGGCCCAAGGGCATCTTCGCTGGCCTCAGGCGCGTCTTCGGAGCGGGCTGATGTTCCGTAACCTGTTCGGTCGCAACAAGAGCAAGGACCAGCTGAAGGACCGCCTCAAGCTCGTGCTGTCGTACGACCGCGCGAAGCTGTCGCCGGGCAGCATGGAAGAGCTGAAGAGCGAGCTGCTGACGGTGATAAAGAAGTACTTCCCCGCGGACGAGGGCGAGTACGACGTGAAGGTCGAGCAGCAGGAAGACCGCATGGTGCTGGTCGCGAACCTGCCGGTCAGCCGCTCGTAAGCTCAAACATCAACGATCCGTCGGGTGTAGTTCCGACGACGCCGAACCTAGCGCGCCGTTCCTGACGGCCTGCCCGGTTCGGCGTCTTCTTCCGTATGCAGGTGCGTGACCGCCCAGCTGCGGATGGCCGAGATGACGCGTTCCAGGTCGTGGCCGGAGTCCGTGAGGGTGTAGCTGCAGCGCGGCGGCAGGGTCGAGTGGACTTCCTTCTCCACTACCCCCAGCGCCTCGAGGCGCGCCAGGCGCTGCGTCAGCGTGGTGGGGTTGCAACCCCCCACGTCGCGGCCCAGCTCGTTGAACCCCTTCGGGCCTTCCAGCAGCGCGTGCACGATGTGCAGCACCCACTTCTCCTGCAGGATCTCTATGGCCGAACCAGCCGCGCAGCGGCGCAGCGGCGCGCCCGAACGCACCCGGAGCGCGGGCGGCTTCACCCCGGGCGCCTCGAGAGAGGACGCCTGTGCCACTGCTGCGCCGGGATGTTTCGTCACTGTGTCTGCCACGTTGCCCGCACTGTAACACCGCCCCGCCCCGTTGCCGTTAGCGTGGCTGACACGTTTAGCGCAAGGGGCAACGGGCTCTCTGAAGCGCGGGGGGCCGGTGATAGACTCGAATCGCCGGCCGTAGGGCACCCCGCCCAAGCCGACGCCGTGAAGCCGAAGGGAGCGACATGAACATCTACCAACTGACGGGCCTGAACATCGAGGTCACCGATGCCATGCGTCAGTACGCGGAGGACAAGCTCGGTAAGCTCGACCGCATCACCGACCAGATCGTGGACGCCCGCGTGGTCATGTCGTACGACAGCAACCAGAACGCCGCCAACCCCGCCAAGGTCGAGGTGCAGCTCAACGTTCCCGGCGGTGTCATCCGCGCCGAGGAGCGCGGCCAGGACACCTACGCCGCCATCGACCTCGTCTCCGAGAAGCTCGAGCGCCAGCTGCGCCGCTTCAAGGGCCGCCTCATCGACCAGCGCGAAGGCGGAGAGCGCGTACAAGTCCCCGACGAGCCCGAGCCCGAGGAGCGCGAACCGCAGATCGCGCGCGTGAAGCGCCACGTCCTTCGCCCCATGGGTCCCGAGGACGCCGCCATCCAGATGGAGGCGCTGGGCCACGACTTCTTCCTCTTCCGCAACCTGGAAACCGACCTGATCAGCGTCATCTACCGCCGCCACGACGGCGACTACGGGCTTATCGAGCCCGCCGCCTGACCAACCGCAGGCTCAGCTCGAACCGAACCCGTCCGAGGGCGCGGCCGCCGTGATGGCGCCGCGCCCTCGCGGCCTTCGGCCCGCCCCGGCCACCACCACACCTGCGCCGAACACGAAGCCGCCGACGTGCGCCCACCACGCAACCTGGTCGCGCACGTCGTTCGGCGTCGCCACCAAGCCCGCGCCCACCTGCAGGAACTGCACGAGCGCCCAGTAGCCGATGAACAGCCACGCGGGCAGCCAGGGCATGAAGAACGGGCGGATCCGGGCGAAGAAGTTCAAGACCAGCCATGGGAGGAAGAACGGCGGGATGAACGTCAGCACCTGCTGGCGCGGGAACATGACGATGTAGGCGCCCAGCACCGCGCTGATGGCGCCAGAGGCTCCAACCATGGGCACCAGCTCGTCCATGTTGAACAGCCCGTGCAGCAGCGTGGCGACGGCGGCGCCGCCCAGGTAGAAGAGGGCGTACCCCACCTTCCCGAGCCGGTCCTCGACGTTGTCCCCGAACACGAGCAGGAAGATCATGTTGCCCAGCAGGTGGCTGAGGCCGCCGTGCAGGAACGCGCTCGTGACCAGGGTGTGCGCGTGCGCCAGCGGCTCGGCGAAGAAGAGCGCGGGCACGAAGGCGTAATCGACGATGAACTCGAAGCCCGCCCGCGTCTGCCCCAGGCGCAACTGCTGGAGGAAGACCAGCACGTTGATGGCCGCGAAGAGCCACGTGAGGTACGAGGGCGCGTGGCGCGGGTTGCGGTCCTTGAGTGGGATCATCCGTCGCTCGAGCAGGTCTCTACGCGGTCGTGCCTGGTCCGAGCGGCGCTACGTGCGCCCGCTGGTACCGCCACGACGGCCTCAGAGGCGCAGCTCGGCCTCCTCGAGGGTGGGGTGGTGCTTCACGACGGTGTCGGCGCCGATGATGCCCCTGACGGCCGCGCAGTTGTAGATGACGCTGCGCTTGCCCACCAGCGTGCCGGGCGACAGCACCGCGTTGCAGCCGATGGAGACGCCGTCGCCGATGGCTGCGCCGAACTTGCGCAGACCAGTGCCCACACCGCCCACGCTGATCTCGTTGCCGAACGTCTTGAAGTTCGCCACCTTCACGCCGGCGCCCAGGTTGACGTCGTGGCCTATGACGCTGTCGCCCACGTAGTTGAAGTGCGGTGCCTTGGCGCCGCCCAGCAGGATGGAGCGCTTCACCTCGGAGGCGTGCATGACGTGCGCGTCGGGCCCCAGCACCACCGGCCCGCGCAGGTAGGCGGCGTGCCCGACCTTGGCGCCCTTGGCGAGGTAGACGGGGCCCGTCAGGTAGGCGAAGGGGCCGATGCTGGCGCCTTCCTCCATCACGAGGGGGCCCTCGATGACGGCGGACGGATGGATGGCGTCCCGGTCGCCTGCGCCCGTACGTTGGTCGATCAGGTTCGCCCCGAACTCGTCCAGCAGCGCCAGCGCCTCCCAGGGCTGCGCCACCTCGAGCAGGCTGCGTAACGGCTGCGGCACGCGGTCCAGGTCGAACAGTTCCGCTGTCTTGAGCATGTGACGAGTCTACAGCCCGGAACGGATAAGATTCGTGCCAGTCGTGCTTCACATCGTCTTCAATCCGGTTGCCGGCAAGGGTAGGGCGCGTAGAGCGCTGGGCCGAACCCTCGCCTTCCTGGAAGAGAACGCTCTTCCGTACACGCTACACACCACCGAACGCCCGGGCCACGCCACCGAGCTTGCGGCCGCCACACCGGATGACGCCACCCTGGTGGTCCTGGGCGGCGACGGCACCGTACACGAGGTCGTGAAGGGGATCGTCGGCTGCGAAGCGGGCAGCGTACCGAGCCGCACCCTGGCCGTCGTGCCGGTCGGCTCTGGCGACGACTTCGCCTTCTC
>CAZVCT010000116.1:0-2152 GCA_964625655.1 uncultured bacterium
TCGTTCGTGGCGCGCACGTTCAGGCTCATCTTCAGCGCGCCCACCTCTTCGCACCACCGGTACGAGCGCTGCATCAGCGCGCGCCCCACGCCCCGCCGGCGGGCGAAAGGCGCAACCGCCAGCGTCAGCACTGCCACGTGCTCCAGGCGCCTGGCCGGCGAACGGTGCAGCTCGAGCCAGCCGGCCACCTGGCCATCCAGCTCGGCCACCAGGTAGAGGGAGCGGCTCGGCATGCGTCCGTCGATGCGCGCGGCCAGGCTCGACAGCGGTTCGGGCCCGTCGTGGACGAAGAAGCCGCCCTCGCGGTAGATGCCTGTCAGCAGCTCGTGGACGGCGGAAGCGTCGGCGCGGGTCGCGTGCCTCACCAGCATGCCGGGAAGTATACGGGCGCTGCAGCGCCTACCCGCGAGCGGTTACCGCACGGTTGCTTGTTAAGCTGGCTTCCGCCGCCGGCGGCCGCAGCACCTGCGCTGCCCCCGCCGCGGTGCACCCGCCCCCGAGCAGCAAGAGCAGGCAGCCGAGGCGGTCTCCCCGGAGGTTCCACCGTGCGTCGCCTCGTTTCCGCAGAATCCGTGACCGAAGGACATCCCGACAAGCTCGCCGACCGCATCAGCGACAGCGTGCTGGACGCCATCCTGGCCCAGGACCCCGACGCCCGCGTGGCCGTCGAGACGCTGCTTACGCGCGGCCTGGCCCTCGTGGCCGGCGAGGTGACGACCAGCGCCGACGTCGACGTGCAAGCGATCGTGCGCCAGGCCGCCCGCGACGTCGGCTACTCGCGCGCCGAGTACGGCTTCGACGCCGACCACTCGGCCGTGCTGATCGCGCTCAACGAGCAGTCGCCCGACATCGCCCAGGGCGTGAACCGCGCGAAGGACGCCGACGAGAAGGACCCGTACGACCTGACGGGCGCCGGCGACCAGGGCCTGATGTTCGGCTACGCCATCGACGAGACGCCCGAGTTGATGCCGCTGCCCATCCAGCTGGCGCACCGCATCGCGCAGCGCCTGGCGCTCGTGCGCCTGGACGGCACCCTCCCCTACCTGCGGCCCGACGGCAAGGCGCAGGTGACCCTGCAGTACGAGGAGGGGCGCGCCACACGGCTCGACAACGTCGTCCTCTCGGCGCAGCACGACCCCGACGTGGACCTGGACAGCATGACCGAAGACCTGTACAAGCACGTGCTGCAGCACGTCGTACCGGAGGGGATGCTCGACCCCAGCACGCGCGTCTACATCAACCCGACGGGGCGCTTCGTCGAGGGCGGGCCCACCGCCGACGCGGGCCTGACGGGCCGCAAGATCATCATCGACACCTACGGCGGCGCGGCGCCGCACGGCGGCGGGGCGTTCAGCGGCAAGGACCCCACCAAGGTCGACCGCTCGGCCAGCTACTTCGCGCGGCACATCGCCAAGAACGTGGTGGCGGCGGGCCTCGCCACGCGCTGCCAGGTGCAGCTGGCTTACGCGATCGGCGTCTCGAGGCCCGTGGGCATGTACGTCGACACCTTCGGCACGGGCGTCATGCCCGACGAGCGCCTGGCGGAAGCCGTGCGCACCACCTTCGACGCGCGGCCGGCGGCGATCATCGACGAGCTGAACCTGCGCCGCCCCATCTACACCCCCACCAGCTCGTACGGGCACTTCGGCCGCGAGGGCTTCCCCTGGGAGAGCGTGGGCGCCGCCGAGGAGCTGCGCGAGGCGGGCGAGCGGCTGGCCTGACCGCCACCCCCGGGCCGCCACTCCGGGCCGCGAGCCCGCACCGCGGCATCTCCGGCGGCCGCTCGGCCCGAGCCCCATCAGGACGGGCTTTCCGCGCCGGCGGCGCGGGTGCGCTGTGGTACAAAAGGCTCCATGGCCAGGATAGTTCTGGGCAACCGCGAAGGCTCGTTCTCGATCCGCCAGGGGCGGAGCATCCTCGAGCGCCTGACCGACGAGTGGCCCGATCTGCATCTCACACTACGCACGGTCAGCAAGACCGGCGGCACCGAAGTCGGGCCCCTGCTCGACGCCTTGACTAAGGGCGACGTCGGCATCGCGCTCGTGCAGCTCGAGTACCTTCCTTCGAAGCTTCCTGAAGGCCTGAAGCTCGCCGCGGTCGCGCGCCGCGGTGAAGCCCGCTCGGCGTTGGCCGCGCGCGGCAAGGGCGGCCT
>CAZVCT010000116.1:2252-5832 GCA_964625655.1 uncultured bacterium
GGCCAGGGCGCCATCGGCCTGGTGGTGCGCGAGGACGACGACCTGGCGTTCGAGACCGCCTACTCGGCGCAGCACCGCCCCAGCTTCGACCGCGTGCGCGCCGAGCGCGCCTTCGCCGCGGGCCTGGACGGCCGCCACGTGGGCGCGCTGGCCACCGTCAGCGACGAGGGCGAGCTGGAGCTGTTCGGCGCCGTCGTCCAGGACGGCACCACGGTTCAGGTCTCCACCTCGGGCGAGGCGCGCGAGGCGGAAGAGCTGGGCCGCGAGCTGGCGCAGGACGTGCTGGCGCAGCTCAGCGCTCTCTGACCCGCCGCCTGACGAGACGGAACCGCCAACTAACGGCGCACCGGCTGAGAAGCCCGAACGTCGACCCTAGCCGACCTTCGCGGCCCCCCGCTCCCCCAGCACCCGCTCGGCGACGTGCTGGGGCATCGCCTCGTAGCGGTCGATGCGCAGCGAGAACGCCCCGCGCCCGCCCGTCATGCTGCGCAGGTCGGCCGAGTACGACTGCACCTCGGCCAGCGGCACGTGCGCCGACACGACGCTGACCGATCCCTCGCTGTCCATGCCGAGGATGCGGCCGCGGCGCGAGTTCAGGTCGGAGATCACGTCGCCCGTGAAGCGGTCTGGCACGCGCACCTTCAGCAGCGCCAGGGGCTCCAGCAGGACGGGCTGAGCCTGCTGCAGCGCCTCGCGCATGGCCTGCGTGGCGGCGACCTGGAAGGCGATGTCCTTCGAGTCGACGGGGTGGTCCTTGCCGTCGTAGACGGCCACCTTCACGTCCTGCACGGGGAAGCCGCCCAGCACGCCGCTCTGGAGGCCCGCCCGGGCGCCCTTCTCGCAGCTCGACTGGAACTGCGTGGGGATCGAGCCGCCCACCACCTGCCAGTCGAACTCGAAGCCCTCGCCGCGCGGCAGCGGCTCGACGCGCAGGGCGACCTCCGCGAACTGCCCCGCTCCGCCCGACTGCTTCTTGTGGCGGTAGCGCGCGTCGCCCGTGCCCTGCACGGTCTCGCGGTACGGGATGGAAGGCGGACGGGTGTCCACCTCCACGCCGCGCTCGGCCAGCGCCGCCACCGCGATCTCGAGGTGCACGTGCCCCATGCCCCACAGCACCGTCTCGTGGGTGTCGGGGTTGCGTTCCAGTTTCAGGGTGGAATCGGCGTCCAGCAGGCGCGTCAGCGCCTCGCCCAGCTTGTCCTCGTCGGCGCGCGTCTTCGGGAAGAGCGCCAGCGCCATCACGGGCGACGGCAGCCTTATGGGCGACAGCACGAAGCGGTTCGAGGGCGTCGTCAGCGTGTCGCCCGTGTTCACCCCGTCGGCCTTCGTCAGGGCGCCGATCATGCCGGCGCTCAGCTCCTTCACCTCGTCGAGCGAGCCCGCGTTGGGCACGTACAGGTGCGAGGTGCGCACCTCGGCGCCGCTGGAAGCGTCGACCAGCGCCTCGCCCTGCTTGAGCGTGCCCGACAGCACCCGCATCATCGACACCTTCCCCAGGTAGGGGTCGTTGACGGTCTTGAAGACGCGCGCGCTGAACGGCTGTCCCTCGCCCAGCACGGGCGCCTCGCCCGACTCGACGGGCAGCGGCGAGTGGTCCGCCACGTGCCGCACGCCCTTCAGGAAGAAGTCGAGCAGCAGCGTTATGCCCATCGCCCGGGTGGCCGACGTGACCAGCACGGGCGTCAGGTCGTTGCGCCGCACCGCCGCGTGGAACGCCGCCAGCAGCGCGTCCTGGTCGAGCTCGGAGTCGTCGAGGTACTGCATCATCAGGTCGTCGTTCGTCTCGACGATCGCCTCCACCAGCCGCTCGCGGTACTCCTGCGCCAGGCCCGCCACCTCGTCGGGGATGGGCACCGGCACGGGGTCGCCGTCGGGCCACTCGTACGCCTGCATGTGCAGCAGGTCGACGATGCCGCGGAAGCTCTCGGCCTGCCCGATCGGCAGCTGCACGGCGGCGATGTTGCCCGGCAGGGTGGCCTCGATGTCGGACATGGTGCGGAAGAAGTCGGCGTTCTCGCGGTCGAGCTTGTTGATGACGAAGAGCGTCGACAGCTCGCGCTCGAAGCTGCTCGTCCAGACGCGCTCGGTGCCCACCGCCACGCCCGACACGGCCGACACCACGATCAGCGCCGCGTCGGCGGCCGCCTGGGCGCCGCGGATCTGGCCCACGAAGTCGGCGTAGCCCGGCGTGTCGATGATGTTGAAGCGTTCGCCCTTCCACTCGAAGGGGTGGACGGTCGACCAGATCGAGATCTTGCGGCGTTTCTCCTCGGGGCTGTAGTCGGAGCGGGTCGTGCCCTCCTCTACCTTCCCCAGCGCGGGCACGGCGCCGGCGCGGTAAAGGATCGCCTCGGTAAGCGACGTCTTTCCGGCCCCGCTGTGCGACAGGACGGCCACGTTGCGGATCTGCGACATCTCGGCTCCCTTTCCAACGACGGCTGGGCCGTACGAGGTTGCAGCGAGGACCTACGACGAGGATGCGGACGCAAAGGCTCAACCGGAGTCTAGCACCGCGCCCCACGCGGTTAGACTCGCGCATGGCCGTCGAGCGCGAGCTGAAGTACTCATCCCCCGAGGGGCTGGTCCCCGACATCGAGGAGCTGTCCGCAGCCCTCGCCCCCGCCGGCTGCACCGCGCTCGACCTGGGCGAGATGCGCCAGGTGGACCTCTACTACGACGATGACGATTCCACGCTGCTCCACGCGGGCCTGGCCCTGCGCGTGCGCGAGCGCGGCGGGCGCCGCATCGCCACGCTGAAGAGCCGCGGCTCGGTGATCAACGGGGTGTTCGAACGCGACGAGTTCGAGGAGGACGTGGGCGACAACGCACCGCCGCCCTGGCCGGAGGCGCTGGCCGCTCATGTGCCGACCGTCGACCTGGACGACCTCAAGCCCCGCATGGTGATCACCACCGACCGCCACCGTTTCGCGCTGCGGCGCGGCGGCCGGCCCGTGGCCGAACTGGCCTTCGACGAGGTCGTGTGCCGCCCCGCCGCCGAGGTGTTCGACGACTACACCATCGACGAGGCGCTGTTCCACGAGGTCGAGATCGAGGCGCTGTCCGCCGCCGACGTGCTGGGCGCCCCGCTGAGCGCCGAGGACCTGAAGCTGATCGGCGCGGCGCTGCAGGACCTGCTGCCGCTCTACCCGAGCGACATCAGCAAGCTGGAGCGGGCCACGTCGCTGCTGGCGCCGTTCGAAGCGCTGCCGTAGCGGAAGGGCTCGCGGGACGCGCGTTTCTAGCGGAAGCGCCCGCGGGACGCGCGTGTCTGCCGGGGCAGGCGCCCGGATCGGGCTTCCCAAGGGCAGGGGCTATACTCCCGGCATGAAGCAGAGCGCCGAAGGTACGGCCGCCGGCGGCCACGCCAGCACCTCGAACAGCACGTCCGCCACCCAGCCCCGCGACGAGGCGATCTTCGCCCTCATCGACCGCGAGTACGACCGGCAGCGCTACGGCCTCGAGCTGATCGCCTCCGAGAACTTCGTGTCGCAGCAGGTGATGGAGGCCGTGGGCTCGGTCCTGACGAACAAGTACGCCGAGGGCTACCCCGGCAAGCGCTACTACGGCGGCTGCGAGGTCG
>CAZVCT010000117.1:0-5826 GCA_964625655.1 uncultured bacterium
CCGCCGTTGTGGTTCCCCTGTGGCTGGTCGATCTCGAGCAGGATCCGCTCGGAGGCGGGGTCCAGGCTTTCGCCACCTTCGGCGAGGGTGAACTCGGAGAGGATGGCGGTGTGGTTCCAGCCCTCCGGCGCCCCTTCGCGCAGCGGCGCGCTGTAGTAGGCGAACGCGCGGCCGTTGTCGGCGAACTGGGGGTGGAAGGTGAAGCCGAGCAGCCCGCGCTCGTCGTACGACTCGCTCAGCTCCACGATGCGGTCGGAGATGTCGAGGAACGGCGTCTCGGCGCCCTCGCCCGCCTGCGACAGGGCGTACACGACACCGACGCGGTCAACGAGGAAGAGCCGGTCGTCGTCGACGGCAGAGGTGAGAGTGACGGGCGAGACGAAACCGTCCGCCACCAGTTCTAGAGTCAGCGAATCGAAGGACGACCCTCCGGCCTCCTCCGCCTGATCGTCGCCCTGGGCCAGCGCGAACGCCAGCAGGGACGCGAGCAGGATCGTTAGTAATGATCTTGCTTTCAACATGTTCTATCTCCTTCTCCGACGTAGGCCTCGCCATGAGCGTGCGCCCAGGCGGAAGCCGCGGTCGAGGTGCGAGAGTAGCCGCATCTTTCAGCGTGGCACGGCGGTTTCCGTATGGCTGTGGCGGGTGTGGCGGGTGTGGCGGCCTTTGCGGCTACGTGGTTCGGTAATCGGCCTCGAATTGCACCGTAACTCACGTTTCACGTGAAACATGACGCCCCGGAGACCCGGTGGTGCGGCCACGAGCGCGTCGCGTTCGTACCGGGTCGGCCCGGCCGGGGCCGCTTGTGTAATATCCTCCAGCCACATGTCCAATCAACCGAGGCAGAGAGGCCCCCACCTGGGACCGTCGCAGCTCTACGCTGTGATCGATAACGTGCTGGACGCCTTGGTGGTGACCGAACCGTCCGGGCAGATCGCATTCATGAACGCCGCCGCCCTGCGGCTCTACGACGTAGGGAAGCAGGACGCGGACCATGGCGTGAAGTTCGACCTGCTCGCGCACGTGCTCGGCGAGTTCGAGACCTGCACCTTGGACGGCACGCCCGTTCCCGACCACGACCATCCTCTGATGCGCGCTCTGCGGGGCGAGACGTACCGGGACGTGGAGCTGCAGGTTACGCGGAAGGGCGAGCAGGCCGCGCGCGTCTACGTCTTCAGCGGCCACCGGGTCGAGGGAGATCCGCCCCTGAGCGTGCTCACCATCCGCGACGAGACCGACCGGTGGAGCGCCGAGCGCCGCTACCGCGTGGCCTTCGAGGCCGACCCCGCCCCTTCCGTGATAGTGCGGCTCGACGATGCCCAGATCCTGGAGGCGAACGAGGGCATGGCCGAACTGACGGGCCTCGACAAGCAGACCCTGCAGGGATCGTCGCTCCTGGACCTCCGGCCGGCCGGCGAGGTCGACGACCTGAGGCGGTTCGCCGGGCGCCTGAAGGCGGGCGAACGGGTCCACAAGGTCAAGCGGCTCCTTCTAGATGCCGGGGGCCGGAAGCTCTCCGTCGTGCTCTCGGCCCGCTCCATCGAGATCGAGGGTCAGAGCTGCGGCATATTCACCTACATCGACATGAGCGAGCTGGATAGCGCGCAGCGGGAGCAGCGCGAAACGCAGGAGTTGTTGAGCACCACCATCCGCCAGCACGCGGAGGAGCGGGCCGTCATCGAGCAGCTGGCCACCACGGACCCGCTGACGGGCCTCGCCAACCGGCGGGGGCTCAACGCCCGGCTCTCGGAGGAGATCGCGCGTGCCACGCGGTACGACGAAACCTTCTCGCTGCTGGTGCTCGACCTGGACCACTTCAAGCGGGTGAACGACACCTACGGGCACGACATGGGAGACAGGGTGCTGCGCGAGGTAGCGCGCGTCCTGCAGGAGGAGTGCCGCGAGCCGGACATGGCCGGGCGCTGGGGCGGTGAAGAGTTCATCATGGTCCTGCCCCAGAGCGACCTGAGCGAGGCTCGCGACGTCGCGTCGCGCATCCGCCGGCGCGTCGAGCGCGAGACGTTCGGCGAGGTCGTCGACCTCACGATCAGCATCGGCGTCGCCTCGCTCGTGGCCGGCGATGACATGGGGAGCCTGTTCGAGCGGGCCGACCGTGCGCTGTACGTAGCGAAGGCCCACGGCAGGAACCGGGTGGAGGTTGGCCTCCCGAGTGGCGGCTGAACGCGGGGTGGCAGGAAGCGGTGTTCGAGCGCGGGGCGGCTGGGCGCTCGGTGGCTGAACACGTGCGTGCCCTCACCCGATCTCGATGCGGATCGTCTGCACGCCCTCCTCGACCGCCACCGTAGACACGCTGGGGGCGCGGTCGCGGGGGATCACGCTGATGCCCCCGTTGCGCTCCAGCACGGCCAGCTCGACCTGGTCCACGTCCGTCACGCCGCCGCTGATCCTCAGCGCTTCGTTGAGGTCTCGCTCCGTGATGTTCGACGAGCGCAGGGCATCGTGGTCCACCCGGCCGTCCTTCACCAGCGTCTTGGGCTCGCCTTTCGCGATGCGGCCGAACCGGTCGGTGCGTGCAGCCACCCACGCGAGCAGCCAGTGGGCCGCGATTAGCACCCCTCCGCTGACCAGGGAGGGCACGAGCGGCGCTGAGCCGTTGATGGCGCGGCTCATGATCGAGCCGACCATGATGCCGACGACGGCGTCGAAGGCGGTGGCCTGGCTCAGGAAGCGCTTGGCGCCGAGCCGCACCGCCGTCAGCGTGACGGCGTATACCAGCACGGTGCGCAGCGCCATCTGCCAGGAGTTCACGTCCATGATGTCCGCGCCCAGCGCCAGCGCCTCGCGCAGCACGAATCCCAGCGACTGCAGCATGCCTTCTCCCTCCGGCGGGCCGCGCCCACCGTCCCTGATCGTCCCTGAACCGCCCGTAACCGCCACGGAGCCACCTGGCCCCGTAAGCGTTCAATCGCCCCGGTAACGCACCTCGCGCGTGCCGAAGATGTTCAGGTCGAACGGCGCCACGTCCTCCCCCAGCTCGTGCTCCACCAGCGCGTGCAGCTTCCGCAGCATCCGCTTCACGAGGGCGGGGTCGTGGTTCGGGTGAGCCGGGTTCCCCAGGTTCTCGAGCTCGCCCGGGTCGTCCTGTAGGTCGTGGAGCGTCACGTCGCCCGTGGCGTACAGCTCCTCCAGGGTCGACGGGTTCCCGTACTCCGTGGGGCTGAACCAGCGCACCAGCTTGTGGCGGCCGTCCACCACCGCGCGGAAGAAGGTGCGCTTCGTGAAGTCGGGGGCGCCGAACTCCTTCCCGACCTGGGCCAGCAGCTCCTCGCGGCCCTGGAACTCGCGGCCCGCCGACAGGTCCATAGTGCTCAGAGACGCCAGCGCGCCCGCCTGCGCCCACTCGAGGTCGGCGCTGGCGAGGGAATCCCAGCAGAAGAGGGCCCCATCACCCGGCTCCTGGGCACTACCGCGCGGGCCGGCGCTGCCGGGCTCGAGGATGGTGGGCTTGAGGCTGCGGCCCTTCAGGTGCGGGTAGCGCTCGGCGGCCGCGCCCGGCTCCACGCCGGCGAAGTCGAGCAGCGTGGGCGCCAGGTCGAGGTGCGAGCCGACCGCCTGGGTCCGTTCCCCGCGTGGCCCACCGGGGACCACGACCGTGAGGTTGACGAGCGCCGCCTCGTCGAAATGGATGCCGCCCTTCTGGGTCATCTCGTGGGCGCCGTTCATCTCGCCGTGGTCGCACGTGAACACCACCACCGTGTCGTCCCAGCGGCCGGTGCGGTCGAGGGCGGCCAGCACCTGCGCGAACTGCATGTCGACGAGCCGCATGCAGTTGACGAGGTAGTTGCGGCGCTTCAGCCACAGGTCGTCGCGCCCTTCGGGCACGGCGCCGTAGTTGAAGTCGGTGCTCTCCTTGTAGTGGCGCACGCCGAACGGCTGCTGTTGCAGGTCGTCGCGGTGGTTGGGCGGCAGGCGCACGTCCCACTGCGCGTCGAACCAGCCGAGGCGCTGCTGCGCCGTCTTCAGCGGCCCCATCGCCCCGCCGGGCGGCGGCATCTCGGCCGGGTCGGACAGGTAGAACATGATGTCGTGCGGGTTGACCAGGTTCACGGCCAGGAACCAGGGCTGCTCCAGCTTGGGCGCCTTCGCCTCGAGCCAGTCGACCGCTTCGAAGGCCACGGTGCCGTCGAGCAGATGCCCCTCGAGCGGCTTCCCGAACATCTCGCCCCACTTCTGGAAGTCCGAGAAGCCGTAGGGCTCGAGCGCGTCCTCGCTGTTCTCCACCCACGACACGTGCCACTTGCCCTTCAGGGCCGTGTAGTAGCCCTGCTCGCGCAGCATGGTGCCGATGGTGGGGACGTCGCGCCTCAGCCCTTCGACCCAGGCCTGATTCGTGTTCTCGTACGCGCCCGTCCTGTTCGCGTGGGCGCCCGTCCACACGGTGGCCCGCGAGGGGGTGCACAGCGGCACGCTGCAGTACTGGCGGTCGAAGCTGACGCCCTGCGCCTCCAGGCGCTCCATGGCGGGGAAACGCACCTCCTCGGGCACGTCCATGTGCGCCTGCCACTGGTCCATCGTCAACATCAGGATGTTGGGTGGCCGGCCTTCGTGTGTGCCGTTGCGTTTCATTGTCTGCTCCCTTTGGAAGGCTGGCCGGCCTCCGAACCGTGCGACACCAGCCAGGTGCGTGCGTAGCGGCGACGCGTTGCAGCGCCGGGGGGCGGGCTCGTGCTCTGCCAGGCTCGAGAGCGGCCCGGCCATCAGCCGCGCACGACGCAGCGGAAGCCGAGGTGGCCGCTGCCGCTGTCCTCGGCCTGGGGCTGACGAGCTGCGGGCCGGAAACGCAGGCAGTAGCTGGGCGCGCATAGGTGCGAGCCGCCCTTCACCACCCGGTGGCGGTGCGCGCGCCCTGTGCCTCTGGACCCACGCCCTGCGTCTACGGCGCCCTGGCCATGCGCGCCCTCGGTCTGCGCCCCCTCGACGTGCGCGCCCCCGCCTGGGGTGCAGCAGGCCGACTTGGGCGGTTCAGCGTTCCTGGCCGCGGCGGCACTGGAGGCCCCGCTGGCGCTGACGCTGGCTCCGGCACTGGCGCCGGCCCGGTGCCCAGGCAGGTACGGGTCCTTGGTCCACTCCCACACGTTCCCCGCCGTGTCGTTAAGCCCGAAGCCGTTGGCAGGGAAGGAGCCCACGGGCGAGGTGCCGGCGAAGCCGTCGGCGGCCACGTCCTGGTACGGGAACGGCCCCTGCCACGTGTTGGCCAGGTGGCGGCCGTCCGGCGTCATCGTCATCCCCCAGGCGAAGTCGGCGCCCTCGAGCCCGCCGCGGCTCGCGTACTCCCACTCCGCTTCCGTGGGCAGGTCCTTCCCCGCCCAGCGGGCGAAAGCCAGCGCGTCCGCGTAGGAGACGTGCACCACGGGGTGATCGCCCAGGCCGGTCAGGTCGCTGCCCGGCCCCCTGGGGTGGCGCCAGCAGGCGCCGGCCACGTAGGCCCACCAACCCCGCGGGTCGCGCAGGTCGACGGGCGCGGTGGGCGGGGTGAAGACGAGCGAGCCGGGGCGCAGCAGGCGCGGGTCGACGTCCGGGTACTCCCGTGGGTCCGGCTGCTTCTCGGCGTCGGTGACGTAACCGGTGTCGGCCACGAAGGCCGCGAACGCGTCGTTGGTGACCGGGTCGACGTCGATCCAGAACGGCGCCACGCTGGTGGCATGGGCCGGGCGCTCCTCGGGGTAGAAGTCGTCGGAGCCCATGACGAAAGCGCCGCCCGCAAGGCGGACCATGCCGGGATGGGTAGGGGTCTGCCCGTCGGCCTCGGCGTGGTGGCTGTCGCCAAGCTCCATGCGCGACCCGACCTCAGCCGTGGCCGACGCT
>CAZVCT010000118.1:0-5736 GCA_964625655.1 uncultured bacterium
TGAAGTACTGCGCCAGCGGGTTGGTGATGGAGGACGAGTAGGCGCCCATCACGAGCGGCAGGTTCTGGCCCACGAGCGTCTCGGCGGCCGAGAGGGCGGCGTTGACCTCGGAGATGTCGTCCTCGTAGACCACCTCGAGCGGCACGCCGTTGACGCCACCCGCGGCGTTGACGTCCTCGAGCGCGGCCTGGATGCCGGCCTGGTGCTGTTCACCGAACTCCGCGAAGCGGCCGGTGAGGCTGGTGATGACACCGACCTTGACGCTCTCCTGCGCCAGCGCCATGCCGGCACCGAAGACCATGAGAGCAATGACCAGTTGAACGAGCAGTCGTCGCATACGAACCCTCCTCCAGGTGTTTCAGGTTTTTGTTTCACAGCACCGTACCAATCCCGGTGCGGCCCGTGGCGTTCATACATCTCTCATCCGGGTAGAACGCGCTCCCGGCCGGTCCCACCAGCCTGGAACGCGCTCAGGTCCCTTCTCGCTTGCCTGGAGCGCGCTCCCGGCCATATCACTTGCCCAGAACGCGCTCCAGGCCGAGGATCCGGCCCAGTTCGGGCAGACCCCTCACGCTGAGGTCGGCCTTGGGTGGGGGAGTAAGTGAGCTGAACGGGCTGCCCCCTACCTGCACGGTGCGCAGCCCGGCGTCATGGCCCCCCTTGATGTCGGAGTCGAGGTTGTCGCCGACCATCACGGTGCTGCCTTGCTCCATCCCGAAGCGCTCCAGCGCCACTTCGAAGTAGAACGGCGCCGGCTTGCCCACCGACTGCGCCTCCACCCCGGAGGCGGCCGTGAGGGCCGCGGCGATGGCGCCGTTGCCGGGCACGATGCGGCCGCCTTCGACGGGCACGCGCGCGTCTAGGTTCAGCGCCAGGAAGCCGCCGCCCCGCACCAGCACGTGCAGCGCCTCGGCGAGCTGGCGGTAGCCCATGTCGGGGTCGCGGCTGATGACGAGCAGCTCGGCCTCGTCCGGATCGAAGGTGACGCGCGTGATGGCTGCCACCGCCTCGGCCACGTCGGCGCGGCCCAGGACGTAGGTGGTGGGCCGCGGCGCCATGAGCGGGTGCAGGGCCAGGGCGTCGAGCGGCATCAGCACGGCGTCCACCGGGGTGGGGATGCCCAGGCGCGTCAGCTTGGCCGCCACGCCGGCGCTCGTGCCGCTGGAGATGTTGGTCAGGAAGCCGATGTTCAGACCGCTCGCGCGGGCGGCGGCGACGAACTCGGCCGCCCCCTCCGCCAGCACGTCGCCGAACCAGACGCAGCCGTCGAGGTCGAGGAGCAGCGAGCGCACCCCGCGCAGCAGCTCTTCGGGACGTTGCTCGCTCACCGGATGGCCTCCCTGACCTTGGCGGAGACCCACTCGCTCAGCACGACGAGCACGAGGATCATCAGGAAGATGACGGTGGCCTGCGACCAGCGCAGCGAGCTGATGGCCGCGTCGAGCGGCAGCCCGATGCCGCCGGCGCCCACGAGCCCCACCACGGTCGACTCGCGGATGTTGATGTCCCAGCGGTAGACGCTGATGCCGGCGAACGAGGGGGCCACCTGCGGCACGATGCCGTACGTGACGACCTGGCTGCCGCTGGCGCCGGTGGCGTCCAGCGCTTCGATCGGCTTGAAGTCGATCTCCTCGATGGCCTCCGACAGCAGCTTGGCGCAGAAGCCGATGGAGCGCAGCCCCACGGCGATGATGCCGGCCAGCACGCCCGGTCCGATGACGCTGACTAGCAGCAGCGCCCAGATGAGCGCGTTGACCGAGCGCGAGGTGACGATGACGATCAGAGCCGCCTGGCGGAACAGCGGGTGCGGCGTGGTGTTGCGCGCCGCCAGGAACGCGATGGGGACGCTGACCACCAGCGCGAACAGGGTGCCGATGGTGGCGATGTTGATCGTGTCCCACAGGGGCCGCCAGAGGCGGTTCGCGTAGCCCCAGTCGGGCGGGAACATGCGCCCCACCAGGTCGGCCGCCTGCTCGGGGGCGTCCACGACGAAGAACCAGAGGGTCTGGCCGCTGATGAAGCGGGCGGCCGTCAGCAGGGCGATGGCGCCCAGCAGGTAGCCGAGGTAGGTGAGGAGCGTCTGGCGGGGCGTGCGCTTGCGCCACACACGCGACGTGCCGGCCGTGATGGTGGGCACGCTACTGCACCCGCTTCCGGATGATGCCCGAGGCGTACTCGGTGAGGAGCACGATGCCGATGATCACGATCAGGATGGCCGCGGTGGTGGAGTACTCGTAGCGCGAGATGGAGGTGTTGAGCGCGCCGCCGATGCCGCCCGCCCCCACGATGCCGATGACCGACGATTCGCGGAAGTTGATGTCGAAGCGGTAGACGGATAGGCCCACGAAGCGCGGGAACACCTGAGGCACGACTCCGAACGTCATCTGCTGCAGCCAGCTGCCGCCCGTGGCGCGTACGGCCTCCAGCGGCCGCGGGTCTATCTCCTCGATCTCCTCGGCCAAGAGCTTGCCCAGGAAGCCGATGGTGGCGAAGGCCAGCGTCAGCGCGCCCGCCAGCGGGCCGAACCCGACCATCACCACGAAGAAGATGGCGATGACGATCTCCTGGAACGAGCGCCCGGCGGCGATGACGGCGCGGCACACGAGGTAGACGGGCAGCGGCGCGATGTTGCGCGCCGCGCCGAAGGCGAACGGCACCGACAGCACGATGCCCAGCGCCGTGGCGACGACCGTCATGGTGAGGCTCTCGAGGATGCCGACCTGGATGAACTGCCAGCGCGAGGTGAAGTCGGGGGTGAGGAAGCCCGCGAACAGCGTGCTCGCGCGCTCCACGCCGCGCGCCACGCGCGCCCAGTCGACGTGGATGCTCGAGAAGGCGGCCACGAGGTAGAGCAGGCCCAGCAGGGGCAGCCCGTAGCGCAGCCAGGGGTTGCGGATCAGGGGCGCGGGCCGCCACGGCCTTCCCCTTAGGCTCGCGGCGCTGGGGGCGCTCACGCGACCTCGCCGGCCGGGAGGCCCAAGGCGCGTTCGGCCGCCTGGCCCTCCTCTTCGCCGCCCTGCGCGCCCGGTGCGGCGTTCCAGTCCTCCTCACCGTAGATCTCGGTGAGCATGGCGTCGTCGAGTTCGGCAGGGGGGCCGTCGAAGACGATCTGGCCCGCCCGCAGGCCGACGATGCGCGGGACGTACAGCTTGGCGAGCGCCACGTCGTGGATGTTGATGATGGCCGATAGGTCGTGCTCGGAGGCCAGCTCCATCAGCAGGCGCATGACCTGCCGCGAGGTCTTGGGGTCGAGGCTGGCGGTGGGTTCGTCGACGAGCAAGATAGTGGGGTCCTGCAGCAGCGCGCGCGCTATGCCGACGCGCTGGCGCTGACCGCCCGAGAGCTGGTCGGCGCGCTTGTCGATATGGTCGAGGATGCCGACGCGCTCGAGCAGGTCGTAGGCGCGGTCGACGGTCGGCTGGGGGAAGCGCCGGAACCAGGAGCGCCAGAAGCCGACGTAGCCCAGCTGGCCCGAGAGGACGTTCTCCATGACCGTGAGACGGTCGACGAGGGCGTGCTCCTGGAAGATCATCCCGATGTCGCGGCGCGCGCGCCTGAGGGCGCCGCGACCGAGGGTGGTGAGCTCGCGGCCGCCCAGGGTGATGCTGCCGGCGGTCGGCTCGACCAGGCGGTTGATGCAGCGGATCAGCGTGCTCTTGCCCGCCCCCGAGGGGCCGATGAGGGCGACGACCTGGCCCTTGGGGAGGCTCAGGTCGACGCCGTTAACGGCGGTCTCGTGGCGGCCGTAGCGCTTGACGAGGCCCTCGATGGCGAGGAGCGGAGCGCCCACCTCGGGGGGCGCTCCGCTTGCTTGCACGGCGGTGGTGCCGGGGTTCACTCCGGGGCTCACTCCAGCTCGGCGCTGGCGGCAGCGATGCGGCGCAGCACGTCCCAGTCCGTGGCGTAGTCGATCTCCTGGAAGCGGTCGGAGTCGGCGAACTCCTCCTTCAGCGCCGTGCCTTCCCAGTCGAAGGTGAGGAACGCTTCGCGCACGGCCGCGGCCAGCTCCGGCTCGAGGTCGTAGACGTAGCCGTAGGCGGTGGAGGGGAAGGTCTGCGAGGTGTAGATGACGTCGAGGTCGTCCTCCGAGAGCACCTCACGCGCGATCATGCGGTCGAGCACCGAGGAGGCGATGGCGGCGGCCTCGTAGTCGCCGTTCACCACGCCCAGGATCGAGTTGTCGTGACCGCCCGAGAACGCCGTCTGGTAGTCGACGTCGGGCTTCATGCCCAGCTCGGCGTACAGCAGCGCCGAGGGCGCCTTGAAGCCGGAGTTGGAGGTGGGCGAGACGAACGCCAGCTGGCGGCCGCGCAGGTCGTCGAGCGACGCGATCTCGGAGCCTGCGGGCACCACGATCTCCATCTCGTAGCCGTAGGTGCCGTCGTCGGCAGCCATGACCGCCACGGGGATGAAGCCGGCGGTGTTCACGCCCTCCTCCACCGAGCCGGCGGCGAAGCCGGCGACGTGCAGGCGACCGGCCCGCATCGCCTCGATCTGGGCGGCGTAGGAGCGCACGGGGAAGTAGACGACGGGGCGGCCGGTCAGCTCGGAGAGGTAGGCGATGAACTCGCCGAAGACGTCCTGGTAGACGGCCGGGTCCTCGGTGGGGGCGTAGGTGAACACGATGGTGCTGGGGTCCGAGTAGTTGCCGCCTTCTGGGGCGTCGGCCAGCAGGTCGCCGTCGGCGTCGCAGTAGCGGGCGTCGAGGGCGCCGCGCTGGCACTCCTGGGCGAAGGCGCTGCCGGCGAACAGCGCGAACAGGAGCGCTGTGGCCAGGCCGAAGAGGCGGCCGGCGCGGCGGGTATCGGGGCGGGCGGTGGACGGGCTTGGCATCTCTGTTTCCTCCTGGGGTCCGGCTCGGTGCCGGTGGGGCTGGGTGGCGTAACTGGGCGGCGGGGCCGGGTGACGGGCCCGACTAGGGGCTTCGGGCCTCAGGGCGGCATCGGGCCGCTCCGGTCGAGCCGGAGCGACAGGAAGTAGCGGTCTCCGCGGTAGAGGGTGCGGGTCAGGCCCAGCGTGCGGCCGTCGGCGAGGAAGGTCGCGCGCGTGACGCGCAGGAGCGGCGCGCCGGGCGGCACCGCCAGCAGGCGCGCCACGTGGGCCTCGGCGCTTACCGCCTCTACGTCCTGGTCGGCACCCGCGACCTCGACCCCGACGACCTCCGCCACGGTCTCGTAGAGCGAACCCCCGAAGTCCTGGTCCTGGAGGCTCGCCGCGAAGGGCGGCACCAGCACGACGGTGTTCAGGCCTATCGGTTCGCCGTCGGCGCTGCGGCGGCGCGTGATGCGCAGCGCGCGGGTGGCAGGCGGCATGTCGAGCACGGCGCCGTCCTCCGCGCCGAGCGGTTCGGCTACGCGCGTGAGCACCTCGGTGGCAGGGGAAAGGCCGTGAGCCAGCGCGTCCTCGCGGAAGCCGAGCAGGCGGCTGGCGACGCGCTCGGTCTTGGTGCGCGTGACGAACGTGCCCACGCCGCGGCGGCGCGTGAGCAGGCCCGCCGTCACCAGGCCGTCGACGGCGTGCCTGACTGTCATGCGCGACACGCCGTAGCGTTGGCACATGGCGGCCTCGGGTGGCAGACGCGCGCCCAGCGCCAGGCGGCCGTCCGCGATCTGGCGGCGCAGGTCCGCCTGTATGCGGGCGTAAATCGGTACGGCGCTGTGGTCGAGCACGCTATCTGGCCCTCCGGTGCGGTGACGCGACCCCTGTCGATGATGTATAGACAACTATACGAATGCC
>CAZVCT010000119.1:0-5655 GCA_964625655.1 uncultured bacterium
GCGGTCTCGAGCGCCACGGCCAGCAGGTCGGCCTTCGAGGCCACCAGGCGGCCGTGGTAGGTACCGTACATGCCGCCGTTGATGCCGCGCAGGGTCTTGATGAGCGCCTCGGCGGGCACGCCGTACTGCAGCGCGATGGACACCACACGGCCCAGCGCCTCGCTGTCGGCATTGGCCTCGTCGCCGGCCTTGCCCGAGACGATGAAGACCTCGGTCGGCAGGTCGTCCTGCTTGTTGACGGTCACGAAGAAGCCGCGCTTCTCGCCCGTGGGCAGCATCAGCTTGACGCTGTCGGTGAAGCCCGAGAGGCGGATGGGACGCTCGAAGAGCGGCTCGCCCGGCAGGTGGTCCTTGCGAGGCGCTCCCGTGGCGGAGGCGGCCAGGGAGGTGCCATGCGTGGCGGCATGCGTGGTGGCGCTTGCGGCCATGGCGCCGGGGCGGGGCTGGGCGTCCGCGACGGGGGTCGCAGCCGCGGGCCGCGCGGGCGCGCCTGCCCCGCCAGCGGAGCCGCCGGAGTGGCCGGACGCGGCAGGGGCTGGCGCGGGGGCGCTCTCCGCCTTCGTCTCGCTCTTCTTGTCGCTCTTGCTGGCGCTCGTGGAGAGCACCTGGAAGTCGCGCGAGCCGTCGCGGTAGACGGTGATCCCCTTGCAGCCCGTCTCGAACGCCAGCGAGTACGCCTGGAAGACGTCGTCGACGCTGGCCTGGTTGGGCAGGTTGATGGTCTTGGAGATCGAGTTGGCGATCTTCTCGCCGCCGTCGAAGGCGCGCTGCACGGCGCCCTGCATCTTCACGTGCCCTTCCGGGCTGATGTCGTGCGCGCAGCGCAGCACGCGTTGCACCTCGGCCGGGATGAAGTGCAGGCCCTGGACCGAGCCGTGGTTCTTCTGCACCTCGGCCACGACCTTCTCCCAGTCCCAGCCGTCGCCCGACGTGAAGTCGGGGTGCGGCGCGTGCTCGTCGAGCAGCTCCTGGAAGAGGGGGTGGATGAGCGCGTGGTAGTCGGTGCCGATCTTGCGGTAGATGAACGGCGCGAACACGGGCTCGACGCCCGACGAGACGCCCATCAACATGCTCGTGGTGCCCGTGGGGGCCACGGTCAGCACGGCGACGTTGCGGCGGGGGGTCGACAGATCGCTGTCGCCGATTAGCGGGAACGCGCCGCGCTCGGCCGCGAGCTGCTGCGAGGCGGCCGTGGCGGCGTTGCGCAGGGCGCCGATCATCGCCTCGACGGCGTCGCGGCCCTCGTCGGAGTCGTAGCCGTACCCCATGAGGATGAGCGCGTCCGCCAGGCCCATGACGCCCAGTCCGAGGCGCCTGAGCTTCATGCTCATGTCGCGGTTGTCTTCCAGAGCGAACTTGTTGACGTCCAGCACGTTGTCGAGGAAGCGCACGCAGGTGGCGACGTCTGCAGCGAAGCCGTCGAAGTCGTAGCCTTCCAGGCCGCGGCCGCGCTCGGTGACGTAGGCGGCCAGGTTCATCGCGCCGAGGTCGCATGGCTCGCCCGGGTAGAGGGGTATCTCGCCGCACGGGTTGGTACTCAGGATGTCGCCCAGCGCGGCGCGCATAGGGTTGTGCTCGTTGATCCGGTCGATGTAGATGAGGCCCGGCTCGCCGGTGGCCCAGGCGTGCTGCGCGATCTCCCAGAGCTGGCCCTTGCGCTCCTTGCGGGCGCGCTCCATGAACTCGTCGGTGACGAGCACCGAGATGTTGAAGGTGCTGATGTCGCCCTCGGCCTGCTCGCGCTCTAGGTCCTTGGCCGTGACGAAGTCGTGCAGGTCGGGGTGCGTGATGCTGAGGGTGGCCATCCCGGCGCCGCGGCGCGTCCCTCCCTGCCTGATGGCGCGCAGGGTGTTCGCGAAGACGTAGCGCAGCGTGGCCACCGGCCCGGCGAACTCGGCGCCGCCCAGCCCGGCCCATATGGCGAAGTTGTCGAACACTTCCACGGCGAACGAGGAGGGGCCGCTGGAGCTGCCGCCCGAGCCCGCCACGGGCGTGCCCTCCGCGCGCAGGTCGGAGAGGTCGATCAGGATGTCCTCGCCGGCCAGCAGGCCCGTCACCATGTCGCCCCCGGCGCGCCAGATGCCGTCGACCGAGTCGCCTACGACGCGCACGCGGGCGGACGAGGCAGCGTCGCGCTCCACGAAGGTGGCGGCGCGGTAGCCGCGCGTGACGTACTCGCCGCGCACGAGGTCGAGGAAGGTGCCGTCACGGACCTTCTCGTAGTCGGGGTGGTCGCGGTCGATGGTGAGGAAGAGGCGCCCCGTGCGGCCCGTGAAGCGCCGCTTGGGTTGCAGCGGGTCGAGGTTGAGGCCGTTGCCGCCGCCGACCTTGGTGACGAGCGCGAGCTTCGTGGCGAGGTTGAGCACCCAGGCGCTGCTGCCGACCTGCTCGGGGCTGCCGTCCTGGACGAAGCAGTTGAGCACGTTGCCGTGGTGCGTGGCGGCGCCGGCGAGCACGCGGCCGCCCGGGCAGAAGCGCTTCGAGATCATGAGCTGGTAGAAGCTCTCGGCTGCTTCGTCGAACCGCTCGGCCGCCTCGGGCTTGGCGACCCAGGTGGCCACCCGGCGGAACATGTCTTCGAGCGAGCCGTCGCCCTCCTGGAAGTACTGCCGGCGCGCGATGGTTACGGCGTGCGGGTCGAACGCGGCAGCAGGGTCGGGGTGCGATGAAGACAGCTTCGCCATGATGCTCCTCCCGTCTCCGTTGGCGGCGATGCGCGGAGACAAAGTGAACGTGGTTCGTTTTCCTGAGCCGAGGTTAGGGATCGGCTTCGTCGTGGTCGTTGCCGGCTCGGTTGCGGGGCCTTGGAGGCGAGCACCGGGGTGCCGGGTCTTCGGCCCTACAACATCTAGTACCGGAGATGCTAGCAGGTACCAACTCAGGTGTCTCGGGCGCCGGGCACAGACCCTGCCGGTACGCGCTGTGGCGCCCGGCGAGCTTCCGTTCCCGGTGTATGCCGTCCAAGAAGATTAGCACCGGACGCGCGCCGGAGACAAGCGTTGAACCCCACAGCTGAGCATGTTAGGCACCCTTGGTACCAGATGTGGTACCTGCCGCCGGATCGCCGTAGCCAACGGCAAACGGGCGGCCCCCACGTTTCGGGGGCCGCCCGTCGATCGTTCGGTTCGCGTTGTACTACCTGGACCAGACGTCCTTCAACCCCGAGGGTTACTCCTCGGCGTCGTCGTCGCTCGCTTCCGTAGCGCCTTCGGAGGTGGCGCCGGCGTCCTCGAGGTCGGCGTCGGCATCGGCGTCGGTTCCGGTCTCGTCGGCCGCCCCGGCGTCCTGCTCGTCGGCCTGCTCGGCGGCTTCACCGGCCTCCGCGCCGCTCTGCGGCAGCGCGTCGAACGGCAGCTCCAGGTCGGCGGTGCTGTACTCGATGATGTCGGCTTCGGCGCGCTGCTGCGCGAGCCACTCCGTGCGCGCGGTCTGGCGCTTCTGGGCGACCACCGCGGCTTCCACCTGCGCGCGCACGTCCTCGAGCGGGCGTACGCGCTCGGGGACGCGGTTCGCGACGAGCACCACGTACGTATCGCGCGTGGTGGCCGCGGCGGCCTGCTCGCCTACGGCGCCGTCGCCAGTCGCTTCGGTGTCACCATCGTCGGCGGCCTCGGAAGCCTCGGCTTCCTGCTCCGCCTCCGCGGCCTCGGCGTCGGCCACGGCGTCGTCGCCGGCCTCCGCTTCGGGGTCCACCTCGGTCTGCAGGACCAGGATGTCCGATACCTCGAACTCGCTGTTCGGCAGCGGCTCGAACGCTTCGGTGCTGAAGAGCGCCACGTCCAACTCGAGCGTCTCCTCGCCCGGCTTCACGAGGCCCAGCTCATCGACCGTTCCGCCCTGGTCGGCGGCGGCAGCCCCGATCTCGGCGCCGTCGAGCAGCGCCTGGCGGAAGCCCATGGCCGCGTCCTGGCTGGTGAAGTCGACGCGGGTGACCACGGCTTCGGCCGGCAGGGTGAAGGAGGCGATGTTCGATTCGTAGAAGGTGACGATCTCCTGCTCGCTGGCGGTGGCGTCACGACCGATGTAGTTCAGCGCCGCCTGGGCGATGCCCGCGCGGGTGCCGACCAGCGGCACGTCCAGCTCGCTGGCGCTCTGGTAGGCGACCTCGGTGTCGATCACCTGGCTGAGCACGGTGGGCTTGAACAGCCCGACGATCAGGTCGGCCGTCTGGGGCGACAGCGCCTGCTGGATCTGCGGGTTGGTGTAGAGCGCGGCGTCGAGGTCGACGGCGCGGATCTCGACGCCGTTGACTTCGGCCAGCACCGGGTTCTCGAAGCTCAGCTCGCTGCTGGAGGGGAAGGTGACGTTCGCCTCCTCGCGCAGACGGTCGAGCTCGGCCTCCACGAGGCCTTCCTTCTTGGCGTTGAGGGCGTCCTCGCGGACGGTCTCCTCGACCTCCTCGAAGGGACGCGTGGCGGCCGGGAGGTACTCCTCGACCTGCACGACGTAGTAGCGCTGGTTGCTGGGGATCACGTCCGTGATGCCGGCCCCGCGCAGTGCGAAGGTGGCGTTGGCCACGGGCGTCGGCAGGGCCGGGCGGCCCACCGGGCGCGGCTCGGTCTCGCCGGAGGCGGCACCGATGGCGCCGGCGCGCTCCGCGAGGTCGAGGCTGTACTCCTGCGCCAGGTCGGCGAACTCCTCGCCGGCCATGGCACGCCGGCGCAGCTCCTGCGCCAGCGCCACGTCGTCGACCACGATCTGCCGCGCCAGGACGCGCTCTTCGGTCTGGTACGCGTTGAGGTGCGACTGGTAGTACGCCTCGACCTCTTCGTCGCTGACGGTGACGTCGCCGACGATGCTCTCTTCGAACTTGGCGATGCGCAGCTGCTCGCGGAGGTACTCGCGGAAGGCCTGGTCGGAGAAGCCGGCGCTGCCGATCAGCTGCTGGTAGGCGCGGTCGTTGCGGCCGCCGGCCACCCCCCGCTCTTCACGGAAGTCGTTGACGGCCTGGCGGACCTCGCCGCCGGACACGTTGACGCGCGACGCGGCCTGCTGCAGGACGGCCTGGCGCACGATCTGGTCGACCATGAGGCGTTCGAGGTCCTCGCCGACCTCGCCCTCGGTGACGGAGGCGAAGAGGGCGTTGGAGCGTGCCTGCTGCACCTCGAACTCGTGCACGTTCTGGCCGTTGACGGTCATGTACACCGGGCCGCGGTTCGACTGTTGGGCGCCGATCATGCTTAGGCCGGGCGTGAAAGAGATCACCATGCCGGCCAGAAGACCTATGGATATGGCCCACAGGATGATGGTGGTGGTTCGCTTGTTGAACTTCATCGTTGGTCAGTTCCTCCCGGAGCCTCCGCCGGCCACGGACGCTTCCGGGCGCGACACGGGAGGCTTGCAGTTGCGGACGGTCATCTCTCGGGGCGGCTGCCCTCGAAGCGGGCGGGCGACCGTCGCCACGGCTGTGTCGCTGTGGCGTTCGCGGCCTGCCGCTGGGTCGGCACCGAAGAGCACGCCCCGGAGTGTACCAGAACGGACCGCGGCTGCACGAACCCCGGGTTCTGCGCGCGTGGTCGCGGCGCCGGCGCCATCAGGCGCTTGTCACCTGCTATATTGTCCCCTGCTCAGCGCGTCGAGGTTGCCGTGCGCTGCCGTGCGCGCCCGTAGCTCAGCTGGATAGAGCGTTCGCCTCCGGAGCGAAAGGTCGCAGGT
>CAZVCT010000120.1:0-3797 GCA_964625655.1 uncultured bacterium
GCTCGACGACGTCATGCTGGCCATGGACGTCGTCGACACGCTGCGTCACCGCGAGTCGCTCGTGCTGCAGGAGCTGCAGAGCGGCGCCCGCGAGGAACAGCTCATGGAGCGGCTCCGCCAGATCTACGCCTCCCAGGGCATAGAGGTCTCCGACGAGATCCTGCACGAGGGCATCGACGCACTGAAGGAGGGGCGCTTCACCTACACCCCGCCGCGGCACGTGCCCACCTGGGCGCGCATCTACGTGAACCGGGGGCGCTGGGGGAAGGGGCTGCTGGCGCTGCTGGTGGTGGCGGCCCTGGCGGTCGGCGTCTGGTGGTTCGCCATCGAGGCGCCCCAACGCCAGATCGTGTCGAACCTCGAGACGCTCCACGCCGAGACGCTGGCGACGAGCCGCGTGCCCGCCGCCGAGGAGCAGGCCGACGCCCTCTACCAGCAGGCGCGCTCCGCCATCGCCCGCGGCGACGACGCGCAGGCGCGCCAGTCGTACGAGGCGCTGGAGGCGCTGCAGGCGCAGCTCGAGCAGCGCTACACGCTGCGCATCGCCAACTCCCCCGACACGGGCGTGTTCCGCATCCCCGACGTCAACACGGGCGCGCGCAACTACTACATCATCGTCGAGGCCCTGGACCCCAACGGCGGCCGCCTGACGCTGCCCATCCTCAACGAGGAGACGGGCGAGGTCGAGCGCGTGCAGCAGTGGGGCCTGCGCGTCGACCAGCAGACGTACGAGCGCGTCCGCGACGACAAGCTGGACGACGGCATCGTGCAGGACAACCTGTTCGGCGAGAAGCGCGCCGGCTTCCTCGAGCCCGACTACCACTTCGACACCACGGGCGGAGCCATCACGGAATGGTAGGAGCGATGATCACCGGACGCGAGGCCTTACGAGAGATCCGCGAAGCGCTGGCGCAGGAGCAGCAGCGCCTGCGCGACCTGGACGCACGCCTGAAGGCGGGCAACGACGAGCTGCTGCAGCTGGACGCCCAAGGCTCGCGCGAGCTGCACACGTTGGCGCGCCTGCGGCTGCGCTTCCTGGCCACCGGCGAAGAGGTGGAGGTGGACGACGACGCCGAGCGCAACGTGCTGGCGCTGCTGGAGGCGCGCAACGAGGCGTACGAGGCCGTGCAGAACAGGCTCTCGGAGCTGGAACGCGAGCAGGCGAGCTTCGAGGAGCGCCTGGCCGCCGCGTCCGACGAGCGCCAGCGCCTGGCCGACGCCATCGGCGAGGCCGAGCTGGCCACCCAGGAGCGCCTGCAGCAGGACGAGGGTTACCGGCGCCAGCTGGCCGCCGCGCAGGAGGCCGAGCGCGTCGCGCAGCAGGCCGAGGCCAAGGCGGAGCAGAGCGAGGCCGAGCTGGAAGAGAAGGGCGAGTCGTACCGTTCCGACCCGCTCTTCACCTACCTGTGGCGGCGCGGCTACGGTACCTCCGACTACCGCCCGGGCGGCGGCCCCTTCTCCCCCCTGCTGCGCTGGCTGGACGGCAAGGTGGCGCGCCTGATCGGCTACGCCGACGCGCGCCCCAACTTCCACCGCCTGCAGGAGCTGCCCGAGCGCCTGCGCGACCACGCCGAGCGGGTGCGGGAGGTTGCCGACGCCGAGTTCGAGGAGCTGCAGCGCCTGGACGTGCAGGGGCGGATCGACGACGGCATCCCCGAGCTGGAAGAGGAACTGGCGCAGGCCGAGCAGCGCATCGAGGAGCTGCAGCAGAGCCAGGCCGACTGGGCCGCCAGGAACCAGCAGGCGCTGGCCGACCTGGAAGCGTTCGCGCAGGGCACCGACGAGAACTACGGCAAGGCCGTCACCCTGCTGCGCACCGAGCTGGAGGAGGCGCCCCTCGACGTGCTGCGCACCGAGGCCCTTGCGACCCCTTCACCCGACGACGACGTCATCGTGGCGCGCCTGCGCGACCTCGCCCGCCGGCGCGAGCAGATCGCCCGCTCGGCTTCGGGGATGAAGGAGAGCGCGGCGCAGTACCGCCAGCGCCTCGCCGAGCTCGAGAAGCTGCGCGCCGACTTCACGCGCGCCGGCATGGACGCGCCGAACTCGGCCTTCCAGGACGGCCGCGCCGTGTCGAGCGGCCTCAGCCAGTTCCTCACGGGCGTCCTGTCGTCCCAGGCGCTCTGGCAGCTGCTGAACCAGCAGCGCATCTTCGTCCGCTCGTCGTCGGACCCGGACTTCGGCTCGGGCGGCTTCGGGCGTGGCACCATCTGGGGCGGCGGCCCCGTCTACCCCCGCGGGAAGCGCTGGCAGGACGAGGGCGGCAGGCCGGGCGACGACTTCGGCACCGAACTCGCCGGCGACATCATCGGCGGGATCCTGGGCGGCATCCTCGGCGGCATGCTGAGCGGTGGCGGACGGGGCGGTGGCCGCGGCAGGTCTGGGGGAGGCTTCGGCGGCGGGTTCGGAGGCGGCTTCGGCGGTTCGGGCGGCCGCAGCAGCGGCGGTTCACGCTCCTCTGGCGGCTTCCGCACAGGCGGCAGCACCAGAGGCGGCGGGTTCAAGACGGGCGGCAAGTTCTAGATGGCGGCTGGGCGCACGGGGCGGGGTTCCGGCCGGCGCCCCGAGCGGCGGTCGGACCCTCGGACGGAGCCGCGCACCAGTGACGCCGACCCGCAGCGCCCGCAGCCGCCCAAGGAGCCGCAAGGGTCGAAGCTCACCCTGATCACCTTCGACGACGAGCGCTTCGACGAGCGCGAGATCGAGGACGTATCCGAGCTGAAGCAGGCCCTGGAAGCGCCCGGCACCCACTGGCTGAACGTCTGCGGCCTGCACGAGCCGACGGTGCGCGAGGTGTCCGACACCATCGGCCTCCACCCGCTGACCTACGGCGACATCATCCACATCGGCCAGCGCCCGCAGGTCGAGGAGTACGCCGACTACCTGTTCGTGATCATGCGCATGCTGATGGTGCGCAACGTGGCCGTGCCCCCCTCGGCGGTCGCCAGCGAGGACGACACCTTCACCGAACTGAAGGCCAAGGTGGCCCTGCGCCAGGCGGCCAACCGCAACGGACGCCGCCGCAACGGCAGCGACGAGCGCGAGCCGGAACCGGAGCTCAGCGACAGGCTGTTCGAAGAGGAGCTCGAAGACCCCAACCGCCTGAAGGCCGAGCAGTTCTCGCTCGTGCTGATGGAGCGCCTGGTGGTGACGTTCCAGGAGAACTTCACCGACCCGTTCGGCGCGCTGCGCACGCGCCTGCGGGAGGGGCACGGCCAGATCCGCACGCGCTCGGCAGCGTTCGTCGCCTACTCGCTCGTCAACCTGGTGATCGACCAGTACTTCACCGTCGTCGAGACGTACGGCGACAACCTCGAGGCGCTCGAGGACGAGCTGCTGCTGCACCCGAGCCGCGAGGCGTTCGCACAAGTGAACAACCTGCGCCGCAACCTGATGCACGTGCGGCGCGCCATCTGGCCGCTGCGCGAGGTGATGGCGAAGCTCGAGCAGCCCGGCACGGCGTTCATCGACCAGGAAGTGTCCACTTACATGCGCGACGCGCACAGCCACGCGCTGCAGGTGATCGAGACCGTCGAGGTGCTGCGCGAGATCGTCACCAGCCTGCACGACATCTACCTGACCTCGCTGAACACCCGCATGAACGACGTCATCAAGGTGCTGACGGTCATCTCGACGATCTTCATCCCCCTGACGTTCCTGGCGGGGCTCTACGGCATGAACTTCGAGAACCAGCCCGAGTACACGTGGCCCTGGGCCTACCCGGCGCTGCTGGGCCTGATGCTGGTGCTGGTGCTGCTGATGCTGTGGCTGTTCAGGCGCAAGGGCTGGGTGTGAAG
>CAZVCT010000120.1:3897-5595 GCA_964625655.1 uncultured bacterium
TCGAAGCGCGGCTGCACGCTGGCCTCGGTGCGGTAGTCCACGGGGAAGGGCGTCAGCGTCCACCCCTGAGTGCGGAAGGTCAGGTAGGCGCGCGGCATGTGCAGCGCGCTTGTCACGAGCAGCCAGGTGGAGTCCGGCGCGGGCCTGACGCGTTCGATCGTCAGCAGCGCCTCCTCGTAGGTGCTGCGCGCCTCGCCGAGGAACAGCACCCGCCGCCCCTGCAGCTCGGGGGCGAACAGCAGGCCGGCTCCGTCGTCGCCGCGCCACTCCTGGCGCAGCGCGTCGTCGAACAAGCCTGTGAACACGAGCGTGGCGTCGGGGTAGCGCCGGGCGAGCGCCAGGGCGGCCAGCATGCGCTCGCCGGCGGCATCCAGGCTGAGTTGCCCGCGGTCAGCGCTGATGCGCCAGTCGACCGAGCCGCCCAGCACGACGATCCCATCGATGCGCGACGGCAGTTCGGCCGGCGCCTCGAAGCGGTTCTCGAGCGGAGCTGCCAGGTACTGGTCGAGCGGCAGCGCGAACAGCGCCAGCAGGAACAGCAGCGGCAGGAACAGCAGGCCGGCCCCCAGCCGCCCCGCGCCGAAGCGGGCGGCCAGGTAGGCCAGCAGCACGAACGCCACCAGCAAGGTGCTGGGGGTCAGCAGCCACCAGAGGGCTTCACTCATCACGGCCATCATGACAGGCTCACGCACGTCCCGTTCCACGGGCCGTTCGTGGCACCTCGTAGCCCGCCCGCCGCGTGCGGCGCGGGCGCTCGTCGGCTATCCTGCGTGACGAATCAGCATCCCGCTACCGGGAAAGCTCGGCCGCTGCCGCCCCGCGGGGCTCGGCGGCGCTCTCATAGGAGAACCACATGAAGCTCGCCATCGTCACGGACTCGACCAGCGACCTCAAGGCCGAGGAGCTGCAGCGCCTGCAGGCCGAAGCGGTCCCCCTACACGTGAACTTCCAAGGCAAGACCTGGCGCGACTGGGACGAGATCTCGCCGGCCGACATCATCGCCGGCGTGAGGGCAGGGGCCGACCTGCCGTCCACGAGCCAGCCGAGCCCCGCCGAGTTCGCCGCTGCCTACCAGCGCGCCGCTGAAGCGGGCGCCGAGGCGATCCTCGTCATCGCCATCAGCTCCAAGATCTCGGGCACCTACCAGTCGGCGAACATCGCTGCCGACGGCGCGCCCGTGCCGGTCACGGTCTTCGACAGCCTGGCGGCAAGCCTGGGCCACGGCGAGATGGTGCGCATCGCCTCGCGCATGCGCGCTGCCGGCAAGTCGCTCGACGAGATCGTCAAGGCGATCGAGACGGTGCGCGACACGAACTTCGTCGTCTTCACCGTCGGCACGCTCGAGTTCCTGCAGAAGAACGGCCGCATCGGCCGCGCCAGCGCCTTCCTGGGCGGGCTGCTGAACGTGAAGCCGCTGCTGACGCTCGAGAACGGCGTCGTCGGCCCCCTCACCCGCGCGCGCGGCATGAAGAAGGCGCAGCAGGAGATGGTCGACCGCTTCAAGGCGTACGCCGAGTCGCAGCCGGGCCCCGTAGTGCTGAACGTCATCCACGTCCAGGACCCCGAATCTGCCGAGCGCCTGCGCCAGGCCATCGACGCCACGGGCGTCCAGTACCAGTTCGGCGGCTTCCACGAGATCGGCGCCGTGATCGCGAGTCATACGGGGCCGAACACGTTCGGGCTTTATACGCACCGGGC
>CAZVCT010000121.1:0-5420 GCA_964625655.1 uncultured bacterium
AAGCCAGACTCGCGGTAGCCGCCGAAGCCGGCGGCGGCGTCGAAGACGTTGGTGCTGTTGATCCACACCACGCCAGCCTTGATCTTGGGCGCCACGTCCAGCGCCAAGTTGACGTTCTCGGTCCAGACGCTGGCGGCGAGGCCGTAGCGGCTGTCGTTCGCCAGCTCGACGGCCTCCTCGGGGGTGCGGAACGTCATGCTGACGATGACGGGCCCGAAGATCTCTTCCTGCGCGATGGTGGAGGCGGGCGAGACGTTGCTGAAGAGGGTGGGCGGGTAGTACCACCCCTCCTTGGGCGCCGACCAGCTGGGCTGGTAGCAGGCGTGCCCTTCGGCCTTGCCCTGCGCCACGAGGCGCTCGATCTTCTCGAGCTGCACGGGCGCGATGATGGCGCCGATGTCGATCGACTTGTCGAGCGACGGGCCTTCGCGCAGCTTCTCCATGCGCGCCCGCAGCTTCGCTTCCATGCGCTCGGCGATGCTCTCCTGCACGAGCAGGCGGCTGCCGGCGCAGCAGACCTGGCCCTGGTTGAACCAGATGGCGTCGACCACGCCCTCGACGGCGCTGTCGAGGTCGGCATCGTCGAAGACGATGAACGGCGACTTGCCACCCAGTTCCAGCGACAGCTTCAGGCCGCGCCCGGCCGTCTCACGGCGGATGATGCGCCCCACCTCGGTGGAGCCGGTGAAGGCCACCTTGTCGAGCCCCTCGTGCGCCACGAGCGCGGCGCCCGTGCGCCCATCGCCGGTAACGACGTTCAGCACGCCGGCGGGCAGCCCCACCTCGGCGGCGATCTCTGCGAAGAGCAGCGCCGTCAGGGGCGTGAACTCGGCGGGCTTCAGCACCACGGTGTTGCCGGCCGCCAGGGCGGGCGCCACCTTCCACGACAGCATCAGGAGCGGGAAGTTCCAGGGGATGATCTGCCCGCAGACGCCAACGGCGTCATAACCTGCGAACTCTTGTTCGAGAACCTGTGCCCAGCCGGCGTGGTGGTAGAAGTGGCGCGCGGCCAGCGGCACGTCCAGGTCGCGCGTCTCGCGGATAGGCTTACCATTGTCGAGAGCCTCGAGAACTGCTAGCAGGCGCGCGTGTTTCTGCATGTGCCGCGCCAACGCGTAAAGGTAGCGGGCGCGGCCGTGGGGGCCTAGCTTGCGCCAGCCCGGCAGCGCCGCCTTGGCGGCCTCCACGGCGGCGTCGACGTCGGCTTCGTCGCCCTGCGCCACCTGCGCCAGCTCGCTGCCGTCGCCGGGGTGCTGGGTGGCGAAGCGCCCGCCCGCGGCGGGCTCCACGAAGCGGCCGCCGATGTGGTGGCCGAAGTTCTTGCCGTGGCGCTCGAGCCAGGCGCGCGCCACGTCGTCCGCCTCGGGGGCGGGGCCGTACTCCATCGTGTCGAAGATCTCCCTGACGCTCATGCGTGGCTCCTTGGCATAGCGCTTGCGTTGGTGGCGCCCATCATCCGAGCGGGTGCCTGAAGCCGGCCGAGTAGCGGCCGGTGACGTGATGCTCCAGCTGGCGCTCGATGTCGGCCAGCAGAGAGCTGGCGCCGAAGCGCAGCAGGTCGGGCTCCAGCCAGCGGCGCCCCAGCTCTTCCTTCATCAGGATCAGCCACGCCAGCGCGTCCTTGGCGGTGCGCAGCCCACCGGCGGGCTTGAAGCCCACGGCGTGCCCCGTGTCTTCCATGTAGTCGCGGATGGCGCGCACCATCACCAGGCTGACGGGCAGCGTGGCGTTGACGCTCTCCTTGCCCGTCGAGGTCTTGATGAAGTCGGCGCCCGCCATCATGGCCACGAGGCTGGCGCGGTAGACGTTGCGCAGCGTGCCCAGCTCGCCGGTAGCGAGGATGGCCTTCAGGTGCGCGTCGCCGCAGGCGGCGCGGAAGAGGCGGATCTCGTCGTACAGCGCCTGCCAGTCCTGCAGCAGCACGTGGCGGCGCGAGATGACGATGTCGATCTCGGAGGCGCCCGCCTGCACCGAGCGCGACACCTCGTCGAGACGCGTCTCGAACGGCGAGAGGCCGGCGGGGAAGCCGGTGGAGACGGCCGCCACCGGCAGCCCCGTGCCGCGCACGGCCTCGACGGCCGTGGGAACCATCTCGTGGTAGACGCACACGGCGCCGGTGGTGAGGCGCAGGTCGGCCACGCCCAGCTCTTCGAGCAGGTCGGCGCGCACGGGCGAGAGCGCCTTGGCGCACAGGCGCCGCACGCGCCCCGGGGTGTCGTCGCCGGCCAGCGTGGTCAGGTCTATCACCGAGATGGCCTTCAGCAGCCAGGCCGCCTGCCAATCCTTCTTCACACTGCGCCGCGTGGTGAGCGTCGCGGCGCGGCGCTCGACGGCGCTAAGGTTCACGCGCGCGCCCTCCACCCGGTCGAGCTCGAGCGCGGTGCCGGGGTTGCGCGGCAGCGGCGCGAACGGCGGCCCGGAACTGGCCTCCGCCGGCGGCGCGGCGCTTCTCGTTCCTCTGCTTTCGATGGTCATGCGCGCCTCTCTTCACACCTCGCGCCCGGCACGTTGCACGCGACGTCTTGCGGACACGTTGCACACGTCGGGGGCGTAGCGGCGTTCAGGACACGTGGACGGTGCGCCGCGTTCAAGGCGCGGCGCCCGGACGGCTGTCGCCATAAAGCATACACGTCGTCAACGGCGCTTCAGGAGTCGGCGCGGCGGGTCGGCGCCACCGTTCGCGCTTTGGCCTCGTGGTCGTCCCGTGGCCATGGGAAGGCTTCGGGCCCCAGCGGGCGGCCGCGTGCGTACGGCCCCGATTATGATGGCGCCGTCAAGCCGCGGGTCTCGAAGCCAACAGGTGGCCGAACGGCCCGCACCCACGCAGCGCCTACGCAGCGTCCGCGCGACTTCCCGTGCTGCGCCCGAGCTGCTTCCTGGAGGCCGCAGATGCAGCTGAGCCGTTTCCCCCGTCGCCACTACACCGAGGGCGCCACGCCGCTCGAGCGGCTGCCGCGCCTCAGCGCCCACCTGGGCGGCCCCACCGTCTGGGTGAAGCGCGACGACCTGACTGGCCTATCGCCCGGCGGCAACAAGACCCGCAAGCTCGAGTTCCTCGTGGCCGACGCCCTGGAGAAGGGCGCCGACACGCTCGTCACGACCGGCGCCGTGCAGTCGAACCACTGCCGCCTGACGGCCGCGGCTGCGGCCAAGGAGGGGCTGGCCTGCCGCCTGCTGCTGGAAGAGCGGGTGCCGGGCAGCTACGACGCCAACGCCAACGGCAACAACCTCCTCTTCGGGCTGCTGGGCGTAGAGAAGGTGGAGGTAGTGCCGGGCGGCACCGATCTGGCCGCCGAACTGCAGCGCATGGCCGACGACCTGGCGGCCGAGGGGCGCACCGCCTACGTGATCCCCGGCGGCGGCTCGAACGCCCTGGGCTCGCTCGGTTACGTGGCGTGCGCGCTCGAGCTGCAGGCGCAGTCGTTCGAGCTGGGCGTGGCCTTCGACGAGATGGTCGTGGCCAGCGGCAGCGGCGGCACCCACTCGGGCCTCGTGGCGGGCCTGGTCGCCATGGGCGCGGGGCTGCCCGTGTCGGGCGTGTCGGTGCGCGCCGGCAAGGAGGCGCAGGAGGCGAAGATCCTGGCGCACGCGCAGGAGACCGCGACCCTCATCGGTTCGAAGGCGCCGGTGACGGCCGCGGACGTCACCGTCTTCGACGGCTACGTCGGCGAGGGCTACTCGTACCCCACCGAGGGCATGGTCGAGGCGCTGGAGCTGTTCGCGCGGCTCGAGGCGATCCTGCTGGACCCGGTCTACACGGGCAAGGCCGCCGCGGGCCTCATCGACCTGATCCGCCGCGGCCGCTACGGACGCGACGACCAGGTGCTGTTCGTGCACACGGGCGGGGTCCCGGCCATCCACGCCTACAAGGAGCTCTTCGAGGGCCGCGGCGTGGGTGGCGCACCGTTCGCGGACACGGGCGGGCGCTGACGGGCACGGGGCGCAGCGCGCCGCGTTCGTCTGCGTAGTGGCGCCGAGCCTCCGGGCGTGGCGGCGTGCCGGATGAGCAGCAGGCGTTCTACCGCTCAAGAGAACCTGAAGACCAGCCTCCCGGACCTCGTGCTACGCTTACCGCGCATCAGGGGTGGCCGATCGGTTGGCCGTTCCGAGCGCTATTCTCGTTGGAGGAACCCAGTGAAGCGACTACTCTCGACCCTCGCAGCTGCCTTGCTCGTAGTGAGCCTTTTCGGCGGCACCGCGCTGGCCCAGGAAGAAGCCCAGGGAGAGATCCCTGACCGCCTGGTCCTCGGCATGGTCCCCAGCCGTGAAGCCGACGCCATCGTCGACAGCCTCGACCCGATCGCCGAGATGCTCTCCGAGCGCCTCCTGATCCCCGTCGAGACCTTCGTCTCCACCAACTTCGTCGGCCTCGTCGAAGCGATCGGCACCGGCCGCGTCGACATCGGCCTCTTCGGCCCCGCCGCCCTCGTTCAGGCCATGGACGCCTACGGCGCCGTGCCGATCGTGGCCTCCGTCCGCCAGGGCAGCACCACCTACCGCGCCCAGTTCAACGTCCGTTGCGACAGCGGCATCGAGTCGTTCGAGGACCTGCGCGGCCGCACCATCGCCTTCGTGGACCCCGGCTCGACCTCCGGCTACCAGTTCCCGTACGTGACCCTCAAGAACACCTACGGCATCGACCCGGACACCGAGATGACCTCCATCTTCGCCGGCTCGCACGACGCCTCGGCCCTCGCCGTCTACAACGGCGACGTCGACGTGTCGGTCACCTTCGGCGGCTCGCCCGGCTCCGACGGCCGCGAGACCATCGAAGGCGACTTCCCGGACGTCAAGGAAGTCGTCTGCATCCTCGGCTACTCCGACAACATCCCCAACGACGGCGCCGTCGTCCGCCAGGGCCTCGACCCCGAGCTGGTCGACCAGATCGCTCAGGCGCTCATCGACATCGCCAACACCGAAGAGGGCAGGGAACTGACCAGCACCCTCTTCAACGTCACCGAGTTCGCCCGCATCACCGATCCGTCGGTCTACGACATCGTGCGCGAGGTCTCGGCGACCTTCCAGCGCCAGTAACGCGCCAGGGGCCTTTCGGTCCTTTCGAAGCACAGTAAGTGGCGGCGGGGCTATCCCCCGCCGCCACTTTCCGTGTAGCGTTGTCAACGTCGTGACCCATATCTCCTTCCAAGACGTAGAAGTCGTCTACAAGACCGGGCTCAAGGCGCTCAAGGGCGTCTCGCTCGAGATCCCGCGCGGCCAGTTCGTGGTCGTGGTCGGGCTCTCGGGGGCCGGCAAGTCGACGCTCATCCGCACCGTGAACAACCTGGTCGTGCCATCCAAGGGCGCCGTGACCGTGAACGACGTCAACGTGACCGCCGCGCGCGGCTCCGCATTGCGTTCCGCGCGTTCCGACATCGGCATGATCTTCCAGACGTTCAACCTCGTGAAGCGCTCGAGCGTCC
>CAZVCT010000122.1:0-5406 GCA_964625655.1 uncultured bacterium
GTGGTGGCTGTCGCCAAGCTCCATGCGCGACCCGACCTCAGCCGTGGCCGACGCTTGTCACGCCGTTCCGCATCCGCCCTGTTGTCGGCATGAGAACCGCCACCGTCCACCTCCGGGTCAGCATAGGAAGGAGGGGCTTCGGTGGCGGTGACCCGCGTTGGAGGGCGGCGCGCATGTTCGTTGGTGGGCCCTGCGGGATTTGAACCAGTGACCAATTGATTATGATGTGAGCCTGCCTCGTCAAGCCTCGTTCTAGGACGTCGCGCTGGACGACAAGAACTACCCGGCGATCCCGACCTGACCCGCCGCTTGACGCCTCGAGTATTTATCTGATCTGTACCAATCCTGCCGAACGTAGCTCAGATCTAAAGAGGCGACAGTAGCCGCTTCTGCTGGCACTGAAGGCAACCAGAGGCAGGCCCGCCGCCCTCACGTCTATGAGAGGGCTACCCGTTCGGATTTCGCTGCCAAAATTCAAAAGCACCAAGGCCCGTCGGGTAGAGAGGCCAAGTTTGTACTTCAACTAGTCTTGGCGCTTTCAATCCAGCCCCTCAGTGGGCCATTCTGACTGCTCGTGGCATATGCCCATTAGGGAGTATGCGGCGCCCGACTCGATGACAATCTAATTTTCTACGATGACAACCTCCACGCCCTCAAGGCGCTCCTCCCCCTATATGAACCGTCATTAAGCCTGTCGGCAGTCCACCGCAGGCCAACCCTCACCAGGCTTAATGACGGTTCAAATGACTGATGCTCATTACTTCAAATGGTGCCGGTAGAGCCAGCCAAGTTCGACATCTTGGCCTTCTTCTAAGGGTACGGTTTCGACCAAGTACCAGTCGCCAGCCTCATTTAGCTTCCGCACTCTTGAACCTACTTCGAGCCTACATTGTTCCTTAGCTTTGCCCCATGGCTCAACGCGGAGCGGCGCGTCGCGCACAAGTACTCGTAATCCAGGTTCGAAATTGCCCACCAAAGAGTAGAGTCGAACGGTTTCCTGAATCCACTGATCCCGGTCGACCGCCATTGGGCCCGATGGCTCCTCGGGTGTGCCTGAAGTTAACTGACCTACTTCTTCTGCCACCGCCTCGCGTGTCGGCGAGAGAATGTAAGGCAGCATGCCAAAGAAGATTCCGATAATCAGGCTGATTAACCACTGATAATACTGCTCCCTTCCTTGTGCTAGTAGCAGACCTTCAATGGAGTCCAATCGCCCGTTCGTGGAATCCCACTGCTCATCCCAATAGTCATACCTTGATTTCACGAAGTTCAACTTCTCTGAGTTAGCTCGGATGAAATCGGATAGTACTGGGTGTTCGTTAGGGAGGTCATCATCGTCCCAGTTGTCGAGCGCTTCACGCGTGGATGCAAAGCTCTGACGTATCGACTCTGCTGCGCGCAGATCGCCAGAAAGCTGCATGAAGGCCTCCGAGCCCTGACTCGTAAGCCCCCTTGTGAACTCAGTCAAGGAATCAATAATTGGCTTTAGTTCCTGTCGATACTTTGGGTCAAATACGTTAAGGCCCGCTATCATGGCCAGGTTACTGCTTCCTGCGTTGATTCCGGCCTGTATGCCAGTGAGTTGATCCTTGATAACGTCTCTAAGATCTGCGCGCGCAATGGAAGGGAAAATACCTTTGATCAGGTCGTCGGCGATGCCAGCGCTGATCCCAGCGGACAAGATTGGCACGCTTGGCTCTACTCCGAGGCCTCGCGTGACTTCGCGCATCCTGCGCACTGCCTCGCGTGCGGACTTCTCCATGGCCAACGTAGGCCCAAGCATTGTAGAAATCGCCTCTTGAACGGCCCTCAAGTCAGGCATCAGTCCGGCTGTAGCGAGTTGTGAGGCCTCGATGACTTCGTTGAGCATTGATTGTCGTTGGAGATACCCTTCTCTTATAGCGACCAAGGGGTCTGGCCAGTTCTCCGCCCTCGCAGTCTTGGCTTCAGCCGTACCGCGCTTGTCGTGGTTATCCTCGTCTTTCAATTGAGTTCATCCTCGCAACCGTGACCTAGCTTCATGTGCTTAAACAAGGGCGAAGCTAGCATACCAACTGATACACGATTACTAACAGCACTCGGATGTGCTGATTGAGCGAGCGCACTTAAGCTGAACCCATTGAAAAGATGGCGTGCCCCCCAATTCGTTGGGGGGCACGCCAATTGCGCTTGAGGCGCAACCCTAATGGTGGGCCCTACTGGATTTGAACCAGTGACCAATCGATTATGAGTCGACTGCTCTCACCGCTGAGCTAAGGGCCCGCGCCGAACGCGTGCGCCATGCGGCGCACGGTCCTAGATTGTAGCAAGCCCGGCGCCGGCCCGACATCGGGCGCGCTTACGCGATACTGATCGCATGGAAACGCAGTTCCGCGCCGGCGAGCGCTTCGAGGGCGAGCTTCCCGAAGGCGTGGCGCTGGCTCACACCGAGTTCGAGGAGTGCGTCTTCGTAGCGTGCGACCTCACCGAAGCCTCGTTCCAGGGCGCCCGTCTGGCGGATTGCCGCTTCGAGCGGTGCGAACTGGCGCTCGCCGACCTCACCGGCGCTTCGCTGCGCGCGGTGTCGTTCGAGAGCTGTCGCCTGACGGGCGTCGACTTCAGCCGCTTGGAGCGCGACCCCCTGGGTCTGGAGGCGACGTTCGAGGGCTGCGACCTCGGCTTCGCGCTCTTCCGCAACCTGGACCTGCGAGGTTTCGCCTTCGAGGAGTGCCGGCTGGCAGGCGCCGAGTTCGCGCGCTGCGACCTCTCCAAGGTGTCGTTCGCTGGAAGCGACCTGGAGCAGTGCGCCTTCGACGGCTGCAACCTCGAAGGTGCCGACCTGCGCGGCGCGCGCAACTACCTCGTCTCGCCCTTCACCAACCGCATCCGCGGCCTGCGGGTGGCGTTGCCGGAAGCGCTCGGGCTGTTGGCGATGCTCGAGGTGGTGGTCGAGTGAGAGCGCCGCGCAACCAGCTGCCGCCTCACCTCAGGCTGGCCAACCAGCCGTGATCCGGCTGGTACACCTCTAGAGCCCCGCGCAGCCACTCCCTCCGCTCGGGCTCCAACCCGGCGGCCAGCACGGCCGCGAAGTCCGCCTCGTCGCGCGGCCGCGGCGCCTTGCCTCCCGTGGCGCTCTTGAACAGCAGCACCACCTCCGGCGCCAGGTACGGCAGGCCTTCGGGGCCCCGCAGCACGAGCCGGTCGACCTGGCGCACCACCCGCGGGTTCCGGCGGAAGCGCCAGATGGAACCGTCGCGGTCCGACAACAGCATGTCGATGAAGCCGCCCTGCTTATGGGCGTGAGCCTGGTGGCGGGGCAACTCCAGGCGCATGGAGGCCGGCCAAGGTTCGAGCCGGCCCTCGTGCGGCGTCAGGAAGGTCCAGCCGCGCGACGCCAGGTGCCGGCGCGCGGCCAGCTGATCTTCCCGGAACAGGCCGACGTCGAAGTCGTGATGCACGCGCGTCACGCGCCCCAGGTAGAGGTCGATCGCCCAGCCGCTGCTCACCCACCAGGCATGTGGCAGGTCGCGCACGTCCCGCAGGCCCTGTAGCAGAGCCTTGAAGCTCACCTCCTCGCGGTACCAACGGGCGGCCGCCTCCATCAGCTCGGCGATCAGCGGCCCCTTGCCCGCCTGGTACCGGTCCCTCGCATCCGCGTGGCGGGCGGCCAGCTCCAGCTTGGTGCGCCCGTAACGCTCGGCAGCGGCCGGTTCGGCCCTCAGGTAGTCGCGGAAGAGCAGCGTATCGACCGCGAAGTCGCTGACCATCTCCACCACGTGCACGTGGACGTCGTGCGGGCCCTTGGTGAAGTAGTCGCGTCCGGGGATGCCGTTCTCGCCCCGGTGGGTGTAGCCCAGCCGCTCGAGGGCGGTCACGGCGTCCGGCGGCAGCGGGACGGGCCAGGCGCCCACTAGGATGTCGATGCATGGCTTGGCGGCCAGGCCGGGCACGGCCGTGGAACCGACGTGCTCGATGCGCTCCAGGGTTCCGCCGTCCGTCAGCCAGCCCAGGGCTGAGACGATGCGCTCCCGCTCGGCTTCGAAGCGGGCGGGCCACGCAGCGTCGTACGGGACTACCGTTACGGATTCGGCCATCGGAGACGAAGTTACACCGCCCCGGAGCCGGTCGTCTGGACTAAGTGGTCGCGGTCGATGCGTCCGGCCAGCACCCGTTCGGCCCCCAGTCAACCTATGAACGGGCGCCATCCCCTTATAATCGCGAGCGGACGTTGCCCCGGCGGCTTGCAGGCCCGCCGGCTCGCTTGCCGCCAAGCCCGTACCGGGTGGCGTTCGCGGCGGGAGCCTACCCGCCCAAGTGAGGAGCACCGTGCCGAAAGAACCCGTCAAGATGACCCCTCGGGGCCTAGAGAAGCTGAAGGAAGAGCTCCGTTACCTGAAGGAAGAGAAGCGCCAGGAACTGGCCGACTACATGGGCGCCGCCCTGGCCGACGGCGACCTGCGCGAGAGCGCCGCCTACGACGAGGCCCGGCTGCTGCAGAGCGCCAACGAGGCCCGCATCTCCGACCTCGAAGAGCTGGTGCACCGCGCCGTGGTCGTCGAGCCCGATGTCAACGGGGAAGCCATCGCCCGCCTGGGCGCCAGCCTCACCCTGGCCGGCGAGGACGGCGAGAACCTCGTCTTCCACCTGGTCGGCACGCACGAGGCCGACATCCTCGAGGGGCGCGTCTCCGACGAATCTCCCTTGGGGCTCAGCCTGCTGGGCAAGCGCGTCGGCGACCAGGTCACCGTCACGAGCCCGCGCGGCTCCGCCACCGTCTTCCAGGTGGTCAACGTCAGCTTCGAGTAAGAAGGGCCCACACCCTGGGTGAACGCGCGTTCACCCAGCAGGTAATGCTTCTCAGCGCCGTGCGCTGGTAGATTCGGTGCATGCTCCGTCTGGCGCTCGTTCCGTTCGCGCTCGTGGTGGTGGTGCTGGTGGTACTGGCGCTGCTGCCCAGCCGGACCACGGCCGTGCCAGGCGGTGCGGTGGAGCTGGAGGACGTCACGGTGACCCTCTATCCCCGCACCGATCCGGACGCCATCTGGTACTTCACGGCACCGACCGTCGACTACGACCCGAACCTCCAGGAGGCCACCCTCTACGCCATCGAGGACGGGCGCCGCACGGTGGACGGCGAGACCGACTTCACCCTCGACTCCGAGCGGATCACCATCGACAGAACCGACAACCTCCGCGGCCAGGAGATTCACGCCTTCCTGGTGGAGGACGAGCTGGACCTTCGCATGCAGGCCAGGGGCAGCCGCCAGGTGCTGATCGACCAGAGCCAGGGCCGTTTCGAGGTGCCTCGGGCGGTCATGTCGGGCCCCGACCTTGGCGAGAGCGTGTTCGAGGACATGCGCATCAGCTTCGACTTCACCGACTTCGAGTCGGGCGGCCCCGGAACCGTCGGGTACGCTCAGTTCGTCG
>CAZVCT010000123.1:0-5350 GCA_964625655.1 uncultured bacterium
GGCGCCCCTACCGAACTGCCGCTCGATCTGCGACAGAGCCGAATCCAGCGCCTTCTTGCGATCTTTGTCCATTTCCATGGCGTTCCGCCTCCCGGTGGGCCGCCGATACGTCCCGTCATGGGTCGCTCGAGTGCCTCAAAGATACCTTAAATACTAAGGGTCATACCCCCTCGGGCGCAAGGGCTTATGACGCAGAGCCTCTGGGTTGGGGCCCAGAGACGGAGTGGCAGATGGACCCACCATCAGGAGCGCCTCGATACAGCGGATAGAAATCTCATAGTTGACATCTGTTAGCCGCATCTTTATATTCACTTAAACCGCAGTTGACAGAAGAGGTGAGACATGACCTACGACCCCGCCCACATCCGTCCCGAACCGGACAGCGGCGCCTGCAGCACCCTGGGCTCGCCATGAACGCCCTCGTCGTTGCCGACGGCCTCGTCAAGCGCTTCCCGAAGCGCGGCCAGCGCGAGCCGCTGACGGCGGTCGACGGCGTCAACTTCAGCGTGGAGCGCGGCCAGATCGTCGGGCTGCTGGGCCCCAACGGCGCCGGGAAGACCACCACCATCAAGATGCTCTGCGGCCTGGTGACCCCCGACGAAGGCGCCGCGAAGATCGCCGGCTTCGACCTGCGCCGGAACCGCGCCGCCTGCCTGCGTCGCATCGCCGCCGTGCTCGAGGGGAACCGCAACCTCTACTGGCGACTGACGGCGCGCGAGAACCTGCATTACTTCGCGGGCAATCGCGGGCTGGGCGGGCCGAAAGTGCGGCTCGAGGCGGACGACCTGCTCGAGCGCTTCGGGCTGGCCGACAAGGCCGACCAGCTCGTCAGCGCCCTGTCGAGAGGGATGCAGCAGAAGCTGGCCATCGCGGTGGCGATGCTGGCGGGCAGCGAGGTGATCCTGCTGGACGAGCCGACGCTCGGCCTCGACGTGGAAGCGGGCTACGACGTCCGGCGCCTGCTGCGCGAGATCTCGGACGCGGGTCGCACCGTCATGATCAGCACCCACGACATGCCCGTGGTGCAGGAGCTGTGCGACCGCGCCGTGATCATCGCCTCCGGCCGCGTGGTGGCGGACGAACGCGTGGACGCGCTGCTGCGGCTCTTCGGCGCGCGCGCCTACAGCGTCGACCTCGCCGAGCCGCTGGCCCAGCGCCAGCAGGACGAGCTCGCAGCGGCGTTCCCCCACGTCAGGCTTGAGGAAGGCGGCCACGGCTTCACGGTGGACCTGGAGAGCGGCGATGCCATCTACCGTCTGATGAACGCCCTCGAGCGGGTGGGCGCGAAGATCGAAGGCCTCGACCGCACGAGCGTCGACTTCGAGCAGGTGTTCCGCCGCCTCGTCGGAGGCGAGCGCCCCGGCGCCCCCACGCCGGTTCCTACGGCGCCTCTGCCGGTGACGGCCGCGCCCACCGGAGGTGCTGCCCATGCACGCTGAAGTGCTGCGCGCCAACGTCGGCAAGGTAGGCATCGAGATGCTGCGCTACCTGCCCAACACGATCAGCCTCGTCGTAACCTTCTACGCGATCTTCCTGTTCATGTTCTTCGGCATCCAGATCGTGGGCGACCCGGGCAGCGCCACCGAGAACGTGCGCTACCTGATCGTCAGCAACGCCTTCTGGTTCATGCTGATCCTGGGCATCAGCTCGATGGGCTGGGAGGTGACCTCGGAGGCGACGCGCGGCACCCTCGAGCAGCTCTACATGTCGCCCGTGGGCGCCTGGCGCATCCTGCTGGCGCGGATGTCCGGCACGCTGCTGCTGAACCTCGTGATCATGGTGGCGATGATCCTCGTCAGCATGCTGACGGCCGGGCAGTGGCTGAACCTGGCGCCGCTGCCGCTGCTGCTGATCCTGGCGCCCACGCTCGTGTGCATCACGGGCCTCGGCTTCGCCACCGCCGGCCTGGCGCTCGTGTTCAAGCAGATCGGCGCGCTGCTGCAGATCCTGCAGTTCGCGTTCCTGGGCCTGGCCTTCGTGCCTCTGGCGGCTGCGCCGTGGCTCGAGTACGCGCCGGTCGTGAAGGGCGTCGACATGGTGCGCAGTGTGATGATCGAAGGCAGTGGCCTGACCGAGTTCGGCGCCCAGGAGTGGCTCTCGCTGCTCCTGAACGCCGCCGTCTACTTCGCCCTCGGGCTCGGCTTCTACCTGCTGTGCGAGCGCCGCGCGCTGCGCCGGGGGCTGCTCGGGCAGTACTGAACGGGAGCTACCCGACCCGAGCAGCCGCTCACTCCAGCACCTTGCGCACGGCCGCCAGCACCCGCCGGGCGTCCGGGCGGTAGTGGTGCTCGACGGAGGTGAACGGCGGGTAGGGCGCGTCCCAGCCCGCAACCCGCACCACCGGCGCCTCCAGGTGGTAGATGGCCTCCTCGGCGATGCGGGCCGCCACCTCGGCGCCGAAGCCGCCGCTACGCGGCGCCTCGTAGACGATCACGGCGCGGCCCGTGCGCTTGACGGAATCGAGGATGGTGGCCTCGTCGAGGGGCGCCAGCGTCTCGAGGTCGACCACTTCAAGCTCGACTCCCTCGCGCGCCGCCACCTCGGCCGCCTTCATGCACACCTCGACCATCCCGCCGTAGCAGAAGAGGCTGACGGCGTTGCCGGGCCGCACGATGCGCGCCTTGCCGAGCTCGAACGTGTAGTGCCCCTCGGGCACGACCTGGCGCTCGGAGCGGTAGAGCTTGATCGCTTCCAGGAAGAAGACCGGGTCGGGGTCGTCGATGGCGGCCAGCAGCAGCCCCTTGGCGCGCTCGGGCGATGACGGGATGACGACCTTCACGCCGGGCGTCTGCGCCAGTATCCCCTCGGGCGAGTCGGCGTGCTGCTCGGGGGTGTGGACCCCGCCGCCGTACGGCGCGCGCACCACCATCGGCAGGCTGAAGCGCCCGCGCGTTCGGTGGCGGTAGCGCCCCAGGTGCGACAGCACCTGGTCGAGCGCCGGGTAGAGGAAGCCGGCGAACTGGATCTCGGCCACGGGGCGCATGCCGCCCAGGGCTAGGCCGATGCCCATGCCGACGATGCCGGCCTCGGCGAGCGGGGTGTCGAAGACGCGCTGGTCGCCGAAGCGGGCCTGGAGGCCGTCGCTGGCCCGGAAGACACCGCCCATGACGCCCACGTCCTGCCCGAACAGCAGCACGCGCTCGTCCTTCTCCAACGCCACGCCCAGGGCGTCGTTGATGGCCTGCACCATCGTGATGCCCTTCCGGGCCTCGGCCACCTGCACCTGCGCTTCAGCGGCCACCGAGGGCCTCCTGGGCGCGCCGCTGGTCGGGGCCAAGCTCGGCGTAGACGTGCTCGACGATCTCGGCGGGGTCGATCTCGGGCGCGGCGTCCGCCACCTTCAGGGCCGCCTGCAGCTCGGCCTCGAACTCGCGCTGCAGCTCCGCTTCGCGCTGGGCGTCCCAGACACCCAGGCCTTCGAGCAGGATGCGCAGTCGCGCCAGGGGCTCCTCGGCGCCGCGGCGGCGCGCCTCCTCCTCGTCGCGGTAGCGGCCCGGGTCGTCGCTGGTGGTATGCGGCGCGATCCGGTAGGTGAGCGCCTCGATCAGCGTCGGACCCTCGCCCGCGCGGGCGCGCGCCACCGCCTGGTTGGTGGTGTGCCAGGTGGCGACGAGGTCGTTGCCGTCGACCCGCACCCCCTCCATGCCGTAGCCCAGGGCGCGGTCCTTGATGCGCACGTTGCCCATCTGCCGCTCGGTGGGGGTGCTGATGGCCCAGCCGTTGTTCTGCACCACGAACACCACGGGCGCCTTGTAGACGGCCGCGAAGTTCATCGCCTCGTGGAAGTCGCCTTCGCTGGTGCCGCCGTCGCCGATGAAGGCGAGCACCACCCAGGGCTCCTCCTCGAGGCGCTGGCCGGCCATCGCGAGCCCCACCGCGTGCGGCAGCTGCGTGGCGATGGGGACGTAGAAGGGCAGCATCCGCAGCGTCTCGGGGAAGCGCCAGCCCGCCGGGTGCGAGCGCCAGTAGAGGACGACCTGGCTGAGGGGCAGGCCGTGCGTCAGGGCGGCGGCGGTCTCGCGGTAGCTGGGCACGAGCCAGTCGCGCTCGGTGAGCGCGAGGGTGGCGCCCACCTGCGCGGCTTCCTGGCCGCGGAAGGGTGGGTAGACGCCGAGCCGGCCCTGGCGCTGCAGGGTGATGGCCCGTTCGTCGAAGAAGCGGGCGCGAGCGGTGGCGCGGTAGCCGCGTAGCAGCTCCGTATCGCCGAAGGGCAGCTCGCCCGCCACCTCGCCGCCGGGTTTTAGGTACTGAACCGTGGGCATGGGATTCTCCTGGAACGTAAGCGCTGCATTGCCTAACGAACGGTCGTTAGCCTATCCTAGCAGCGAGACCAGACGGAGGGCCAGATGCGAGCCATCACGCAGCCCAGCACCAACGCCACGCCCGGCACGAGCCGGCGCGACGAGATACTGCGCGTCGCGGGCGAACTGTTCCGCCGCCACGGCTACCACGCTACCAGCATGCGCGAGCTGGCGCGGCAGCTGAACCTGCGCGGCGCGTCGTTGTACGCGCACATCGACTCCAAGGAGCAGCTGCTGCAGGAGATCGTCGACCGCGCCGCCGACGCCTTCCTCGCCTCCGCCCGGGCCGTGCCGCATGACGCCCCGCCCACGCAGCGCCTGGCCGCCTTCGTGCGCGGCCACCTGCAGGTGGTCGAGGCCGAGATCGAGACGGCCGCCGTCTTCTTCCACGAGTGGGCGCACCTCTCGGGCGCCGCGAAGCAGCACGTCATCGAGCTGCGCGACGCCTACCAGGCCGAGTTGCGAGACATCATCGCCGCCGGCGCCGAACGGGGCGACTTCCGCGTGCCCGACGTGGGCGTCGCCACCCTGCTGACGCTCTCGACCCTCAACTGGAGCTACCAGTGGCTGGACCCGCGCGGCCGCCTGCCCCTCGAGGAGCTGATCGGCTTCTACACCGACTACGTCCTGCGCGCCCTGGGCGCCGTCAAGGAGGCGTGAGATGACGACCAAAGACCCGACCCTCAACGAAGACCCGCAGCGCCTGGCCGAGTTCGAGGCGCGCATCGCGGCCGGCGAGAAGATCGAGCCGGGCGACTGGATGCCTGCCGAGTACCGCCGCCAGCTGATCCGCATGATCAGCCAGCACGCGCACTCCGAGTGGGTGGGGATGCTGCCCGAGGGCGCCTGGATCACGGCCGCCCCCAGTCTGCGACGCAAGCTCGTGCTCATCGCCAAGGTGCAGGACGAGGCGGGCCACGGCCAGTACCTCTACCACGCCGCCGAGACGCTCGGCGCCACGCGCGAGGAGATGGTCGACGCCCTCCTGGAGGGACGCGCCAAGTACTCGAGCGTCTTCAACTACCCCACCCTCACGTGGGCCGACGTCG
>CAZVCT010000124.1:0-5348 GCA_964625655.1 uncultured bacterium
CTGGCGGGGGTCGGCGAGCGAAGGCGCCTGCACGTGCCCGCCGAAGAACTCTATTACGAGCGGGGGGTATGCAGATGAGGGGTGGTTAGACCCGCGCGTCATGGTCCCAGGCCCCGCGCGAACGGAGATTTCGAACGCGCGCACGACCTTGCCGCGCAGCTTTTCAAGCTGTTCCGGCTTCCCCATCCTGAGAAGATACGGGTCTTCGTACGCCATCGGCGCCGAAGGCAGCCACTGTATCGGGGGCTGCGGGGCAAGCGGGTGCGGACGCGGGGGCTGGCGCCACAAGAAGAACTGCGGGTTTTCAAGCGGGCTGCCCGTCGGGTCACGGTGTGGGTATAGCTCGATCCACTCGGCCATCAGTCCGGCCTCCAGACACGCCGGCACGTTTGGCCGCCGCTGATGTAGATCGGCTTGGGGAACGGGCCGGGGTTGCCGGGCGAGGCCGGGCCGTTATCCCAACCCACCAGCACCGTCACCGTCGTGCATTCAGTCACCCAATGGCCGGGTCGGTTGGGCGGCGGCTCAGGTGGTGGTGGCGGACACACTTCACGTTCGGGGCGCGGAGCGATATACGGCTGCCCCATGTTGTACGTGACGTTGGCCGGCTTGGTGAGCATTACGCGGCGCTCAGGGTCACCGAGAACAGCGCGAGCCCGCGCGTATTGGTCCCGTTATCGGTCAGTGTCGTGCCGTCGGTCAGGCGAATGTCGGCAGAGCTGGACGGCCCGCCGATCGTGCCCTGAATCCGGGGCGTGTCGGCCGCCGCACGGCCGTCATCGCCCGAAGGGACGAAGCGGAAGAACGTCGGCGTGAGCGTGGACTCGGAGTCCTGCGCGCCTTCGAAATCGACAAGCCCGGACCATTCTTCGGTGTCGTCCTTCGGCAGCGTGTTGCCTTCGGGCGAGCCGAAGCTGATGCCCGACATCTGGACCAGCTGTGTGTGGTCGTTGGCCATGTCGAGGGCCGCGCTGGCGCTGGCAGGGACCGGGCCGGCGAAGTAGTACAGCGCGCCGCCATCGAGGGCGCTCTTGACGCCGGCCAGCGCCGCTTCGTACAGGTCAGGTGTGAACTTCATCTCAGGAGCCTCCGGGGAGCGGTGGTACGGCAATCCAGAAGTTCTGGATCAGAATAGCGGTGTCGGGGGTGATGGACGTCGTGGCGAGCCACAGCTCGGCGCCTTCGCCGCCTACGGGGGAGATCGCGCCGTCAAGGCGGACGGCGTCCATCGACAGTTCGCCGTCATCGGGCGCGTTGGTGCGCAGGCGGAACCAGCCGGCGGTGCCAGCAGCGACGCCCGTAAGCACCCACGGCACGCCGGGCGTCTTGATGACGTAGCGGCCGTCGGCGCCCCAGCGCAGCCCGCCCTGCTCGGAGCCGGGCGTCCACGGCAAACCGTCAGCGGTGATCTGCCCCAGCAAGGTGCCGGATGGGGGCGCGTCGGCCGTGCCCGGCTGCGGGCCAGAGTAGATGTCGATAACGCCGTCGCGGAACGCATCCACGAAGCTGGTCGAGCCGAGAGCGACGTGCGCGGCGTATCCGGTGGAAACTACTGTGGTCATGCCACCTCCCGGCTCGGTAGAGTGCCGAGCAACCAGATCGGATGATAGCGCGCTTTGTCGCCCTCGACACCCGTGAGCTCAGGCAACGAAATGCTCTGGCCGACTGCCCCTGCCATGTGAAACGAATCGTGGTTCCGCGAGCCGAAAATATCATAGCCCGAGTACATGACCACCCCGTCGTAGCCAGCCGCTCCGAGCGTCCACCTACGCCCATCGGCGTCGGGGATGTTGGTCGCCGAGCCGGGGCGCGAGCGCGAAGCCACTGCGAGCCGCGCAGTCATGCCGAACGTGGAGAAATAGCCGAACATCTCCGCAGGGTCGCGGTGGAGAGACAGATAGCCGCCGTGCAGCCCGTCATAGCTCGTGCGCCTGCTGGTAACGATCCCTTGATTGTAGGCTGCGGCGCACAGCGCATACATTGCGAAGATCGGGGCGTAGGGCGCGTCGAGCGCTGGCTCCAAGAAAAGCGCGGGCGGGGCGCTGCCGGTGGTAGAGATGACGAGCGTCCAAGGCAAAGTCGCGTGCTCATCAGGGTCGGGGTTTTGTACTAACGGCGCGGTGTCAAGTAGCACCGGGCCGGACCACAGCTCTACCTCGTCGGCGCGGGCGTCCTCGCCACCGACGTTTGGGTGGTTGTGGAGCCCGCTGGTATGAAAGAAGACGAAGGCCCCGGAGCGCAAGTCGGCCCATAGCAGCTTGCGCCACTCATACTCCATCGAGCGCCAACCGTGCGGCGCGCGGCGGGCGAAGCTGCGCCCGACCCATTCTGTCGAGCCGAGCCCGAACACCCACGCGTCCTGACTGTCGCCGATCTGCCGGCGGTGTAGGACCAGCTCGCGGAGGGTGTCCCCATCGAAATCCACCGCCATAACGCCGGACCCGCCGACAGGTGCGCTGACGGTGCGCTCCACGATTGCGCCGTTGAACTCGTAGAGCGGGCCCGATGCGGCTGGCATGCCGCGCACGGAGTCGCCCATGTATACAGCGGCCATCGGATTGGGGATGCCTACGGAGAGCCCCAGCGTCGCTGAGCCGTTGAAAAACCACGGGTTGTATGCCCCCTCCAGCGTCCGCGAAGCCAACACTTCGCGGGATTCAGGCTCGACCGAGAAGTTCATCGCGGACGTTGCAGTGGGGTCGCGGACGAGCGCATAGCTGCATACAACGATAGGGACAGGGAGCGCGGGGTCGAGGCCGCCCGCCGGCAGCGGGTTGCCGAACTCAGCAGTGTTGATGTCTGAGGTCCCGCCCGGCGTATAACCTACCGGAAGGTCGGCGTGAACGACGTAGAGCGTCTTGAGATCGGGGGAAACGGCCGCCCCCATCACCCACCTTTCGGGGAAGGTGGTGTCGCTCTGGGCCATGTACTCGTCGCTGTCGAACAGCACCTGCCCCAGCATGAACACTTTTGTGCCGTACTGGGCGCGCGGTTGGACGTAGGGCTCGACGAAATACCGGCTCGACGGCCCATACCACGACACGCGCAGGCCGTCGTTGCTGCGCCAGTCGATGTTGCCCGCGTGGCGCACGCCGTCGGGGAACACCACTTCGCCGCGATCGGTGCGGTAGGTGCCCCGGTTGCCCTCGAAGTCTTCGTAGCCTTCGATGTCGGGGCTGTAGAACAACGTGGTGAACTCGTCCTCATCGGCGCGGATCATCAACTGCGGATGTTCGTCGTCGAGGCCCTCGGGCGGGTCGCCGGCGCGTGGCCAGACAACAAAGTGCTCCTGCACGCGCACCCGGGCGCCTTCGGCCTCGGGCGTGATGATGTGGACGTTGGTCTGCAGCCCGGCGAGGGTAAGCTCGATGATGGCGCCGTCGCCGAGGACATAGCGGCGGCGTGCATGTGCCGAGCCTGCGTTGGAAACTTCCCGCGCGAGCTTTAGGAGCAGCGCGCGGGCCGGGCGGATATATCGATACGCAGCGGCCCGGTCGCCCTCGAACGAGAGGCGGACCGGATCGTTGAAAGACATATCAGCTGGACGACCCGGTGATCCTGTAGCGGATGCGGATTTCGAACTCTTCCTCGACGTTCAGGCCCGCGCTGCGCCGCTGCGCTGCAACCAGAACCCCGCTCGTCGCGCTCTTGCCCTGCGCCGAGAGCAGGCCAGCGCCCCAGATCACGGTGCCCGCGCCGCCGCCGATGGTGAACAGCGCCGGCGAAGCTGCGTTGGTGAGCAGGACGGACGTCGAGGTCGCCGCGCCGTCGGTCACCCACGGCACGCGAGAGGGCTCGGTGTAGTTGGTGAACTCGTTCTGGACGCTGGCGAAGTCAGCCGCTGTCAGATTGGCCGCTGGCGCGACGTTGGCGCTGAACGGGGCGATGAAGAAGGACGAGATAACGCCCTCGCCGCGCAGGCCAGCATTGAGCAAATGCGCGAGACCTTGATTGACGACGCGGTTGCGCCCCCAAGCGAAGCCCTCTTCCATCGAGCCCCCGATGTGCCGGGTGCGGTCGACGCCGTAGGAGTCGATCATCTGAAACCCGAACTGGCCCCGCCAACTGGCAGACGAACCCAGCCATTCGCGGGCGTGCTCAAACAACTTGTTCAACATGGCGGTTTCCTCTCAGGTGCCGATAACAATCCCGTTGCGGACCACTTCGTAACTGACTTCATCTACAGCTGCGAACCTGTTCTCGTCAGGGTCTTGGGTGGTAGCGATGTAGCGCGATTCTCCGTCGCGCTGGACGAATGTCCCGGCCCCCGTGCGCCCGACAGAAGCAGCATACCTTCCTTCGGTCAGCGGCGCGACACTCCCGTCGGGCAGCCCGACGCAGACGACACCGTTAGTCGCCAGCCAGATCGGAACAGGGACGGACGGGGGCGCCTCAAACGGGAGCCGCGCGCCCGGTATCATGGCCAAGGTACCTTCGACGATCCCGGCCGGATACTGCTCGCGCAACGTCATCTGATCGGGGTGGTCGCCTTCGAGGAAATAGACCTTCGAGCGTTGACCGACGAACATCCCGCCGCCGACTTCGCCGGCCGCAGCCAGCCCGGTGATTTTCTCGGAAAACGAGATGACGTTGAAGTCCAGCTGGGTCACGCCGTACTGGAACGGTTCGGAGGCGACCAGCTCGGCCTCGTTCGCGACCCAGAGCCTCCCCCGGAACAGCAGCGCGTGGCGGCCCGGCGGCAACGCCTGCATATAGTCGGTCGCCAGCGGGCGCCCGAGGCGCTGCGTCATGATATTGATGCTGGCCGCGCCGGCGGGAGGTGATCCGACGAACAGCAGCTCCTTGCCGTTGGGCTTGGTCATGTAGACCATCAGCCGGTAACCGTGAGGCGCCGCCGGCAGCGCCAGCGTCGGGTGCTCGTCGGCCTGCAGCTCGAAGTCCACCGGCGCGCTGGGGGGCCCTTCCGTGCCGTCCTGCGCGCGCAGCGTGACCACCGCGCGGTACTGGCCCGCGTCGAGTGCGCCGCCCGGATTGATCGAGGCGACAGTAGGCGGGGCGGGCTGCGGGGGCGTCCAGTCGAGCGCCCGGCTGTCTGGTGTGATGCGGAAGTTCCGCTGGCCGTCGGACACGAAGATGTCCGGTTCGATCAGGGTGTGTGCGAGGCGCCCTGACTGCAGCCCGTTGACGATCGGGGAGAGCCCCGACATCGCGCCGTCCACGATCTCGAACGTGAGCAGCTCGTCGCTTTCGAGCACGAAGCCGCGATTGTCGTAGCCGAACAGGCTGGTGGCGTGGGTGAGATCGTCGAGCTTCGTGTACCCGCGCCGCCGGCGCGCCTTTCCGTTGTCGGAGAGGTCTACGTTGACCGCCTCGCGCAGCTGGGAGCG
>CAZVCT010000125.1:0-5321 GCA_964625655.1 uncultured bacterium
CATCGACGAGGCGCACTGCGTGTCGCAGTGGGGCCACGACTTCCGCCCCGAGTACATCGGCCTCACGGTGCTGGGCGAGCGCTACCCCGACGTGCCGCGCGTGGCCCTGACGGCCACCGCCGACGCCGCCACGCGCCGCGAGATCGTCGAGAAGCTGCACCTGGGCCGCGCGCGCCGCTTCGTCTCTAGCTTCGACCGGCCCAACATCTTCTACCGGATCGTAGAGAAGAACGACGCCAAGGCGCAGTTCCTCGCCTTCTACAAGGAGCGGCACCAGGGCCACGCGGGCATCGTCTACTGCCTGTCGCGCAAGAGCGTCGACAGCACGGCCGCCTGGCTCGCCAAGAAGGGCGTCACGGCGCTGCCGTACCACGCGGGCCTCCCCACCGACACGCGCCGCAGGCATCAGGAGCGCTTCCTGCGCGAAGAGGGCGTGGTGATGGTGGCGACCATCGCCTTCGGCATGGGCATCGACAAGCCCGACGTGCGCTTCGTGGCGCACCTCGACCTGCCCAAGAGCCTCGAGGGCTACTACCAGGAGACGGGCCGCGCGGGCCGCGACGGCGAGGCCGCCGACGCGTTCATGACCTACGGGCTGCAGGACGTGGTGCAGGTGAGCCGCATGCTGGCCGGTGGCGAGGGCAACGAGGCGTTCAAGCGCGTGGAGCGCCAGAAGCTGGAAGCGCTGCTGGCGTTCTGCGAGACGTCGGGCTGCCGCCGTCAGGCGCTGCTCGGCTACTTCGGCGAGACGCTGGAAGACCCCTGCGGGCACTGCGACACGTGCCTGGAGCCCGTGAAGACGTTCGATGGCACCGTGCCCGCCCAGAAGCTGCTGTCCACCGTGGTGCGCACGGGCCAGCGCTTCGGCGCGGGCCACCTGATCGACGTGCTGCTGGGCCGCGACACGGAGCGGGTGCGCAAGTTCCGCCACGACGACCTGAGCACCTACGGCATCGGCAGTGAACTCGACGAGCACGGCTGGCGCTCCGTCATCCGCCAGCTGCTGGCGAACGGCCAGCTGCTGCCCGACCCCGATGGGTTCGGCGGCGTGGTGGTGGGCCCGGGCGCGGCGGCGGTGCTGAAGGGCGAGAAGGACGTGGTGCTGCGCGTCGACGAACGCCCGCGCCGTCAGCGCGCCACGAAGGTGAAGCGCGAGGCGAGCGCGCACGAGCCCTTCCTCGCCGAGGACGCCACCCCCGAGCAGGAGCTGCTCTTCCAGGCGCTGCGCGTGGTGCGCACCGAGATCGCGCGCGAGCAGGGTGTGCCGCCCTACGTGGTGTTCCACGACAAGACCCTGCGCGAGATGGTGGCGCGTCACCCGCGCACGCTGGACGAGCTTGCTACGGTGCAGGGAGTGGGCGAGACGAAGCTGGAGCGTTACGGGGAGCGGTTCCTCGAAGCGCTACGGGAGGGGTGAACGTCGATGAAGTTCCAAGGCAACCTGCTGTACGTGCGCGAGCTGGAAGAGTCGGTGCGCTTCTACGTGAAGGGGCTGGGGCTGAGCGTCGCGTCGCGGCCGGCGCCGCACATGGCCATCGTCGAGCTGGGCAACGGGGTCATCTTCCTGCACGAAGACCCGACCGACGGGCCGGACACGATCATGGAGGCCCTCGACCGCGAGGTGCGCGGCGTAGGCGTCATCCCGCACATCGAGGTGGAGAGCGTCGCGGCGCTGAAGGCGCAGCTGGCGGGCGAGGGGTTCGAGACCTCGTCGGGGCCCATCGAGGAGCACGGCGCCATCCGGCTCTACGTGTACGACCCGAGCGGTTACAACATCGTGTTCGTGGAGCCAACGGGCGAACGTTGAACACACCAAGACCTTAGTTAAGGCTGAGTCACTATCCTTAACTAGGGTGGTGACGTAATGAAAGTTAACGAAGGTGGAACTTGGTCCGTTGCTCTGGTCGAGGACGCTACCCAAGAGCTTGTGCGCTTCGATGCCGGATCGGGCGCTTCGGTGGCACCGTTCCCATCTATCCTCCTACGCGCCGAGGGCGTTAGCAGTTCGCAAATCGAGAACGTCAACAGCAACGCGAAACAGATCGCCTTGGCCGAACTGGGGGCCGCCCGGTCTCGTAACGCTGAACTCGTGGTGGCGAACGTCCGGGCCACCGAGGTGGCGTTGCGGCTCGCCGACGGCCTGGACGAGGCAGGAATCATCGCCGTTCACGGGGCGCTTCTCGGCGACAGCCAGCCGGAGCTGGTGGGTGGGTGGCGCCAACGGCAGGTCTGGATAGGCGGCAGCGGGGTCGGTCCCCACACTGCAGATTTCGTGCCGCCCCACCATTCGGAGGTGGCCGAGGCGATGACCGATCTGGTCCAGTTCATGAAGCGCGATGACCTGCCCGTCCTTCCTCAGGCCGCGGTTGCGCACGCCCAGTTCGAGACGATCCACCCGTTCCCAGACGGCAACGGACGCACAGGCAGGGCGCTCGTCCAGGCGTTGCTCAGGCACAAAGGCCTGACCAGGTCCATAGCCGTACCCATATCAGCTGGATTACTTACCGATGTCGACACGTACTTCTCCGGCCTGACCGCATACCGCAGCGGCGACGTCGGGCCGATCGTCGAAACGTTCGCGAGGGCGGCTCTCGAAGCCGTGGCCAACGGTCGCGCGCTAATCGCTAGGCTCGACTGGGGTTACACCCTCTGGCGCGAGAAGCTATCAGGCATAAGGTCCGATGCCGTGGTCTGGCGGCTACTCCCTTGGCTTCTGTCCCATCCAGCGTTCGAGGCGGGGTCGGCGGCAGCTGCGCTTGGCGCTTCGAAGCCAGCCATCTACGCGGCCATCGCGAGGCTGGAAGCGGCGGGAATCGTGAGGCCAGAGCGTCCCACCGCCAAGCGCGATCAGGTTTGGACCGTGCCGGAGGTACTTGCCGCCCTCGACGACTTCGCGGCCAGGGCAAGGCGGAACCGGTAGTTCGGACTGCCGGCTCCTTGGTGAATCGTCTGTTCGGCCGAGTCCGCCAAGACCGACCTGGTTGACCAATGTTGGTCATAATGGAATCCGAGGAGGTGACCCGATGTCCGTTACCAATGTGGCGGAAGCCAAGGCACAGCTTTCGAGACTCATCGACGAGGCGCTGGCCGGTAAAGAGGTCGTCATCGCTCGTCATGGGAAGCCCATGGTCAAGCTGGTGCCGTACGACAAAGTCACCACCGATAGGGATATGAGCGTGAGGATCTGGCAAGGCGAGATCTACATGGCGGATGATTTTGATGAGCTTCCGAGCGACCTGCTCGAACAGTTCGAGGACGGTTCGGATGAACCTTCTTCTTGACACGCATACGCTCATCTGGGTGTTCGACGCGAACGAGGGACTGTCGGAGCGCGCACGAGCTGTCATCGCTGACGGATCCAACACCGTTTTCGTAAGTGCGGCATCGGCGTGGGAGATAACGATCAAGGAGGCCCTCGGGAAGCTCCGCCTGCATGGCGATTACCTCGAAGGCGTGCGCCGCTACCGCTTCACCCCGCTGGAGATCAGGACCGAGCACGCGCTGGCACTACGCGACTTGCCTCTGCATCACAGAGACCCGTTCGATCGCATCCTGATAGCGCAGGCGCGGTACGAGGAACTAACGCTGGTTACGCGCGACGAGCGCTTCGATGCCTACGACGTGCCTTTGATACGCGCTTGAAAAAGCCTGCGCATCCGGCCTCGGGTATGAGTCACGGCCAGATACGGCATCGGCGCACATCACTGCTGACCTAAGTCTCAGCGCACCTCGCTACCGTCCGCAAGTTCCTTCTCCAACGTCACCAGGCTCAGCTGTCCCGCGTCGTCCTCGGCGGCCAGGATCATCCCCTGGCTCTCGATGCCGCGCAGCTTCACGGGCTTCAGGTTCGTGACCAGCACGAGCTTCCTGCCCACCAGCTGCTCGGGCGCGTAGTGCTGCTTAATGCCCGACACGACGGTGCGGGTCTCTTCGCCCATGCGCACGGTTAGCACGAGTAGCTTGTCGGCGTTCGGGTGCTGCTCGGCCTGCTCGACGGTCACAACGCGCAGTTCCACCTTCGCGAAATCGTCGATCGTTATCTCGGGTTTGTGTTCGATGGTCTTCGCCTCCGTACTAGGTTCGCCTGCGTCGGCGGTGTTGGCGGTGTCGGAAGCGGGCGAGTATCCGGCCGCACCGGTCTTGCCGGCCGCCGCGTTCCCTTGCCCGTCCGCCGCTGCAGCCCCCGCGATGCGCTTCGCCAGCTCCTCCAGGTCGACGCGCGGGAAGAGGGGGTCGCCCACCTGCGTGCGCGTGCCGGCCGGGATGAGGCCCCACTCCGCCGCCGCCATGAGGTCGAACGGGGCGTTGCGGATGCCCAGCTGTTTGCGCAGCTCGTGCATCTTGCCGGGCATCACCGGGTCGAGGAGGATGCTGGCGCATCGCAGCGCCTCGACCAGGGTGTTCAGCACCGTGTTCAGCCGCTCGGCATCGGCTTCGTTGCGCGCCAGCTCCCACGGCTTCACGTCGGCGATGTACTTGTTCGCCTTGCGCACCGCCTCCATCACGCCTTCCAGGGCGCGGTCGAACTGCAGGGCCTCGAACTGGCGCACCAGCTGCTGCGGCAGCGCCACGAACGCGCCCTTGAGCGCCTCGTCCTCGGGCTGCAGCTGGCCTGCGGCGGGCACCACGCCTTCGCGGTAGCGCCCCAGCATGCCCAGCGTGCGGTTGAGCAGGTTGCCCAGGTCGTTCGCCAGGTCCGAGTTGATGCGCTCGGCCAGCGCCTGCTCCGAGAAGTTCGAATCGAGCCCGAACGTCATGTCGCGGATCAGGAAGTAGCGGAAGGCGTCGTTGCCGTACTGCTGCTGCAGGTCCAGGGGCGCCACGACGTTGCCGAGCGACTTGCTCATCTTGCGCTCGTCCATCAGCCAGTAGCCGTGCACGTTCAGGTGCTGGAAGACGGGGATGCCGGCGGCCTTCAGGATGAGCGGCCAGAAGAGACCGTGCGGCTTCAGGATGTCCTTGGCCACGAAGTGCTCGGCGTGCGGCCAGTACGTGTCGACCGCCCCGCGCGACTCGAGCGCCGAGTAGTAGTTGAGCAGCGCGTCGAACCAGACGTAGGTGACGTGCTCGTCGTCCCACGGCAGCGGGATGCCCCACGGCACCCGGGCCCGCGGGCGGCTGATCGAGAGGTCGCCGATCGGCTCGCGCAGCATCGCCAGCACCTCGTTGCGGTAGCGCTCGGGGCGGATCAGGTCGGGCTGCTCGTGCAGCAGGTCGCGCAGCCAGGTGCGGTACTTCTCCATGCGGAAGAAGTAGTTCGCCTCCGTGCGGAACTCCGGCTCGATCTCGTGCTGGGGGCACTTGCCGTCCACCAGCTCCTT
>CAZVCT010000126.1:0-5302 GCA_964625655.1 uncultured bacterium
GTTGTGGAGGCCCCACGTGTACGAACCTCGTGACGAGATCTCGCTGCGCGAGCTCTACCTGATCTTCCGCTCCGGCCTGCTGGCGATCGTAATCGTGACGGTGCTCGCCGGCGCGGCCGCGTTCTTCTTCCTGAGTTCCAGGCCCGACAGCTACCAGTCGACGGCCACGGTGCAGATAAACGTCCCCGTCGCCAGTACCACCAGCGAGGAGGCGGCCTGGCTGCTGCCGCCCGTCGGCATCGGCATGAACAGCTACACTGCCATCGCCCACCGTTCCGACGTCCTGGCGCACGCCTTCGGGCTGCCCGAGAGCTCGCTCGAGCGCCTACGCGAGCTGTCGGGCACCCTCGAGCTGACCGCCGTCGACACCTCGGCGCAGGCCCGCGGTCAGCTGACCGTCGAGCACACGGCCAGCGCCCGCACCGCCGACGAGGCCGCCGGACGCGCCAACTCGTGGGCCGAAGCCACCGTCGCGGCCGCCACCAGCGCCATGTCGCAGACGGTCTCGGCGAACGCCGAGGCCTCTACCCGCGAGCTGGCCCAGCGTGAAGCCGAGCTGGCCGCCGTGCGCCAGGAGGTCACCGCGTTCGCCGAGGAGGACGACCGAAACTCGATCGGTGCGCAGCTGGCCGTCCAGCTGCAGCTGCGGCGCGACGCCACCATGCGCCTGGCCGAGCTCGAGAACCTGATCGCCTCGAGCCGCGCCCAGCGCGACCTGCTGCAGGCGGCCCTCGAGGCGCGCAGCGGTGCGGGCACGGGCTCGCTCGAGGCACAGCTGCGCGCCATGGTCGGTTCCGGTGCCCTGAACGAACACACCGCCGCCCAGCTGGAGCGCGCCCTGACGCAGCTGCCGCCGGGCATCAGCACGGGCGAGCAGGACCTGCTGACCCTCGTGACGCGCACGCAGGTCGAGACCCTCACGGGCCAGCTGGCCGGCTACGTCGCCGAGCGCCAGCAGCTGCAGGACACGCTGGGCAGCACCGACGAGCAGCTGACGATGCTTCGCACCAGCCTCGCCGAGCTGAACCAGCGCCACGAGCAGCTGGAGCTCGAGCGCCGGTCGGCGCTGAGCGCCTACGAGAGCGTCGCGGCGCTCGCGCCGCTGATCCGCCTGCAGCAGGGGATGATCGGCAGCGCCGCCAAGGTGGTGGTGCCCGCCACGCCGCCGTTCGAGCCGGAGCCGCGCAACCGCCTCACCCTGACGCTGGCGGCTGCGCTGGTGGCCGGCCTGCTGGCGACGCTGGTGGTGTTCCTGCGCGCGGCGATACGCGAGCCCGAGCCCGAGCTGGGCGCCGGGCCGCAAGGGCGAGCAGTAGCCGTCGACGAAGGCGCCGTTGGGAACCCGCGCCGCGCCTACGACGGCGTCGAGGGGCGTTGAGCGAACAGACGTCGCGCGAACAGACGTCGGCCGGAACCGTCCTGGCAGGGGGCCTGACGGTTCCGGCCGGGGGGCCGACGCTGCTGACGGGCGGCTCCGGCCGCCTGGGGCAGGAACTCCGCACCCTGCTGCCGGGCCTTCTCTCCCCCACCAGCTCCGAGCTCGACCTGACCGACCCCGAGAGCGTCACGCGCTACGTGACCCAGGCGAAGCCTGCCCTGGTGGTGCACGCCGCGGCCTACACTAACGTCGGCGGCGCCGAGACCGAGCGGGAGGCTTGCTGGCGGGTGAACGTCGAGGGAACCCGCAACCTGGTAGCAGGCGCCCGGACGGTGGGCGCGCGCTTCCTGCACGTCTCCACGGACTACGTCTTCTACGGCGACCGGGGCGGTTACAGGGAAGACGACACGCCGGGTCCGGTGCGCAACTACTACTCGCTGACGAAGCTGGTGGCCGAGGAGGCGGCGCGCGCCTACGAGGAGTCGCTGGTGGTGCGAACGAGCTTCCGGCCCCGGGAGTGGGCCTACCCGCAGGCGTTCGACGACCTGTACACCTCGCAGGACTACGTCGACATCATCGCGCCGCTGATCGCCGAGGTCGTGCAGCGTTTCGCCGCCGGCGACGTGCCTTACCGCACGCTGCACGTTGCCACCGAGCGCAAGAGCGTCTTCGAACTGGCGCGCCGCCGCGCCCCGAACGTGGAACGGGCCAGCAAGAGCCGGGCCGGGGTCGCGTTGCCGGACGACGTGTCGCTGGACGTCAGCCGGTGGCAGGCGCTGCGCGAGCGTTGGCAGGCGGCCGCGGGAAGCGGAGCGTGACATGGAACTGATCCCCCAGAGCATCCCGGAAGTGAAGTTGCTCGTTCCGAAGGTGCATCGCGACGCGCGCGGCTTCCTGCTGGAGCGCTGGCGCGCGGACGTGCCCGGACTCCCCACGACTTGGGCGCAGGACAACCATTCGCGCTCGGGGCGCAGCACGTTGCGCGGGCTGCACTACCAGCTTGGCGAGCACGTGCAGACGAAGCTTGTGGGCGTCACGCGCGGCCGCATCCTGGACGTGGCCGTCGACCTGCGGCGCGGCTCGCCGACCTTCGGGCGCTGGACGAGCGCCGTGCTGGACGACGAGAACCTGCACCAGTTGCTGGTGCCGCGCGGCTTCGCACACGGCTTCCTGGTGCTGTCCGAGGTGGCCGACGTGCTGTACCGGATCGATCACCCGTACACGCCGTCCGCCGAGCGCGGCGTCAGGTGGGACGACCCGGAGTTGGCCATAGATTGGAGTACCGGCGGCGAAGCGGGCGACGCAGAATCAGGTAGCCCAGAGGTTGCCGCCTACCTGACACCGCTCATCTCACCCAAAGACGCCGCCTTGCCGACTCTGGCAGAGGCCGAGTTCGATTTCGAGTACGGGCCGCTGTGAGCCGCCGGGCGCTAACCTCATGAGCATGCAGAGCAACGGGCACGGAACCACTTACGTCGTAACGGGCGGCGCCGGCTTCATCGGCTCGGCGCTCGTGCGCCACCTGATCGCCAGCACGCGGGCGCGGGTGGTCACGGTGGACGCCCTCACCTACGCCGGCGACCTAGCGCGCCTGAAGAGCGTGGCCGACGACCCGCGCCACCGCTTCGTGGAACTGGACGTGACCGACCAAGCCGCCCTCGAACGCCTGCTGGCCGAGGAGCGCCCGGCCGGCATCTTCCACCTGGCCGCCGAGACGCACGTGGACCGCTCGATCGACGGCCCCGAGCGCTTCGCACTCACCAACACCGTGGGAACGCTGAGGCTGCTGGAGGCATCACGCCGCTACTGGCAGGAGCTGCCTGGGAACGAGCGCCAACGGTTCCGGCTCGTGAACGTCAGCACCGACGAGGTGTACGGGTCGCTTGGCGACACGGGTAGCTTCACCGAGGCCAGCCCCTTCGAGCCGCGCTCCCCCTACAGCGCCAGCAAGGCGAGCGCCGACCACTTCGCCGGCGCCTACTTCGCTACCTATGGCCTGCCGGTGATCACCACGCACGCCTCGAACAACTACGGCCCCTTCCAGTTCCCAGAGAAGCTGCTGCCGCTGGCGCTGTCGAAGGCGTTGGCGGGCGAGAGCGTGCCCCTGTACGGCGACGGCAGCAACGTGCGCGACTGGCTGCACGTCGACGACCACGCGCGTGGCCTGCAGCTGGTGATGGGACGCGGCCGCCCCGGCGAGACCTACCTGATGGGCGGCAACCAGGAGCTGACGAACCGCACCGTTCTGGAGGCGCTGCTGAACGTGCTGAACGAGCTGGCGCCTGCATTGCGCGACCACCGCGAGCTGATCACGCGGGTCGCCGACCGGCCGGGCCACGACCAGCGATACGCGGTGGACTCGAGCAAGGCCGAGCAGGAGCTGGGCTGGCGTAGGCAGGTGCCGTTCGATGCCGGGCTGCGGAGCACCGTCGCCTGGTACCTGGCCAACCAGGAGTGGGTCGAGGCCGTGCGGGACAGCCGCTACGACCTGAGCCGCCTGGGCGCTCTCCCCGGCCCGGAGGCACGCGCGTGACGGGCCGGCCACGCGGCGACGCTGCGAGCGGCCCGGGCCCCAGCTCCGAGGTCCCCCACATGACCAGCATCGACATCGAGAACCAACTTCCGCCCGACACCGGCCGCCGCGGCATCGTCCTCGCCGGCGGCATGGGCACGCGCCTCTACCCGGCCACGCTGGCCGTCAGCAAGCAGCTGCTGCCCGTCTACGACAAGCCGATGGTCTACTACCCGCTGTCGGCGCTGATGCTGGCAGGCATCCGCGAAGCGCAGATCGTCTCGACGCCGCGAGACCTGCCCGCGTTCCGCCAACTGCTGGGCGACGGCAGCCGCTGGGGCATGCGCTTCGAGTTCGCCGAGCAGGCCAGGCCCGAAGGTATCGCGCAGGCGTTCCTGATCGGCGAGCGCTTCCTGGACGGCCGCGAGGCCGCGCTGGTGCTGGGAGACAACATCTTCCACGGCTACGGCCTCACCGGCCAGCTGAGAAGCGCCAACGCACGCACTGGCACCGCCACCGTCTTCGGCTTCCGCGTGAAGGACCCGCAGCGGTACGGGGTGGTCAGCTTCGACGAAGGGGGCCGCGTGACCAGCATCGAGGAGAAGCCTGCCCATCCGAAGAGCCATTTCGCGGTCACGGGCCTCTACTTCTACCCACCGGACGTCAGCGAGAAGGCCGCGACGTTGAAGCCATCGGCGCGCGGCGAGCTCGAGATAACCGACCTCAACCTGGCCTACCTGCGCGAGGATCGCCTGAACGTCGAGCTGCTGGGCCGCGGCATGGCGTGGCTCGACACCGGCACGCACGAGAGCTACCTGCAGGCCTCGAACTTCGTGGAGACCCTCGAGGCGCGCCAGGGCCTGAAGATCGCGTGCCCCGAGGAGATCGCGTACAGGCAGGGCTGGATCGACGCGGCGCAGCTGGCGCGCCTGGCGGAGCCGCTGAGCTCGACCGGGTACGGCAAGTACCTCATGGGTCTGCTGGACGCCGAGCCCTGAGGGCGGAGTCGACTCAGACAGCCGAGCCGAGCCGGCCTCCGTGCCGGATCCAAGCTGCGCACATCAGCGCCGCGGCGTAGTGATGCCAGTTCTGCGCCCCGTAGAGCACGTACAGCGAGACCAGTAGCGCGAAGACCAGGTGTCTCATCAGTCTCTGCAGGCTAGCGGCCGGAAGATCGATCGAGCGCGTGCCGGTCACGGAGCGCCTTCGGCCTTGGCGGAAGTGGCGTGGCCGTGGACAGCAGGTTCCTGGTGGTCGGCAGCCACGGGAAGGACCGCGGCGTCAGTGCTGTTTGGACCTGGAATCCGGCGAGAAGTGCCGGTACGTGTCCTTGCCGACCTTCTTCGCCTGGTACATCGCCACGTCCGCGCGCCTGACCAGGGTGTCGGCGTCGTCGGCGTCGCGCGGGAACA
>CAZVCT010000127.1:0-4933 GCA_964625655.1 uncultured bacterium
GGTTCGTGGAGCTGGCCGAGGTGTCGGGCATCTTCCTGGCGGCGCGGGCCGGCGACTGAGGCGGAAAACGAACGGCTCCGGTGTCCGCGGAGGTTTTTCGGGTGGTTTCCGAACTCACCAACGTGCGCGTCGACGTTGGTGAGTTCGGAAACCCGTAGAAAGGCACCAACGGGCTCGCTCGAGCGTCCTTCGTCGTTCTTGCCGGCTGACTTCGGGAAGCGGGAGGACCTGCTTGACCTCACGGGGCTGGCGTTATCGAGAGCGCTTCGGGTTCAGGGCCGTTCCAGCAGCGAGCTCCACGGCAGGTCGAACGCGCTCAGGTACGTGTTGACGGCCCGCAGGTAGGTCTGGTACGTCCGTTCCAGGGCGTCCCTGGTGCGGCCCTCGATGTCGCGGGCCCGTGTCGTTAAGCGCTCCCGGGTCGTTTCGGGGGCAGTCGTCGCCAACTCGAGCCGGGCCACGGCGATGGCGTGCGCCTCGAGGGCGAACTCGACCTCCATCCAAGCTTCTTGAACCGCAGCCATCTCGGTTCGCACCAGTTCGTCGAAACCCGCGTCGTACGCCTCCACGGCGCTGCGCGCGGCTTCGTGCCGCTGCGCGGCCGCCTCCAGTTCCGGGCCCATGGAGGGGTTCAGTTCGAAGGTGGCCGAGAGCCCGATGCTCCAGTCGTGGGTGGCTACGTCGCGGTACCTGACCGACACCTCGGCGGCTGGTCGGCCGCCGTCCAGGGCGAGCTCCGCGGTTATGCGCGAGCCCGCGCCCTGGTAGCGGCCGGTGAGGCTCAGGTCGGCCAGGGGGCCGAAGGCGGCGCGGCGGTGCTGAGCGGCGGCGAGTTCCAGGTTGCGCAGCAGGAGGAGACGCTCGTGCGAGGCGAACGGGTCGGGCGTCGGCAACATGGGTGGTGACGAGGCGGGGGCCAGCGCGACGGGCAGGTCGTGGGTGCATCCGGTCGGATGAGCGTCGTCCATCGGCCCGGCTGTGACGCCCAGGGCCGCCAGCTGCGCCCGGGCGGCCTCGACCTCGGCGTTGCGCCCGTCGGCGTTGGCTCGTGCGCGCTTTGCCGCCAGCTCCAGCTCGCGCACGTCCAACAGGACGTCGGCCGCATCGGGTGCGGCAAGAGCCGCGCTCGCCCGGACGGAAGCCGCTAGTTCCTCGGCTTCTGCCGCGGCGCTCTCGGCCTGAGCCGCTGCTCGCTGGGCTACGCGCAGGCGGCTAAGAGTCACGAGCGCTTCGAGGACGTCGGAGCGCAGCTGGGCCGAGTGCCTTCCTTCCGCCACGTCCAGTGCCTGACGAGCACGGGCCAGCGCCACCTCGTCGTAGCGGTAGCCGAGGCTGGCGTCCAGTTCCAGTTCGGGACCCCAGGTCGGGCCGGTACCGGGGCGCGCCAGGTTCTGGCCCACCTCCATGCCGCCGCCGAGGGACAGCGAGGCCGCCAAGCCAAGCTCGGCCAGGCGCAGTTCTTCCGCACGCCGGGCGGCGTCGCCCGCGCGCGCCTCTGCCGCCTGGGACCGCGCGTTCAGGGCGGCGCGAAGCTCGGACTCGCAGACGTAGGCGGATGCGGGGTTCAGGGCCGGCGACGCACGGACGAACCCCGGCTGGGCGGCCGCCACCTGGAGCGCCAGCACCGCGAGCAGCGGAACGGCGACCAGCAACCGGTTGGGCGCTTGCCGGAACCGAACGGATCGACACCGAATCGTTTCTCGCGGTTCTTCAGGTCCGTACTTGGCCTTCGTGCGACTCGACCGCGGAACTTGCGGCATACGACCTCCCAGCGCTCGCGTGCAGCGAGCTCGCCTGGCATCGGGGGAGGTGGCGCGGTTTGGCCCGATTATGCAGTGCGATAAGCCAGATTGCAACGCGTCACACAATCGACTTCCGGCCGCCCGCACCAACCAACGGTGCACCTTCGGCATACGATGTGCGTCATGCGCGTAACCATCATCGGTACGGGGTACGTCGGCCTTACGACCGGCACAGCACTCGCCTACCTCGGCCACAACGTCACGTTCGTAGACAAGAAAACGGAGATCGTCGAGCAGCTGGAGTCCGGCGTGCCGACGATCCATGAGGACGGCCTGGCCGAGATCATGGCCGCCGGCAAGAGGAACTCCGTCTTCCGTACCGACATCCCCCAGCTCAGCGGCGACGGCGTCGTGATGATCGCCGTTGGCACCCCGTCGAAGCAGAACGGCGACGCCGACCTGTCTTACGTCGACGCAGCCGCCACCGAGGTGGCCGACCTGGTGCAGCCTGGCGCCCGGCTCGTGGTCGTCAACAAGTCGACCGTGCCCGTGGGCAGCGCCCGCCACGTCGAGGGGATCATCTCGCGCCGCCTGGCCTCGCGCGGGGTCGACGCCGAGGTCCATGTGGCCTCGAACCCCGAGTTCCTCGCGGAAGGGCGCGCCGTGCGCGACACGCTCTACCCCGACCGCATCGTCATCGGCGCCGACTCGCCCTTCGCCACCGGCCTCCTGCGCGAGATGTACGCGCCCATCCTCGAGCAGACCTTCGAGCCGCCCGCGGCCTCGCCGCGCCCCGAGCGCTACGAGCTGCCGCCGCTCATCACGACCACCCCCACGAGCGCCGAGCTGACGAAGTACGCCGCCAACTCGTTCCTCGCCACCAAGATCAGCTTCATCAACGAGTTCTCGGTCCTGGCCGAGAAGGTGGGCGCCGACATCACCGAGGTGGCGCGCGCCATCGGCCTCGACCAGCGCATCGGGCCGCGCTTCCTGAACGCCGGCATCGGCTGGGGCGGCAGCTGCTTCGGCAAGGACACCGCCGCGGTGCTGGCGCTGGGCAGCTCGTACGACTACGAGCTGCAGCTGGTGCGTTCGGCCATCGAGGTGAACCGCCGCCAGCGCCTGTACGTGGTCGACAAGCTGCAGCAGCAGCTGAAGGTCCTGCGCGGCACCACCATCGGCCTGCTGGGCCTGGCGTTCAAAGGGAACACCGACGACATGCGCGACTCGCCGGCGCTGACGCTCATCCGCGAGCTTCACGACCGCGGCGCGGTGCTGCGCGCACACGACCCCATCTCGATCCCTTCGGCTCGCCGGCACTTCCCCGACCTGCCCGTCGAGTACGCCGACGACCCGGTGCAGCTGGCCTGCGGCTGCGACGCCGTCGTGGTCGTGACCGACTGGGACGAGTACCGTCACCTGCCGCTGGAGGAGATGGCCAAGGCGATGCGCGGCAAGCTCGTGCTGGACGCGCGCAACCTGCTGCAGCGGCAGTCGGTTACTAGCGCTGGGCTCGAGTACGTGGGGATCGGTCGCTGATACGACGCTGAAGCACTGGACCAGGACCTTGACGGGCCGCCTTCGGGTGGCCCGTTCTCCGTTCGTACGCGGGTTGGGTCGGGCTCCGGCTCACCAACCGGCGAAGGTGAAGCCGGCCGGCACCAGGCGGGCGCGCACCTCCAGCTCGAGCGGGTAGTAGGGGGAGAGGTCGATGGGCTCGCCCTCGGCCGTGCGCGTGTAGCGGTCGTCCAGCGGGCGCCCCTGCTGGTCGCGCAGCACCACTAGCAGCTGCGAGATCCCCTGGCTCCAGTCGACCCCGCTGCCCGCCGCCAGCTCGGCGACCGGCACGGTGGCGGTGACGCTGCCCGACTCGGGCAGGCGCAGCGAGCCGCCGTCCGTGCACATCGGGCTGGCCGCCCCTGGGTCGCCCGCCACGATGCAGAACTGCAACCAGACCGGCTCGTCGCTGGGGCGCGACCCCACCTCCACCTGCAGGTGCAGCGTCCCGTTCCCGTAGTTCAGCGGCTCCACCAGGTCGCGGAGCGCGCTGGCGGGCGCGCTCAGGAAGATGAAGGCCCCGTTCCCGCCTGCCGCTGCGGAAGCGGCCTCGATCGCCGTGTCGGCCAGGGCGATCTGCGGGCTCGACGGCGCGGGCGGTGGGCTGGGTTCGTCTTCGGGTGTAGGTGGAGTGGCGGGCGGAGACGGTTCGGGCGTCGGAGCCGGTGGCGTCGGTTCGGGCGCCGGAGCCGCAGGTTGCGGAGCGGGCGGCGTCGGCACGGGCGGAGCCGGCTCCGGTGCGGCCGGGGGCGTCGGCTCTGGCGGCGGCGTCGGTTCAGGCTCCGGTTCAGGCTGCGGTTCTGGTTGTGGCTCCGGCGCGGGCGCCGGTTGCGGCGCAGGCTGCGGTGCCGGTGCCGGTGCCGGTGCTGGCGCGGGTTCGGGTTCCGGCGCCGGGGGTGGAGTGGGCGTCGGGGCCGGCCGCGGTGCGGGCGGAGTCGGCAGCGGCGGCACGGGCGCGGGCGGAGCCGCTGCTCGAGCCGCCTCCTCCTGCGCCGCGTAGGCCTGCAGCGCCGCGTTCGCCTGCGGGTCGCCGGGTACGAACTGGACGAGGCGGCCCCACAGCTCGCGGGCCCGGTCGACCTGGCCTATCCGCTCGGCGGTGCTGGCGGCGCGGCGCAGGGCGTCCGTGAAGTTCGGGGCCTGCGCGAGGGCGGACTCGAACTCGCTCAGCGCACCCGCGTAGTCGCCGGCCTCGTAACGCTGCAGCCCTTCCAGGTAGGCGTCGGCCGCCGAAAGGCCGTAGTTGGCGCCCAGCTGCGCGCGGATGAGCATCGGCTCGACGGACGGCAGTTCTGCCACCGCCTGCCGCAGGTGGAGCGTGGCCGCCGCCAGGTTGCCGTTCGCCATCTCGGCCTGCCCAAGCAGCGCAGACAGCTGCGCGTCGCCGGGGTTCAGCTCGAGCGCGGAGGTGAGGAACCGGGCAGCGCTGCGGAAGTCGCCGGAGGAGTACGCCCGGTAGCCGAGCTCCGCTGCCGTCGCCGAGGCGTCGCGCCGTGCGCCGGCGTCCATCGTGCCGCCGCGAGCCTCGTACTCCTGCCACATCTCCCAGGAACGCGCCGTCCACCCGGTGGTGAAGTACGCCTGCGCCAGGAAGCGCAGCGGCTCGGGCCGGTTGGGCGCCAGGGCGCGCGCCT
>CAZVCT010000128.1:0-4883 GCA_964625655.1 uncultured bacterium
GCTCATGTCGCCCAGGCGGCGCAGGGCCATGGCGCGCTCGATGCGGCGCGTAATCAGGTAGCTGTACACCGATTCGCCGTACGCCAGCTTGAAGCGCCGGCTGAGGTGCCCCGCCGACATGCTGACGCCCTCCGCCAGGGCGGGGACGTTCAGGGGCAGCGCGTACTCGCGGTCGATGCGGTCGCGCACGCGCCTGAGGCGCGCGAGCTCGTCGAGGCGCTGAGCGGTGGCTTGGCAGGGTGCCATCGAAGCGATGGTGCCACGCTGGGAGCCGGGCTGTAAAGCTCGCCGTGGAGACCGCTTCCGTGCCTCGTGACGTGCGTGCCGTCGGGGTGGGAGCCCGCGCCGCCAATGGGAGTCGCGAAACAGCTCCGCCCGCCTGCGCTAGGGCAAGCGGGCGGAGTGCGGTCGTTCAACCAAGGGACGCGAACGAGGCTCAGAACCGCTCGGTGACGGTCTTCATCTCCAGGAAGCTCTTGAGGTACTCGGGGCCGCCAGCCTTCGTGTTCGAGCCCGACATCTTGAAGCCGCCGAACGGCTGCACGCCCACGAGGGCGCCCGTGATCTTGCGGTTGATGTAGAGGTTGCCCACCTGGAACTCGCGTCGCGCGCGCTCGAGGCGGCTGCGGTCGTTGCTGATGACGCCGCCGGTGAGGGCGTACATCGTGCCGTTGGCGATCTCGAGGGCGTGGTCGAAGTCGCGCGCGCGCATCACCGCGACGACGGGTCCGAAGATCTCTTCGCAGGCGATGGTGGCGCTGACCGGCACGTCGGCGAAGACGGTGGGCTGGATGAACCAGCCTTCGCCCTCCGCCGGGGCGCCGCCCGCCACCAGGCGCGCTTCGGCCTTGCCGGCCTCGATGTAGCCGAGGATCTTCTCGTACTGACGTTCGTTGATGATGGCGGCCACGTCGGGGTTCTCGTCGGCCGGGCCCACCTTCAGGGCTGCTGCCTTGGCCGCGAACTTCTCGACGAACTCGTCGTAGATGTCCTCGACCACGATCGCGCGGCTGAGCGCCGAGCACTTCTGTCCCTGGAAGCCGAACGCGCTGGCCACGGCCGCGTCGACGGCCATGTCGACGTCGGCGGTCTCGTCGATGATGAGGGCGTCCTTGCCGCCCATCTCGAGGAAGACGCGCTTGAGGAAGAACTGGCCGGGCTGCAGCTTGGCGGCGCGCTCGTTGATGCGCGTGCCCGTCGCCACCGAGCCCGTGAAGTTGATGAAGCGCGTGCGCGCGTGGTCGACGAGGGCGTCGCCCAGCACGGCGTCGTCGCCCGTCAGGAGGTTGATGACGCCGGGCGGGAAGCCCGCCTCCTCGACGAGTTCCATGAACTTGCTCGCGACGATCGGGGTGTTCGGCGACGGCTTGAGGATGACGGTGTTGCCGACGACGACCGGGCCGACGGTGGTGCCCACCATGATCGCCAGGAGGAAGTTCCAGGGCGGGATGACGACGCCCACGCCCATCGGCTGGTAGACGGTGGTGTTCTCTTCGCCCGGGAAGTCGTGCGTCTCGAGCGGCTCGCCCAGCGGCAGCGCGCGGCGGGCGTAGTACTCGCAGAAGTCGATGGCCTCGGCGACGTCGGCGATGGCTTCCAGGTAGTTCTTCGACGCTTCGAAGACGAGCCAGCCGGCCAGCTCGACGCGGCGGCGCCGCATGATGGCCGCCAGGCGCATCAGCGTGCGGGCGCGCGCCTCCATGCTGAGAGTCGACCAGCCCGCGTACGCCTTCTCGGCCGCCTCGAACGCCTGCTCGATGTGGCTCTCGCTCGCCTTGGCGGCGCGCCCCACCACGCGCTCCTTGCGCGAGGGGTCGTACGAGGTCAGCCAGTCGCCGGTCGTAACCTTCTCGCCGCCGATGACCAGCGGGTACTCCTGGCCCAGCTGCTCCTCGACCTTCGCGAGGGTGGCCTTGAACTCCGCCAGCGTGTCGGGGTCCGAGTAGTCGGCGAACGGTTCGTTCACGTACGGTTCGAAGAGCATAAGAACCATCCTTTCGTCGGGCCGCCTTGGCCCGGGTGCCGGGGAGCGCCCCGGCCGCGCATCGGTGACTGTGTCAGCCGAACATGCCGCGTACGACGAACGCCAGGTTGCCGGGGCGTTCCGCCAGGCGGCGGCTGTAGTAGCCGTACCAGTCGTCGCCGAACGGCACGTAGACCCTAACAGGGTGGCCGGCCGCGGCTAGTTGCTGCTGGAGGCCGTTGCGTACGCCGTACAGCATCTGGACCTCGTAGCGCCCGTGGTCGAGCTTCGCGCCCTGCGCGTACGCGAGCAGCTCGCGCAGGAGCGCCTCGTCGTGCGTCGCGACGTTCAGCTTCAGGCCGGCGTCGAGCGCGCGGTACGCGAGCTCGCGGAAGGCGTCCTCGATCTGCTGCCGCTCCTGGTACGCCACCGCGGGCGACTCGCGGTACGCCCCCTTCACGAGCCGCAGCTCGGTTCCGCCCTGATCGGACCGCAGTGCCAGCTGCACCACGCGCTCGAGGTCGGAAGGCGTGCGGTGCAGGTACGACTGCAGCACCGTCGACACGTGGTGGTGTCCGTCCTCGCGCAGGCGCTGGTACAGGTCGAGGATGCGGTCGACGAACGGCACGTTCTCCATGTCGAGGCACAGGTCGCCGCCCACCTCGTGCAAGGTGGTGGCCAGGCTGCTGGCAAGTTCAAACGCCAGCTCGCTGCTGACGCCCAGGCCGAGCTGGGTGGGCTTGACGCTCACGTAGCGCTCGACGCCGGCAGCGGCGGCGGCCCTCACCGCTTCCTCGATGCGGGCGGCGGCCGCCCGGGCCTCGGCTTCGGAGGTGACGAACTCGCCCAGCACGTCGAGGACGATGCTGCGGCCCGAAGCCTCGATCTCCTGAAGCACGGGCAGGGCGGAGGAGAGGTCGGGGCCGGCGATGAAACGCCCGACGCCGAGGCGCCAGCCGTAGCGGGTGACGAACGACCTCACGAACGGGGCGTCGGCCGTGCTGAGCATCATGTTGCGGTAGAGGGTAGGGAAGTCCATCTGGTCGGCCTCATTGTACCCGCGCGGGCCCTGCAGGGGCGTCCGCGCGGAGCGAAGTAAACATTCGAACAGCCCCTTCGGGGCGCCGTTGCTAGCCTTGTCGGGACGCGTTCCGCCGACCTGGAGGCCCCCGATAGGGTCATCGGAAAGGCGACGGGAACGCATGCGGAGGATACCACCGGATGCATCGGCATCAGCGTCACCCTCACCCTCATCGACTGACCCGCGTCGGCTTGGCGGCCGCGTGAGGCTCTACTTCGTCAGGCACGGCGAGACCGACTGGGAGTCGGTCGAGGCCCGCGGCGCACGCGGCTGGGCCAAGGACTTCGCACCCCTCACGCCGCTCGGGCGGCTGCAGATCGACACCATCGCGCGCGACTACCGCCTGCAGGAAGCCGAGGCCATCCTCTGCAGCACCTTCACGCGGGCGCTGGAATCGGCGGCGCTGCTGAGCCGCGCCATCAACAAGCCGCTCTTCGTCGAGCACGACCTGCACGAGTGGCTGCCGCAGAAAGACCCCCTGGCAGAGCCCGACCCGGGCCTGATCGAGCGCGCCAGCCGTACCTTCGACGGGCGCGCGCCCGTCGAGGAGGACGCCAGCTGGGAGACGATCGAGGAGGTGCGCGGCCGCGTCATCGCGACGCTCAAGCGCTACCGCCACTTCGGCACCCTCGTGGTGGTCACGCACGGAGTGGTTATCGGCAGCCTCGTGGGGGTGCAGCGGCTGGTCGACCACGCCGAGATCGTCCCGTTCGACCTCGACCTCGACGCTCAGCCCGCGCCCCTGGGCGTGCCGCAGCTGCAGCGGCGCCGGTGACCGGCACGGAGCGCGCCAAGCTCCCGTTCGACGAGGTGCTTGCGGGCGAGCTGGTACGGCTCGAGCCGCTGGCGGCGGAGCACGTGCCGGCTCTCACCGATATCGCCCTGGCGCACCTGGAGGCGTTCCGCCTGACCTCCACGCCCACCGACCCGGCCACGGCGGAGGCCTACTTCGCGAAGGCGTCGCGGCAGCGTGACGCCGGCACCGCGCACCCGGTGGCCGTAGTGCTGCAGAAGGGCGGCCGCACGGTGGGCTGCAGCCGCCTGAGCGAGATCGAAGTGGGCCACCGGCGCTGCGAGCTGGGCTTCAGCTGGTACGACCCCGCCCTGTTCGGCAGCGGGGTGAACGTCGAGTCGAAGCTGCTGCTGCTGGGTTTCGCTTTCGAGCGTCTGGGTCTGCACCGCGTGCAGATACACACCGACACCCGGAACCTGCGCTCGCAGCGCGCCATCGAGGCGCTGGGAGCAAGGCAGGAGGGGGTGCTGCGCCGCCACCAGGTGGCGAAGGACGGTTACGTCCGCGACACGGTCGTGTACGGCATCACGGACCTGGACTGGCCCGGGGTGCGCGCGAAGCTGCAGGGCCGCCTGGCGGCGCGGCGCTCAGCGGATGCCGTGTAGGATCTCTTCGAGCCCTTCCGGATCGGTGATGAAGACTTCCTTCGGGCGCGTCTCGATGACGCCCTCGCCCTCGAGCGCCTTGAGCGCGCGAGTGACCGTCTCGCGCGAGGTGCCGGCCAGGTTCGCCAGCTCCTGGTGCGTGAGCCGCACTAGCGCCCGCTCGGCGTCGCGCTCGATGACCCCGCCGTTGAACAGCCGCAACAGGACGTAGGCCACACGGCCCTGCGCGTCCTTGTAGGAGAGGATCTGCGACTCGTCGTCCATGCCGCGCAGGCGCGACGCCAGCGTGGCGGTGAGGTTGAGGCTGATCGAGGGGTAATCCGAGATGAGCTTCCGGAAGTCGTCGTGGAACAGGAGGTAGGCGTGCACCTCGTTCAGGGTGACGACGGTGGCGCTGCGGGTGCTCTCGCCGACCAGGGCCATCTCGCCGAAGAACTCGGG